>JASLXP010000861.1 GCA_030740295.1 Planctomycetota bacterium
CCCATGGAGTACTACAAAGAAGACCTCTTCAACGCGGCGGTCAAACGACGCATGGGGTTGGACCTGGTCAGTGTTCAGAATGTTCTGGATGCCGCAGAAATCCCTGCGGCGGATCGAGCCAATTTCGCCAAAGAGATCGCGGCGATTGAGCGTGCCATTGACGAGCTCCCCGAAATCGACAGCAAAACGTTCCGGGGTGCGTTCCCCTTCCACGCGGTTCACGCGCGGGTCTACGCAATCCTGGGCGCGTTTCGCGAGGTCGTTGGCCGGCCGGAGATCGTGGCCTGGCCCGCCAACCCATGGGATTTCCTGACAACTGTAGAACTGCCCGAACAGACCTCTTCCCTGAAGGTCGAGGTCGCTGCCATGAAAGGTGAAACCCGCGCCGGTACGTTCAACCTCACGAACTGCTCCAAACGGCCGCTCACCGCAACGCTGGAATTCGAAGGCATACCGGGCTTGAACGAGCCCGGCAACCTGTCCGTCCACGAAGTGGCATGGACGGACACCCATGAAGGCACGGCCGTCGCCGCGGCGCTGCCGGAGGTGGCTGCTGCCGGCGGCGCTTACAACATCTCGCTGCCGGCTGGAATGGCAAGGCAAGTATGGCTTTCCATAACACCTGGAAACATCCCGGCCGGCCGGCACCAGGGACATATTGTTGTTACGGGCGCGACAAAGAAACCCATGCGGATTCCATTGAGCGTTCGAGTGTTCGATATGACTTTTCCTGAGTGGCCCCAATTGCACGTCGGTGGCTGGGACTACACGAACGCATCGAAAATGTACGGCGTCACCCCTCAAAACCGTATAGCTCTGATCGCTCACTTGCAGAGCCGCTACGTGGATTCCCCGTGGGCCACTCGCGGGGTGATGGCAATGGGTACATTCAATGACGCCGGTGATTTCAAGGACAAGCCGAGCACGGCAAATTTCGACCAGTGGGTCGACCTTTGGCCGAAAGCCAGGCGTTATTGCGTTTTCAACGCTGTTGGCGGCTCGATAGCCGGAACGAAAATTGGCGAGCCGCTGTTCGCAAAAAAAGTCGGTAACTGGATTAAGTTCTGGGTCGCTCACGCACGGACGAAAGGCATCGAACCAGATCGGCTGTTCCTGCTTCTTGTTGATGAGCCCCACCGCAACGAACAGGACCGCATCATCGTCGCCTGGTCACGGGCCATCAAAGCAGTCGAGCTGAAAGTCGTCATCTGGGAAGATCCGACCTATCGCAAGCCCGAAGAGGCCACCCCACAACTGATGTCCGCGTCAGACGTTTTATGCCCCAATCGTCCTATGATGCTTCAGGAGGGCACTCTCTTCGCTGATTTCTATCGCAAGCAGCGCGAAGCAGGACGGCGGATTGAATTCTATTCGTGCAGCGGCCCGAGCCGGTTGTTGGATCCATACACCTACCATCGGTTGCAGGCCTGGACCTGTTTCCAAATGGGCGCTGAAGGAACTTACTTCTGGGCCTTCGGTGATACGGGCGGCGGCGATTCCTGGAACGAGTATCTCAACAGAGGCCGGACCTTCACGCCGCTCTTCCTCGGCCGAGATTCAGTGACGCCAGGCAAGCACATGGAAGCCATCCGCGAGAGCGTGGCAGATTTCGAGTACCTGTCGATGCTTCGGCAGCGTGTTACCGAAATCGAGAAGGGGCAGCCCGATCACAAACTCCTGGCCGAAGCGAAACGGTTACTGGCGACCGCAGCAGGCCGCGTGCTGAAAGCAGAAGGAGCGACAGAACTCGGCTGGCGGGCAACCAAAGACCGCACAGTCGCCGATGATGTGCGTATAGAAATCGGCGAGTTGCTGGAAGAGTTGAAGTAATTGCGCGTTGGCAATTGCTGTCACGTATGAGTGGACAGACGAATGGGGACAGACGAATAGGATTCAAGATTTTCAGAGTTTGACTCTATGACCTCTCCGCGTCGTGCGAAGATGTTGGAGTGCTTGCTGGGTGCGCCGGCGTCTCGCTGGTGTGCCCAGGTTGCGGACGCAAGGCAGCCTTAGGTTCCTTTCTCTCGAGCGTCAGTCGTTCGCGAAGGTCAGGTTCTTCTCGGCGATGACCTCTTTGGGGAAGTCGCCTTCGATGACGGTCAGGGTCATCTTTTTCAGTTTTTTCAGAGTATCTGCCGCGGCCTTTTTTCGCTCCGTGGTGATGACTTCGCCGATCCGGTCGTCTACTTCCTGCCCACGCAGGCCGAGCCGTTCGCCAATGCGAAGAAGTTCCTTTTCCCGCTCTTCGAAAGGGTGCGTCAGCCTGTTGTTGGCTACGGCCAGGAGGTCGGCCGATATCACGTCGAGGGCGTGGCCGTTGTGCCGGGCGGGGTCGCGGTTGTATTGCGGTTGCTTCAGCATCCCCCACCTCTCCGCATCTTTCAGAGTTCCGCCGATCACTTTTATTTTCAAGGGCTGAGTCATGTTCTTGAGAAGCTGTTCGCCGGGGATCTGTCGCTTCACGAATTCCCTGGGCAACTGTTCGATGCGGACGGGCTGGTCGCTGAGGTAATAGACGCGATTGAAGAGCTTGCCCTCGTTGAAGGCGGAAAGGCGCATGGGCACGACCGGTCTTTTAATTCTGAAACGGAAACCCATTGCCTGTACGGCGCCTTCGAAACCGGCGTCGGCCGGCAGCTTCGGGTCGGCCTTGCGCATGCCTGGCCTGGGCTTGACCGCGGCCTGGCTTCCGATGTTGGCCTTCACAGCCACGAAGCACCAACCGGCCTTGATGTAATCCATGCAGGGCCTGTCCATTCCTGTTGGATAGATGTAGCCGTGGGTGGTCATCCAATGCTCGAGAGCCTTAGGGTTCGACGCTTCGAGGACGGCAATCTGGTACATCCCGACGGCTTCCTCTTTGAGTACCTTGACCGTGCCGAAGCGGAGCTCGTCACTCATATCCTCGCTTTTATCTGACTCTTCTTCAGCGACCTCCAGCGCGATCTGAATGACAGGCGGATCGATGGCCTTTTTGATGTGACTGAAAATGTCGTCGGAGACTTTTCGGAGAGATGGAACGGCCGGGAACGGGATGAGCATGCCGAAGTTGGTTACGGAGCCCTTAAAGCCCGGACGCAGTACGATGTCTTCAATGCCGTCTTGAAAAAAAACGTAAGTGATCTGGTCACCGACCCGGGTCAGTTGGGGAGCGCCGGGCGTGAGCTGTACTGGCGGTACCATCCCGCAGGGATCGGCAAATGCCATGTGTGGGCCGAGGAGGGTCAGAATGGCCGCCGTTAAAAGACGTGAGATTGGCATGGTTCTCTTCCTGGTCTGGTGCATGAACGCCTTTCTTGCGAGGCTTTCAGTTATCGGGTTCCCCTGGCTTGATGGCCGACAAGGTCAAGTTCTCCTTTGCGATCACATCGCGGGGAAAATCTCCTTCGATAACTGTCAGTGTCATTTTGCTGAACTCCTGTTTCACCTCATCGAGTCCCTTGCGCCGTTCCTTGCGGATAATCTTTCCGATCTGCTCGTCGACCTCCTTGCCGCGCAGGCCGAGGCGTTCACCCACTTTAAGAAGCTCTTTTTCCCTTTCCTCGAATGGATGTGAAAGACGGTCCTGGCTGGCCGACATCAAGTCAGCGGAAAACAGATCGAGCGCGTTTCCGTTATGCGGGGCCGGGTCGCGACTGTACTGAGGCCGGCTCAAATATCCCCACTTCTCCGCCTGCTCGAGAGTTCCGCCGATCACTTTCACCTTCAACGGCTCCGTCATGTTCTTGAGGAGCTGGTCGCCGGAGATCTGGCGCTTGATGAATTTGGGCCGAAGCTGATCAAACTTCATCGGCCGATCGCTGAACACGTATACAATGTTGTGCAGCTTGCCTTCGTTGTAGGCCGAGAGGCGCATCGGGACGACGGGATTATCCGTGCGGAATCGGAATCCCATGGCCTGGACAGCGCCTTCGAATGACGAGTCATCTGGAAGATCAGGATTGGCCTTTCGCATGCCCGGCTTTGCCTCGACAGCGGCCTTGCTGCCAACAGTGGATTTCACCGCCACGAAACACCATCCGAGTTTGATGTAATCCATGCAGGGGACGTCCATCCCTTTCGGATAAATGTAGCCGTGGGCTTTCATCCAGAATTTGAGTGCCTGGGGGTTGGATGCTTCCAGCACCGCGATCTGATACATGCCGACCGCTTCTTCCTTCAAGACTTTGACCTGCCCGTGGTACACAAGCTGGTCCTTATTCTGCAACTGCCGCCGGCGCCCTTCCGCTATCTTCTTCACGGCAAGATTGATGACCACCTCAGGCGGGTCAATAGCCTTCTTGATGTGGTGGAAGATGTCATCAGAGACTTTACGCAGTG
Source organism: Planctomycetota bacterium (assembly GCA_030740295.1). Next base: position 4,321 of record JASLXP010000861.1, read on the forward strand.
CGGGTGACACAGGGAAAGGAATCAACATCCCAAAATCGGTGACACTGCCCTTGAAACCAGGACGCAGCACGATGTCCTCGATTCCGTTGCGGTAGGAGACGAAGGTCATCTGGTCACCGATGCGAGTAAGTTGGGGAGCTCCTGGCGTCAGGTTGACCGGAGGGACCATCCCGCAGGGATCGGCAAGTCCAAACTCAGGCAGGAACAGAAGGACAAGAGACGCTGCAAGGTTCTGTTTCAGGAGTCTATTCATCTGTATTCTGAAGTGGTTGCCCGCAAGGCCATCCATTCTCAGCGGAGTCAGGGACACATAGCAATCGGAGGCCAGTATAGATTGGACGGGGCACAGTGGAAAGGGTTTCGCGCA
>JASLXP010000862.1 GCA_030740295.1 Planctomycetota bacterium
AAAACGGATGTGCAACTCTCCGAACATGAGCTGGAGGTCAGAAAGAGCAGGGCCGAGGAGATCAAAGTAGAAGACGATCCTTTTCTCCAGCCCACTGAAGCCGAGGTGAAGGACGACATCAAAGAGGATGCGCAGAAAGAAACGAAGGCATTGAAAACTGCCAGCAAAGGCAGAGCTGCGGACCTCACCGACGAAGAGGTGCTGGCCGAGACCAGCAAGGTCCAGAAGAATGGGGCTCCGGTAAAGCTGCCAGCCAACCCGCGCTCTGAAATTGCGGCTGGGCAGAATATGGCGGCGGTCAGTTTTTTTTCTGGCAGATGAACTGAACAGAGAAAGACAGAGCTGCCTCCTGCATTTCAATCGCGGATGCTTCACCTCTGTTTACGTAAATGGCAGGAAAGCATTTGGCCGCGTCAACAGTTTCTGCCCTTTCACCGGGGACATCAGTGAACTCGTCCGTAAAGGCGAGAATGCCATCGCCATGGTGGAAGGATCGCCCAGCCTGTTCCGCGAGAGTGAAGTGGTCGTTGCTCCCTTGCGGTACGTGAAGCAGATGCTTGTTACCACCGACACTTCACGAGACGCCCTTCATCTAGACGTCACGATTCAGAACAGCGGACCTTCCTACACAGGAAAACTCGTTGCCAGGATCAGTTCGTGGGGCAAACAGCGAAAGGCAGAGGAGTTTTCGAAGGACGTCGTGCTGGCAACTGGAAAGAACCGTCTCACGTGGACATTCACCATGGGATCCCCCCTCTATTGGTCGCCAGAGAATCCGCATCTCTATGAGCTTCATCTCTCCGACGGAAACAAGCTCTCTCTCGGCAAGGAACGATTCGGGTTTCGAGATTTCACGACCAGAGGAGGCCACTTTTTCCTGAACAGCAGAAGGATCAAACTCTTCGGCAACTGCAACGTGGATATCGATAAACACGGCTACCTGAAATGTGTCCGGTTGGCGCCCGGGGAACACTTGAACGTCTATGAAAAGCGGGCCTATTACGCTTACCTGAAAGGGCTGAGGGCGGCCGGGGTAAACTGCAACCTCCAGTATGGCAAGTATGACAAAGGGCGAGGCTACTACGAGGCATGCGACGAGCTTGGAATTCTTGCGTACGTCCGATTCCCGGCCTGGGGCGTCCGGCTCGAGACGAAAAGCGACGACCCGGAGAGGCACATGTCGCGAATGAGCGGAGCGTGCGAAGAATACCTCAATCATCTCTACAACCATCCATCCTTTGTCATGCTCTCGTTTGGCGCCGAGCTTTACGATGCGCTGCCTGAGAATCTTGCTGCTGTCTACAACTGCCTGAAGCCGCGGGATCGACAGAGACGGCCAATCTGCTCGTCGTCGGGCAGAATTCGAGTGCAGCTCAATCTGAAACAGAAGGACAGGACAGATATTGCCGACGACCACTCCTACTGGGGAACGTTGAAAGGCTCGTGGATGAAAAACCGAGGATATTTCGCCGGGCTGAAAAAAGATGTACAGGCCGTCTACGGAAAGGATGCCTTGCCGCTCACCAGCTTCGAGTGCGTGGATGCCAACTGGCGTTACGACGTTCAGGCAGTCACATCGGGGGTCAACCGATTGCTCACCGCACCCAGGCTGGACAAAGCGGCCTACACCAGGATGGTGAACGAAGACTTTTATTTTGGGGATGGGACGATGGTTCTCCGACTCGCGTCCGCGCACGGCCAAGGCCTTCGCGAACATTACACGGACGAAGTCTACATGCACCTTTCTCTTGCCCGGATGTGGAAGCGAATCATTGAGGTCTACCGGCAGGAGGGCGATCTCGAAGGCTGGGGCGCCTTTCACATCGAGCGCTTCATCATGTACGCGCACAACAACAGTAACACACTTGCAGCAGTGAAAAGGGCAGTCCCCGGGCTGAAGGTTGAACGGACGGGAATCGATATCACCCGGAAGGCATTCATCAAGACACCGGCGTATCACATGGTGAAGCGCTGTTACAGTCCTGAGCTCATTTCCGCCAGATGGTTTGATCGGAACCTGATCGCAGGCAGTGGAACTCTCCGAGCGACCGTCTGCCTCAATAAGGACACGGCAGGCACTCACGCTTTCGCAGCGCGGTTGCTCTTCCGCAAGGACGACGGGACCGCCATCAACGGGCGGACGATAGATTTCGGAACTCTTTCCGGATTCGTGACAAAAACCGTCGAATACGAGCAACCTGTCCCGGCAGATCTTCCGGCGGGTGAGTATCAGTTGGAGCTCTTTCTATTTCGCGA
>JASLXP010000863.1 GCA_030740295.1 Planctomycetota bacterium
GACAGTGCGCGATCTGTCACTCCGGGATTTCAATCTATACGGGCCCATGCTGCAGCCGCCCGTCCGTGAACGCGTCAAGCACATCGTTACTGAGAACCAGCGGGTAGATGAATGCGCGGACTCAATGGCTGATCGAAATATTGTGCGTGCAGGCGTCTTGCTCGACGCGTCTCATAACAGCCTGCGGGATGATTACGGTGTTTCGTGCAAAGAGATCGATCTGCTTGTCGAAATCGCCTGGAACACGCGCATGGTCTTTGGCGCACGCATGGCCGGACAAGGCTTCGGCGGTGTGACCGTAAATCTCGTCGAACCTGAGGGGGTGGCAAATTTCTGCAACACCATCACCAGGCAATATCGAGCTCGCACTGAGCTCACTCCCAACGTTTACGTTTGCCAGCCCGACAAAGGGGCTGAGCTCCTTACCACCGAAGAGCTGAAATAATGCAACAGACCATCCAGAAACTCATTGACGGGCATGACCTCACCACAGAAGAAGCCACCGCGGCCATGAACACGATCATGGGAGGCGAGGCAACCGACGCCCAAATCGCCGGCTTCCTCATAGCGCTTCGTCTCAAGGGAGAGACAGTCGGCGAAATCACCGGCTGTGCCAAAGTCATGCGTGAGAAGGCCACTCGCGTGAATGCAGGTGACGGCATCTCTGTCGATACCTGCGGCACAGGTGGGGACGTTTCGCATACCTTCAACATTTCCACTGCCGCAGCCTTCATCGTGGCCGGCGCGGGGATCAAGGTCGCCAAACATGGCAACAAGTCGGTCTCCAGCAAAAGCGGCAGCGCAGATGTGCTCGCCACTCTCGGCGTCAATCTCGATGCGGATGTTCCGGCCGTGGAGCGATGCATTGCCGAGGCCAACATCGGTTTCCTCTTCGCCCCCAAGATGCATGCGGCCATGAAATACGCCATCGGCCCCCGCCGCGAACTCGGTGTCCGCACAGTTTTCAATGTGCTCGGACCCCTTACGAATCCGGCCGGTGCAAAACACCAGGTCATCGGAGTCTTTGACAAGTCCCTCACAGAGCCGCTGGCAAACGTCCTCGGTGAGCTCGGATCAACCCACGCGCTCGTGGTCCACGGTCTCGAGGGCCTCGACGAGATTTCGATTACCGGCCCGACTCAGGTAAGCGAACTGAAGAACGGCGAGACATCCACCTGCGAAATCGCGCCCGAACAGTTCGGCATTTCACCTGTCCAACTCGAGCAGATTCAGGTCGAAGATGCCGATCAAAGTGCCGGACTCATCCGTTCGCTCCTCGAGGGCGAAGCCGGCCCCGCAGCCGACATCGCCTGCCTCAATGCGGGCGCCGCCATCTACGCGGCAGATCAGGCGGACGACCTTGCCGGAGGACTCGACGCAGCAAGCGAGTCCATTGCTTCCGGCGCGGCCAGGAATGCTCTTGCCAAACTTGTCGAGGTCAGCCAGGGCTGATGGCCAGGAATAAGCGAAAACGCAGGCAGGGCCTCCCAGAATTAATGAGGCAGAGGAAATGAATCTCGTCTGTACCCAATGTCCCGCTCATTATCCCGAGAGCGATATTCGCTGGCGCTGCGAATGCGGGGCGCTCCTGGATCTCAGATGTTCGGCGCGGTTCGACTTCGATGAAATCGCACGCCGACCTGCCGACATGTGGCGATACAGGGAGGCCATACCAATCAGGTCAGGTGAAAACTCGGTTTCTCTTCAGGAGGGTTTCACACCCCTCTCGCCTCTCAAGCTCGCGGGAACTGAGATTCTGGTAAAGCAGGACCACTTGTTCCCCACCGGCTCTTACAAAGATCGCGGCGCGTCGGTTCTCATCAGCAAAGCCAAAGAGCTCGGAGTCGACTACGTGGTCGAAGATTCATCCGGCAACGCGGGATGCGCGGTTGCTGCCTATTGCGCAAACGCCGGCATTGAGTGCGAGATCTTTGTGCCTGAGTCAACCTCTCCAGCCAAGCTGAAACAGATCGAAGCTTACGGCGCTAAGCTGAATCGTATTCCCGGCGCTCGTGAAGATACAGCAAACGCGGCTATGGAAGCGGCGCAATATCATTTCTACGCAAGCCATTCGTGGAACCCATATTTCTTTCATGGCACGAAGACGTTCGCCTTTGAAGTCTGCGAACAATTGGGCTGGAGAGCGCCGGACGTGGTCATCGTCCCGGTGGGCAACGGCACCCTCCTGCTCGGATGCGAGATCGGATTTCGCGAATTATTGGCCGATCAGGTCATCGAAAAAATGCCCCGGCTGATCGGAATCCAGGCCAGCGGCTGCGCGCCGCTCTTTCACGCATTTCATACGGGCGCGGAGGACATCGGTGAGATTCAGAAGCAGGATACAAAAGCTGAAGGCATCGCCATCGCTGAGCCTGTTCGCGCGCGACAGATACTGTCAGCCGTGCGGTCATCTGACGGAACAATCCTTGCCGTTGAAGATGCCGAAACACTGTCTGCGCTAAAAGAGATGGCTCAAGTCGGGCACTACATCGAGCCCACCTCCGCAGCAACGATCGCGGGTGTAAATGAATACATCCAATCCAATTCTGCGGAAGAGGTAATCGTGACAGCATTCACGGGCCACGGACTTAAATACTCCTGAATCGGACAGGCCTTTTGCCATTCAATCAGTTTGCCTTTGATTACTGGTCGAGCACAGCGTGAAGATTCCTAAGGCTGCCTTCGGCCGCAACCGCAGCTACGATAGAAATACCACGGATGGCAAGGCCATCCCACGGATGAAGAAGTTTTTATTCTGTCTTCATCCGTGGGATGGCTTTGCCATCCGTGGTAATTATCTCCGCGCTGCGGGGAGAAGTCACACCCACAGACTCTATACTCCCCAGAATTCCCGTAAGACGTTAATTCACAGAATGCAGGCACTCTTACTCAGTCTCCTGCTCGGCCCACTGACCGCCGAGCAATTCACAGCCAGCCAGTTTCAGCAGCGCTGCCTGAAAACCGCAAATAGGGCAGAGGCCAGCGACCAGTTTGTCATCAAAGGGCGAGGCGGCTGGTATTACCTCACCAAAGAACTGCGCCACCTCGGCATAGGCCAATTCTGGGGAGAAGACGCGACTAAAGTCAGTCGCGCCACCAAACCAAAGTATGCTGACCCGCTGCCAGCCATCCTCGATTTCAACAAAAATCTCAAGGCCCTTGGCATCCACCTGATCGTGTTGCCAGTACCGCCAAAGGTCAGCATCAATCCCGAAGGAATCGGGATAGAGACTAAAGGCAGACTTGACACGACCAACGCAACATTCCTTGCGCTTCTCAATAAGAAGGGCGTAGACGTCATCGACCTGACTCCTGTCTTCCAGGAACGATCAGGGACTGGAGACCTCCTCTACTGCAAGACCGACTCACATTGGTCAGGAGCAGGATGTCTTATTGCTGCCAAGGAGACTGCAAAGAAACTTCTACGGCAGGAATGGCTGAATAGAATGCACCGCCGTGCCTACAGGAAGAACCTCAAAAAAGTGATGATCACCGGCGACCTGGTTTCGGACCAGAACGACGCGCCTGGTGAGGCATTGAAGCTTACGTTCATCACCTCCAAGCCAGATACTCCCGTCGAGCCGCATGATGAGAGTCCGGTGATTCTGCTGGGGGACAGCCACACGCTCGTGTTCCATTCTGGCCAGGACATGCATGCAACCGGCGCAGGTTTGCCTGACCTGCTCGCGTCAGAACTGGGTACGCCGGTAGCACTCATCGGAGTTCGAGGCTCTGGAGCAACCGCCGCCCGCATCAGTCTGTATAGAAAGGCCAAGGCCAATCCGGATTACTTGAAAGGTAAAAAGGCTCTAGTCTGGTGCTTCAGTGCGAGAGAATTCACCGAATCGCCCGGTGGCTGGCGAGTCGTGCCCGTCGTAAAGAAATAGTGTTCAGCTCATCACTCCGGGTTCCTGATCCCTGATTCCAGATAACTGTTCCCCATGCGCATCGCATCTGTCCTGACCCCAATTACTGAATCCCATCTCAGACTCGCTGCCCAGATCGGCGTGACCGATATCGTGGGTCGATACCCGGGATCATCTGACTACGAATCACTTCTCGACCTGAAAAAGCAGATCGAATCGGCAGGGCTCCAGCTAACCGTCATTGAAGGCCACGTGCCGATGCGGCAGATAGTCCTTGGACTCGATGGCACGGATGACGAGATCGAGAATATTCAAAATCTCATTCGAAACATGGGTAAGCTCGATATTCCCTTACTTACCTACAATTTCATGGCGACCGGCGACATGAGCCGCACCAGCTTCACCACACCGGATCGCGGCGGCGCCCTCGTGAGCTCTTTCGACGATTCAATGATGGAAGATGCGCCGCCTGAGAATCGTGCAACTTCGGAGGTACTCTGGGAGCGTCTGAGAAATCTCCTGGAGCAAGTTGTCCCTGTAGCTGAAGAATCGGGCGTCAAACTGGCCATGCATCCGGACGATCCCCCGATGTCAAGATTTCGTGGCAGCGACCAGATCATGAGTACAAAGGCAGACTACGAGAAGCTCGTCGAACTCGTTGAAAGCGAATCTAACGGCATCTGCCTCTGCCAGGGATGCTTTTCAGAAATGGGCGAAGACGTTCCGGACTGCATTCGGACGCTGGGGCAAAACATCGTGTATGCACACTTCCGAGACGTGAACGGATGCGTCCCAAAGTTCCAGGAAACATTCCACGACTGCGGGCAGACGGACATGCCTGAAACGGTACGCGCCTACAAAGAGATCGGCTTTGACGGCCCGGCTCGTCCCGACCACGTGCCACTTATTGAAGGCGAACACGGCGAGGCCAAGGGCTACACTATGCTTGGCCGCCTCTTCGCCGTCGGGTACATGCGTGGCCTGATACAGGCCGTCTACGAGGACTAATTCTTCATCTGTGGCCTCGCCATCCGTGGTATTCATATCGAGCAATAAACAGTCGGCCCTTAATTGACTATTAAATAGACCATAGGAGACACCATGAGCTCACCATCAGAACCCTTCGAATACAGCCTCAACTCCAGCACCATCAGAGGCCAGGAATTAGGCATTGAAAAAGTCATCGAGTTGGCCGCCGAAGCGGGATACAAGGGCATCGAGCCCTGGATAAACGAGCTCGACGCCTTCACAGATTCCGGCGGTTCACTCGAAGACCTTGGAAAGAGAATCGCCGATGCGGGACTGAAAGTGCCCAACGTCATCGGCTTTCCCAAATGGTCGGTGGAGGACGATGAAGAGCGCGCTGCCGGCATCGAAGAGGCCAGACGCAATCTGGACATGTCGCAAAAAATTGGCGCAGAGCGTCTCGCCGCAGCTCCCATGGGCTACCAGGACAAACCTGGACTGAATCTTGATCGGGCCGCCGAACGTTACCGCGCGCTCTTGGATGTCGCGCAGGATTACGGCGTTGTACCCATGCTGGAATTCTGGGGATTTTCGAAAAGCCTCTATCGATTTGGCGAAGCCCTGTACATCGCATCCGAGGCTGAACATCCGGATGCCTGCATTCTCGCAGACGTTTACCACATCTATAAAGGAGGCGGCAGCCATACCTCCCTGCGTCTTGCCGGCGCGGAAACTTTCGGACTGTTTCATGTGAACGACTATCCCGCAGATCCACCAAGGGAAACGATTGCAGATGCTGACCGAGTGTATCCCGGCGACGGAATCGCCCCGCTTGCCGAGATCTTTCAGACGCTCCACAAAATCGGCTACCGAGGTATGCTCTCGCTGGAGCTATTCAATGAGAGCTATTGGGAGCAGGAGGCAAGCCACGTCCTGGAAACGGGCCTGAAGAAGTTGCGGGAGCAAGTTCAGGCGGCCTTTGAATGAACGTTGCGTGGCAAGTTACAGACCTGCGCACCTCACCGATTAAATAGCAGCGAATAATCTTCAAGCGATATCGCTACCTTGAAATCAGCAGGCACTGGACCGCTAAAGGCAATCTCAGTTGTGTCCCGCACAATGTCCCCAGGCCTCCAAATAGTTGTGGGGTAAATCCAGCCGGCCATCAGGTGGCGCGAGGACATTTCAGAGCCATCGGGCAGTCTAAAGAACACGACCACCTCGTACTCCTTGTTCAATGGCTGGTGACACCTCCAGAATGACTCGATTCGTACTGTTGCATTGGATTTGCCTGGCAATACGTTCCAACCAATCAGCTCAGCTCCGTTCTGTTGAATCTGCCCCGACTTGAATTGAACAGCCGGGATGCCGTCAAGCAGAATATTGTCCCATATGTAGTCTCTTGGCGCGCCTTTCTTAAAAACCAGGAAGCGGCCCTTGCGCATTACGAGGCCGTAGGATTCGTCCTTCAGCGCAACATCTCGCGCTTCGAGCGTTCTTTCGTATCTGGCCCACCGGTCCATCGCATCAAACACAAGGTAGTCCTGCTCACCCGGTAGATAGCGCCAGGACATTTCCAATCGGCCGTAGTTGGTGAAATGGCCAGCCGCACGGTAGGTCGCGAACACGCTGCTTTCGACAGGAATCAGATTCTGGATGTTCCTGATTATTCGATGGCGCGGCCTAACCTCAAATGTTGCCGCCGACATCATTGGCAGAAAGAAAATTGAGAATGAGAGAACCGAGCATGCAAACACTGCTGCCATTAATGCCGCGCGGGAATCGTCTGTCCATGTCCACCATTCATTAAGTTTGGCTCTGGCATTATTCAGACCGTGGATTCCAGCATAGAAGACGACTGGAATCAGTATGGCATGATTCCAATAGAGGATGGAATGGTGGTATGGGCTTCCGCTCAGCATCAAGAACAGAAACGCCGGAGCTAAAATAAGTATGCGAGATGGGCTGATGGCCGCCGCCGCGCCGAGCGGCACAAGCAGGTGCAGCAACAAGGAGAAATTGCTGTAGGCCAGCAGGATGCCTAATACGTAAATCGGATCGGTAATCGTCCGCCACGCTATACCGAGGTAGCCCTGCCCAAGATGACTGAACACACCCATCACTCCTTTATAGGCATGTTCGTCAATCATCGGCAAGATGAGTTTTGTGCCGATGATAAAATAGAGTGCAGCCCCGGCAGCCAATCCTACGCCGTGTTTTCTGTGCGGAGAAAACACAGCCATGAAAATACCAAACATAGTAATCGTCACCGCAGCATTTTCTTTTACACACATCGTCAAGACAGCCCAGACGATTGCGAGCCAGGGCCGCCCAGCAGTCAGACAATACCCGGCAGCCAGAAGCAGAGGAACCAGTTGGCCTTCTTCCGATGGCCCCCAGCCTGAACGAAACTCCAGAAACATCAACGGCGGATAAAGCAGGTACGCTAATCCGAAAACTAATGCGCAACTGTGCGAGTCCAAGAGTCTTCTCGCGATCAGAAAAGCTGGTATGGCGCCGAGTGACAAAACAAGCGCATTAAAAACAATAATTGTCTCATGTTTTGGAAAGAGACAGTAGAGGGGAAAAAGAACACAGATCCGCGTGACAAAAATGTGGTCAAGATTCGTCCCAGGCCCGGGCTCTGACTTATGTGGCTGGTTATAGGTCATCATAAATTTGCCGTTCAAGGTGTGATGAAAACCTTCGGCAATCTGGCCCGAATCGTAATAGCCAAGATTCTGTGCGCGGAACTGTCGGATATTCAGGTTGGCGCACACCAGAAAATGGCAAAGCACTAGTGCTGCCAGGGCTGTCCAGCAGAGGGCTGTTCTGTTAAGCCTGGACAACACGTTGAAGCTCAGGCAGCTTCCAACTATGGCTACGATACACCCCAGGACCAGAATGGAGTGGAACACTGGTATCAGCGTCGGAACTGCGCCGGCAAGCCCAAGGAGTGGATGCAGGACGAGCGTTGAAGGCGGAATCCAGAGCCACTTGCCTGGATCCAACCCGTTCCTGAAATCTACCTCTCTCGACTTTGCGTTGAGCAGGCCGCAGAGGAAGAAGAGTGCCAGCCCGACCAAGGCCCCCGATGCTATCCAGAGCAATGTTCCCCAGCCCAGATAATCAAGCCCACCTTCCGGCTCGAAGTACTCGTTTTTTCCTACGCCCTGATAAAGGTGGATCCGTCCCTGACGAAACACGAAAAAGAACCAGCCGGCCGCCATGCCTCCGAGAGCGTTGAGACAAGCAAGATTCAGTAGTGAATTCTGTGAATGAGAGTCTGTGGCTGTCACTTCATGACTCAGCGCGGAATTCATCTTCTTCAAATGAATGAACCGCGGATGAGCGAGTCACCAGAATCGTGTCTTCCATCCGTGACCCTCTCATCCGTGGTTCCCTTTCTTGACATTCGACACAGTGACAGAATTCTCGCATCAGTTGAACTTGATACTGCGCAGTTCTTTCGGATTCTGGTCTTTTTCAATATCGCTGATCAATTTTCTAAGTTGATCGATCTGCGGCTTCAATCCCTTCGCCTCCCAGTGAGCATTCAGCTTCGAGTC
>JASLXP010000864.1 GCA_030740295.1 Planctomycetota bacterium
CCTGGCCGTGGTGATCTTGATTTCACTCCCATCGCGGCCGCTCTGAAAAAGATAAAATACTCTCATTGGGTTCAGCCGTTCATGCACCCCGTTCCACGGGGCATACCCATCCTGCCGACGGCGTCGGAGGTCAGTGCTGAAATTAACCGCGCCCAGAAGTATCTGGAGAAATGCCTGAAGAGAGCCTGAACCTCCCGCTCTAAGCTCTTAATCGTTATCTTAATCCTTCGCTAAATCGGAATTGCCGAGATCGTGCTCGGAAATGGCTGTGACGTCAGAATTCGATTAAGAGAAGGATTAAGATAACGATTAAGAAGGAGAGGAAAACCTCTCTGATGTTCGCGCCATCCTTCTATTCTCCATTCCATCATTCTTTTCTGCTCTTACTCGGAGTCATCATGCATAAAGTTCTGATCATCGTTGGCGACGCCACTGAAACCGTGGACACGCTCTATCCCTATTACCGCCTGCAGGAGGGAGGCTACGAGCCCGTGGTGGCCGCGCCGGAAAAACGTAAATACCAGATGGTCCTTCATGAAGTGAAACCGGGCTGGACGATCACCAAGGAGTGGGAAGGCTACACCATCGATGCCAACATCGCGTTCGCCGATGTTAATCCAGACGAATACCTCGGCATCTTCTTCAGCGGCGGTCGAGCCCCCGAGTACATCCGCGACGACGAAGACCTTATCGCTATCACAAGACATTTCTTCGAAAAGAACAAGCCTGTCGCCAGCGTCTGTCACGGTGTGGAAATTCCTGCCCGTGCCGGCTGCGTTGATGGTCGCCGCATGGCAACTGTCCCCAAATGTAGATTTGACCTGGAAGTCTGCGGTGGGACATTCGTTGACGAGCCTTGTGTCGTCGACGGCAATCTGGTCAGCGGCCGGACATTCCACGACCACGGCCATTACTTCGGAGAATTTATCAAGATGCTGGATGCTGCACGGGGAGAGTGAATCAGGCCCCGATTTTGATCCCAAATTTTTCGGCAATGCTCGCAATGAATGGCCTGTGCTTTTCTGGCGCCGCCTGCCACCAGGATTTCAGGAATTCATCAAACGGCTGATTGCCCTCCGAGCGCCAGCCATTCAGGTATTGGACGGCCGGCCATTCTGATGGGGTTGCCTCGAACAGCGGCAAGAGCTGCGCCGCGACAATCTTATTCTTTGCCCGCAGGCCGCCCCCCGATTTTACGAGCTCCGCCTGGTTTGCTTTGAACCACTGCACGAATTTCTTGCCTCCGGGCACCTGCCCTTCTTTGATCAGATTAGCGGCGTATTTGAAGAGGTGCGGCGCGTAGCTTTTCCAATTCGAGTAAGGAGGTTTCGTCTTCCAGGTCTCCGACATCCTGCGCATGGCGAACATCGAAGCCAGTTCACAGACAGTCTCTTCAAACCACTGATTGTTCTTCGGTTCGTCGTAGTTGCACATGATGTGGCAGAACTCATGGGCGAATTGATACGAATACTGCGCCCAGAACGTTCCCCGAGTACTGAGCAGCACGTTGTGCTCATTGTTTGGCCCACGCTTATAGGTAACCATTGGGCCGGACGAAGATCGCTTCACGATGACCGGATGAATCTTTCGGCCGGGAAAGAACCTGAAAAGTTCAGAGCTGGCGGACAGGAGCACCTGCTTGATATTCTCCCGCGGGCCGCCCAGCCAATCGCCGGTCACCTGAATTTCGATCTTTGTGCCTGATTTGCCCTGAGATTTCCCCGGTCTCTGAAAAGTCCAGACCTGGTGCAACGAACTGTTCGGCATCACGGCAATGGAATGCGTGGTAAGCTTCCATCCTCCGCTTCCGAGGTGAGACAACAGCAGGCTCTGATTGAACTCCCCTGGGGCAGGTTGCTTGCTGACCCGCTGAAACAGACCGCGTAGCGTCTTATCGCTGAAACTCCTATTCGATATTTCCCAGGTTGCTGACTTCCAGAACGGAGCATCCGTGAGGATGCCATATTCCACGGTTTCGGCGGCAAGAAAGACTGCAGGAAAATTGAGGGCGAACAAAAGCAGGTACGGTATATGGTTCATGATTGGCTTCGTGATGATTGGGTGGTTCATAGAATTGCGGAACTCATTTTCGTAAGTTTGGTTTGCCATCCATGACCTTGCAACACTTGACCATATACCACCTGCGACTAACGACCATTGAGTCTTATCTCTGCCGCCTCTCTTAACATCCTTCTGAATGTCATCTGGCTGCCTTCGTTCGGCCAACCGATCGTCGCGGGATTTGCGATTGTCAAGGGCGAACAAGACCGAGGCGAGATCCTTCTCTCCGAACTCAATTGCACCGCATGCCACCAAGGGCAAAAGAAGACCCTGAAACGTCTCAGGCCTAAGAATGCGCCGAAACTCGTTTCTGTTGGCAGCCGCCTGCGGGCCCGCGACATTGAGGCATTCATTCGCGCTCCGCAGAAAATCAAGCCCGGCACAACCATGCCATCTGTGCTTCATGGAGAAAACGCGGAAGAGGATGCTGCTGCCGTCGCCGCATTTCTTGCGTCCTTGGTTGGCCCTCCTGCGGACGTTCCTCGTGGTGATGTCGGTCGGGGCAGCAGTCTCTATCACTCGATTGGATGTGTGGCGTGTCATGCCGCGGAGACTGGTTACCGGCCGGATGGAATGGCGGACAGCGTCGAACTGACTCTGATAAGGGGGCCTTCAGAGCCGATTGGCCTGGCCGGATTTTATTCGCACGCAGCACTGACTTCTTTTCTGCTCGACCCGCTGAAGATTCGGCCGTCTGGACGCATGCCG
>JASLXP010000865.1 GCA_030740295.1 Planctomycetota bacterium
TTTTGCTCATAGGATGTTCTTCCTGGTGAATGGGCCGCGCGTCGCAAGATTCCATCCAAAACCACGCTTTGATGAATGGCAGCCGTAAATCCTGATCGTCGTCCTAATCCTCCTGATTCTGGATGTTGGAAGAAGAGACTAAGACGAGGAGAAAGACGATGTGTTAAGAACCAGACGCTGCAGAATCGTCGCGGCCTCGGAGCAACGATGGAACTAAAAGCACTCCGCGGCCTTCTCCACAATTCTCTGCAGCTTCCTTTCAGTCTCAGGGGTGATCCCTGGTTCCGGGGCAGGCTGAGACATAATGTCCTGCCAGATTTCATAGGCACGGTCCGTATCGATCTTCCGGTCCCCGGCCAGCCAGCCCTGCAACATCTCTCTCGACCAGATGGTGGGCTGCCACTGGGCTTGGCGGAAGTGCTTCGAAGTATGATCCGTGCCGGTGAAAAACCCGCCCGGGCCGATTTCATCGATGAGATCCGTGGCCAGTGTCTCTTCGGTGACCTCGAAGCCTCGAATTGCGTGGCCGACGGCCGTCGCCAGTTCGGCATCGATGATCATCTGGATAGGCGAGAATATTTCGTCGATAGAAAGCACCCCGGCCACAAGGTTTGCCCCTCTTGCCAGAGCGCAGGGGAGAGTGGTCAGCAGCTTCTGCACTCCCGCTTCATTCGACGGAAGCTTGGCATCGGTCAGGCCTCCGTGGGTCCAGCCGGACACCTTGTAGTGCTCTGCGAGCTGCAGGTTCGCAAGGTTAGCCAGAAGCATCTCCGGCCGTCCGTAGGGCTGGATCAGGGTACGCATGTCAAGAGGCGTGATGCTCCCTCCGACAGACCATTGGCGGTCACCGTACAGGACACGATTGATGATCCCGATGGCGATCCGTTCGGCCAGGTTGAGCGCGATGCATCCGGCCAGCGTCACCGGCCCGCTGCCCCCAGCCGTCAGCATGTTCGAGATGCCAACTCTCATGCCATGCGAATGGAAGAACATGATCTGTTCAGCTTCATGTGCCGGGAGGCGGAGCGGGCTGATCAGGAATGCCTGGCCTTTGAAGACCTCCTCCACCGACACGCCCTCGGACTCGGCCCTGACTTCATACATATCCAGAAGGAAAGGACAAAGCTTCGTCAATTGTATGCTGCCTGTTTCCTTTGCCCCGTGTTTCCACGCAAAGATCCTCAATTCGAGCGGCTCCGTCGGCCGACCGGACGCGACCGGATAGTTCTGCATGTGGATACCGGTGACTCCGTCGAGGAGTCGCGCAAGTTTGACGTAATCGGCCAGAGTCTGCTCAGTGAACGGCTCCAGTTCTCCCGTTCCCGGCGCCAGGTACATGCCCTCGTAAACGCCGGCTTCCGATGTCATCGAAGGCCCGCGGTCGCCCTCCGGCAATCTTTCCGTTTCCTTGAGAAAACGATCTATCAACCCTTCGGGGAATCGAACCCGCTGGGTCTCCGAGTCGACCTGCGCACCGTATTCCGCAAGGGCGCTGCACAGCTTTTCATCAGCCACTTCGAGACCCGTGCCCGAGAGAATCGTCACCATCGCCTCGTGAATCCGGGCGATCTCCTCGTCGCTGAGAACCTGCGGCTTCAGATAAGGAACCACTGACTGTTACTCCGGCCGAACGTGAAACGAAACTTGGGAGAATCGTAACAGACGACAGGAGCGGACGCAGGGGCCTGTTCGCGTTGTCGTGCGAACGACGCTCGATCACCCAATCGGACTTACTGGCTTGCAGGCTGGTAGGCCAAATCGTCCGTCAGAAGCACAGCCTTCAGTTGCGCACCATCCTCGCGGTGCTTCACGTACAGGGTGTGATTTCCGGCCGATAACGGTGCCTGTCGAATGGGCCGCCACGACCATGTGTCCCGCACCGGTGTGGACCAGCCTCTGTAGCGGCTCAGCGCCTGCTCGTCCAGGGCGAAGTAGAACGAGTCAGACGAACCGTCCGGCCCCCTGGCCTTCACCCACAGCGCGTAGTTGCCCTGCGTCGGCACCTGGAACTCGAATGCCGCGAGGCCATCCTCGATGGGGCCCTCCGTTGGCGAGCCGGCGTGGCTCGGAGCAGTCAGGTAGGTGTCACCCGTGGCCGGATCCGTTCTGAGCGCCAGCGGGGCCCGGACGGACTTCGCCGCGGAGGCATTGATGCACAAGTACATCGCTCCACCTGTGCCCGGGGTCGCGCGTGCACTCACGAATTCAGACGCCATGCCTGCGACGTTCTTTGCCCTTACACGATAGGTATAGGAGAGCTGTGGCTGGACGTCGAAATCATCGAAGCCCTCGCCCCTGGCCGCCGCGGCGATGCGTTTCGAACGCGATGGTTTGAATTCCGGATCGAGATCCCGGTAGACCTCGTAGATCGCGGCCGAGCGTCCTGCTGCACCGCGACGCCATCGAAGCCTGATGCGCGCCGCGGCGAGCCGAACCGCGCTCAGCCGTTCCGGAGCAGGAGGTGGTCCGATTCCCTTGCGGCCATGTCGCCAGACACGGATGCCTCTGAACTTTCCAGAGCCCCTCTGGCTGATGCGCAGAATCCGGCCGGCATGCGCCGGGCCGATCTCCTGCCACACAACGACCGGGATGACAGGAACTTCCACGAACAGCCTTTTGGGCCTTAGACCTAACCAGATAATCCCCCGACGCTTGATCAGGGCGAAGGCATACCACGTCGCCGGGCGCGGCTTCGTCGGTCTGCGGAAGTCTCGGCCGCGACGGAAGCTCATGCGATGGTGCAGGATGTCCGGCCCGTCAGCGACCACATCTCCCTCCGGCCCCCTGCGAAGTTCTATGACACAGGTCGGCACGCCATCGGCATCGACCCCTCCCCAAGACACCGTGTAGCCGCGATCCCCATCGGCAGAGAAGGTTAGCGACCCACGGGTAGACCACGAGCCCGGTAGATGATCCCACTCCGCGACAAAGTCTTCTGGAAGATCACTGAACGCAGTACTCCCTGCATTGGGAGCGTGGTACACACGACTGTCATGGCCGCGCTCAACTGGAAAGATGAGCCGCTTTCTGTGCATATCAGGCAGCATTAGCGGACGAGGCGGGATGGCAGGCAGCATGTCGAAGGTCGGAGCCTGGCCCACCTCGTTTGCGCCGAGGTCTGGCGCCCGGCCGAACCGGCGCGGCTGCGCCCAACGGTCGAAGTCGATCTGCTTCAGCGGAAGCGCCCGGTCGACAACAGGGCTCACCACGGCTGGACAGAGAGCCACCCCCGCTCCATCGAGTAGAGGAGCGGCAAAGAGTGCGCCTCTGCCTCTGTCTCCAGGTTCTGCGTGTGCGCCGGGCCAGAGCAGGTTGCGTTCGATCTTTACATTGTCCGCGCTGGGGAGATCGATGAGGGTTCCCTGTTCAGCGGCCAGGAGATTGTTGACCACCCGCGTGTTCCGCACCTTGAACGGGTTGGTCCCGTTAGCCCCCTCGCTGACAATGGACGAGTCCGAGCAGTTGAGGAAAGTGTTGTGCGCGATGAGTGTATCTGTCGCCGGCGCACGCAGGACACGATCGCGGCTCCCGGCTTGAAGGGTTACACCTGCGCCTCGCAGGTCCAGGAACAGGTTATTGGCGATGACGTGTCTTCCGCCAAACACGCGAACGCCGCCCGCATTGTTGAACATCACATTGCCCTCGAATCGAACGTCGTTGCCCTGCCGCAGCGTGAAGGACGAGAAGAGGCAGTGCGTGGCCACGTTGTAGCGGATGGTATTGCCCGACGACTTGTTAGAGATGATCTCGCTGTCTCCCCACGCATGGTCGAACAGGCAATACTCGACCACGCAACGAGGAGCTGCCTTGGGTGCCCCGCCGCCCAACTGAATATTTTCCTGCCCATTCCCCGCGTACCGGTAAATGTCCCGGAATACGTTGTGGTCGAACCGGTTCTCCAATCCCGCCTGTGCTGAATCGATGATGCGCAGACCAATGCTCATGGACTTGCTGCCCGTAAAGTAGCAATGGTCCACACGGCTGCGATGGCATCGCTGGGCAACACGCAGGATATGCGCGTAACTGAACTGCGGATCGCCACAGCCAAAAAACTGGCACTGCGTGACCCGCAAGTGCTCACCCTCGCTCAGATGCAGCACGTGCGCTGGACCTGCCTGCTCGAAGCGAAATCCCTTGAACACGACGAATTCGCCCTGAAGCCTGATGTGCGTGCTTCGGCGAAACACGACGCCCCCAGGCGTTTCCGAACGAACGACGATAGGCTTGCTCGCTGTGCCCCGCGCCTTCACCGCAGCCTTCGTCCAACCAACGTAGATGCCATTCCTTACCACCAACTCGTCCCCGGGCTCGAGGCCCTCGGCTCGTGCGTTGAATTCCTCAACCGTGTCCACCACATCATCGTTACCGGAGCTGGTCGGCAGCTTGCTAGTGATGGGTTCGCCCGATGCCACGATTTCAATATCGTGCACACCCGCGGCCATGCGTACCTGCAGCAGGTTGGGGCCGGTGCCAAGCACGGACAACGGCTGACCAGCGACCTGCACCTGCATGATGCCCGGATAGTGGAAAGACACCGCTCCGCCAGCCGTCGAGATTCTGCCTCGCGTGTTCGTGAAGTAGATCCTCAGGTCCGCATCGGTCAAAAATGGGCGATGAAAACAGGTAGCGATGACGTCTCGGTAAACACGCTCCCCGACCTTCATCACGCCTGGATCCCCGTGTGCCGTTATAGAGGAAAGCAGCAACAGGCAGCCGATCATCGATGCCGTCGCGTCACGTCTGATCATTCCTTTCTCTCGTTGAGTTGCTTTTCCAGACGGACGATGGCCTTTGTGATGAATGGCTGGTTCCATTCGAGCTTGATGGACTTGCGATAAACGGACAGCGCCTGCGTCAGGTGGCCCTTTGCTTCAAGGTAGCGGCCGAGAGCGTTGTGAGGCTGGAAGCTGTCTGGGTCGGCCTTCATCCAGCGATGGCAGAGATCACGGTACTGCTGCTCGTTGGCTGTCTTCGCGCGCAACTGTGCGAGGGTCAGCCATGCGGCCGTGTTCTTTGGGTCTGCGTTGATCGCCTCTGTGAGCCTGGCGATGGCCTCGGTTGGCTTCTTTTGCTTCACCAGTTCGAGCGCGGCTTTCAGATGCTTTGCTGACTCAACCGGACGGGACTGCACCACCTTCGCTTGAGCTTCGGGAGACACGGCAGCGGTCAGGCCGAAGTGCGGGATGAATCGCCACTGTTTTGCATCCAGGCCTGAGTTCGTGATCACGATGCTCTTGATGGTCTTCCCCGGATGCGGGTTGACCCAGAGAGTCTTGTACACGCGGATGATTGGGTACTGCTTGTTCGCACCGGTCCAGGCTACGGTGGTGGTTGTGTACTCCTCGTCCGGGAACTGCTCGTGACCTGGATTCCAGTCGCTCATGTTGGCGCCACTCAGAATCGTTTCTTCCTTGGTGCCGTCGGCGTAGATGATTTCACGCTTGCCGAAAGGCGACAAACCATAGGCCCATCCACCGGTGTGCAGAAAATAGAGGCCCTGGACGTTGGCGAGATTGACGGGAATGTTCACGGATTCAGGAAACTTACCCAGCGGTTTGACCCATTGGGGACGCACGCGCAGGACGATTGCGTTCCTCTTGCCTTTCGGCACTTCGAAGGGCACTCCCTGAAAACGGACGCGGCCGGTTGGGAACGTGCTCAGATCCGCACCCGGCCCCCAGTCGAGCCAGCCGGTATTGTCCCCACTGGCTGCGTCCGAGAAAGAACGGTTTGCCAGGCCTGAAAGATCGATGGGAACGTAGGTCACGCGTTCGGGCAGAGATGGTTTTCTGGCCGGCGGTTCCTGGCGGATGCCAAGGTTCGTGAGAAGCATCGATATGAAGCGTTCAGGGCTGCCGCAGACCAGGCCGGTACCGTCCATCTCCCACAGCAGTTGATCGACAATGATGCGTCCCTTGCCGACAGGCTTCTCCTGTAATCCTCCTGGGAACAGGTAATCGGTGGCACCTTCCGCGGTAACGAGGAACTGAACCTGCCCGCGAGGCTTGGCCACGCCGTTGGACACCTGCCACGTTGAGTGGACGGTCTCTCCGGAAACTTGCCGGCGCCAGTAGAAATCCAGGTGATTCATACCTTCAGTTAGCCCGTCCCTCCGCTCAAGCAGCGCTCGATCATCAGAGGATTGCCACGGCTGGACGCGAATCGCTACCTTGCTTTCGAGCAGCTTCTCGAGGATAGGCTCATGTCCTGGCCTTGCGCGATGCAGGATCAGCGTTCCTCCCTGTTTAACCCACTCTTGAAGGCCGGCGGTCCTTTTATCCAGGCCTTCCGAAGCCATATCGAGCAGAGCGACTCGGTCAATGAGGCCAAGTTCGGTCGTGATGGCGAAGTCCGCGCGGATGTCCTTGAGTCGCTGAAGAAGTCCGTCGTGCGCGCCATCGAGAACCGCGAGCTTTGATGCCGCGGTGCGATACACGGGCATGGCTAGGTAACGCACAATGCGCGTCAACAGTTCGATGCACATGGGTTCGGTGTCGAGCTTTGCCAGCAGTGGCAGTTGCACAGCCACGATGCTCCCCTCACCGAAGAAAACTTCAAACAGCGGTGTCCAGGCCAGGGTGCCTTCGTATCCGCAATCCACGAGTGAGAGGAAATTACCCCGCTTCGGCTTGCGGTACACGCCGGTGACGATGAGGTGACCTGGGTTCCACATTTGGAAGTCGCGATCCGTCAGGCCCTTCATGATTGGATGGCTCTTGGCACGGACGAATCCCATGCTGAAGCGGGCCCGTTTCTTCACGTAGGTGTCCACCGGCAGGAAGCCCGGTGAGTTCTGGTGAAGAACAACGGCCCGGCCGCCGCGTCGAACGAACTCTCGGAGGGCTTCCTTTTCCTCTTTCATGTCCGCCGTAAACGTATCCGGGCCGATCACGAGACGGCGGACATCGGCCAGCGTTGCCTTCTTCAGCGCGGTGAGGCGGCTTACGCGGCAACCAATCCGGGCCAGCTTCGCAGCGGCCTTGCCGGAAGGATCGAAGACGGAGATCGCCACCGGATTTTCGGCCGCTCCCGGCCTCGGCCACACGTCCACCAGGTGCTCCTCATAAGCCCTACGGTGTCCGTTCTTCTGGAGTTCGAGGGCGAGGGTGAAGACGGTTCGTTCCCGGACGTTCGGAACGTCGAACGCGATTCTCTTGCGCAGGAGTGTTGTAGTACCTGATTGGGCGGTGATCTTTTCGTTGTGCACGGTTCTTCCGGCAGTGTCCATCAGGCGCCAGTTGAACGTCAGGGTTCCTGGAGCGATTTCGTCGTCGTGTATGTTCAGACGCTTGTCGAACCGGTTCCCGGCGTAATAACGGATCTCTTGCTCCGGCAGCGCGAACGTTACAGCCTGTGCGCCCAGGCCGAGGGAGCTCTGCCAGTACATGCCCGAAATAATGGCCTGCTCCATGTCCCGGTAACCCTCCATCGACATTTTGGACCAGGCCACGCCTCTGCCGGTACCGAACTGCCAGCCGGGGGAAATCGCTGCCCGGTCTCCAAGGTAGGCGCACATGTAAACGCCGTTGCGTTTGGTGGACATCCAAAACGTCTCGGTATCGCCACAGGCACTTTCACCGAACTTCCAGTCCGGCCGCATTTTCAGAACCGTCCCATGTTTTGGGATCTGGCTGGCCTTGTTGAGATAGAAACAGTCGGGCGGGTAATGCGAGTGCCCGTCCGTGAAGTACCCCTGACTGTCGCTGCGCAAGTACCAGTTGAAGGAAAGGCTCTGGTTCAGGTAGTGAAAAGAGGTGAAGTCCAGCCGGCCGCCGAGATCCTCATCACCATCGGCGATGCACCAGATTGGATATTTGAACCGGTCGCGAATGGTCTGGGCAATGGTATGAATCAGTTCGCCGTGCTTCTTTTGCCCTTCTCCTCCCGAAATAAACTGAGCGTAGTGGTAGCTCTCGTTCGAAATTCCCCAGCCAATGATGCAGGGATGGGATCCGAATTCCCACACAGACTCCACCGCGTTTTTGCGAATGGAATCCCAGAATCTGGTGTTTCTGATTTTCTTCCAGCGCTGCGCCCAGCCAAGGCCGACCCACTTGTAGTGGAGCTTCCCGATTTCGTCGAGAAGCGCGTGCCCGCCCCTGTCATCGCGGCTCACGGTGATGCCGTCGTCGCCTTCGTAGTAATTGTGCGGGAAGTGCTGGAAACCACCCAGGAGCTTGACCGGGTTGCCGTTGAGGTTGAAGACAAGCCCATCGACCCGAAAAGAACGGTAGCCGAAACGCTGCGCGAAAGAATCCAGTGTCTCTCCTTCCGCGCTCAGCGTCAGGGTCAGTTTGGCCAGGACGGGATTCCTCGGCACATACGCTCGCAAGTCTCCCGCGGGGCCAGACGCCTCTATCTCGACCACGGAGCCGTCCGGCACGGTCAGCGTTCTGGAAGGAATGGCGGCAGAGCTCTCCGTGCCCTCCTGCATGATCCGGAAGTCAGCTCTTACCGTGTGCGCTCTTCCGGAACGGTTCTCCAGCCGCGCCATCACACGGACGGTCTTCTTCTCCACATCGGGGAGAACGAGCGCTTGCTTCACACGCACCGGGGGCGCGCTGCGGAGGAAGACTGAGTTAAGACATGCCGCGTTTCGCGGGCTGCCGTAGATGTCCTGGTTCTCCTCCACCACCCGGCTGTTGGCTGGATCGAACTGGTCCACGTAATCGGGACTCACCAGGGAAATGGCGTTGCGCACGCAGATCACAAGTTCGTTTTCGCCGTCCCAGTCAAGAGCCTTGGTTACGTCGGCGCTGAAAGGCAGGTTGCCACCCACGCCGTATCCAACGCGCTGCCCATTGACGAAAATCGTGCCTTCGCATATCGCCTGGGTGACATGAACGACGACGTTCTGCCCGCGCATCCAGTCGGGAACCCGGAATGTCTTGCGATACCACATGCCGAACACGCCTTTCGGCAGTTTGATGTAGGTGCGGGTGAAGGGAACGGTGAAACGCCTGTATTTGATGTCGTCCGGCACACGGGCGGGCACGCGGCGTCCTACGAGTGGGCCTCGCTTCCAGTCTGACCCGTCGAGACAGACGAACTTTCGATTGCCTGTCCTGACGGATTTCAGATCCATGCGCGCGTGGTTCCAGACGGTCAATGGATCGTTCTGATTGGGCATGAACTCCATTCGCGACCAATCGTTCAGTTCGAGCATCTCGCGTGGGCGGGCCACGGGGAACTGGAATTCTGGCGCGGGGCGCGTTCTTACGTCGAGTTGGTATGCCTGCGCATCGCCTTGGGCAGTGAATGTGTGTCCAATGGTATGGGTCTTGTGGGCAGGAATCCTGACACGCTCCTCCTTAGTGACCAAGGGCGTGCCAAAGAAATCGGCAAGCTGCCAGGTCACGATCGCGTCCGCGTCATATCCCAGGGGGTTTGCGATAAGGATCGTCGCTTCGTGCACGTCACCGTCGCCGCCGGAGCCGCTGATCCTCGGCGACACCACAAGCCGCAGACGCTGGACGGTCCGGAGGCGGACCCCGAAAGTCTGGCCCGTGAAACCATGACCGCGCCTGGGCTCATCGCGGTAAAGTGCCAACCGGAGGTAAATTTTGCGGTTGTTCCACATGGTCGCCCCGGTCACGGCTATCTCGTCACCAGGCTTGATTTCCACCGCTTTTCGTGACTGCAGCTCGGACACCCAAAGGCCGGGCTTCACTTGTACTGGGTCGCTGGTCGTGGAAAAGCGCACCGGGTAGCCGTTAAGGAAAGCGGTCGCCATCAGCTTGCTCGGCGAAAACTCCGTGCGGTATCGCTTGTCACTCGTCTCGGCCCAGAGGCCCAGGTAGTACCTGCCGGGTTCGACGCGATCTGTTTTCCAGTAGAGCGCACGACCGAGTGCGAACTGCGAGAACTCAATGCCGTCCGCTCCCTTCCCAAAGAAGTCCTTGCGAAGCGCGAGGCCCGGCATGTCCTGCCAGGATGGTTGGGCCTCACCGGCCTCGAAAACATAAGCGGCTTCGGCAGCAGGAACCGGCTGGACATTCGCTGCACGGAGCCGGGCGATCTCCTTTTCGCTGACGGTAGAAGTCGTCTGTATTGGCTTGGCCTTTTCCTTGCCCTTCCTCGCAGTTGTCTGATAGGGAGTGTATGTGGCGCCGGCCGGAACGATCGGCCCATATCGGAGGCCGCGGGAAATTCGAATCTCGTCGATGACGCCCCCGGCCTTGAGCACGAGGTCCATCGCCTGTCCGTTGGGCTGGACTACGGGATTGCCTTCCCTGTCCTTCCCGTAGCCGACACCACCAAGTACGCCATCGACATAGACACGCATCACGTCTCCGTCCCAGGAGCCGGCAAAGTGGTGCCATGTTCCGGGCTGCCACCAGCCCCAGCCGGTGTCTCTCTCGCAGTCAGTGCGATCCACCTTGTATCGTTCCTTGCGGAAACCGAACGGCACAACGCCGAGCCAGTGATGGAGCGTGAATTGGATCTGAGTATCTCTGCGTCCCGGAGTCTGTGTGGTCAGTACCAGAGGCATGAGGTAGTCGCGGGTTGATTCCGGGAGCTTGGCCGGCTTGAACCAGAACTCGATCGTTCCCCGCTTCGGCAGAGCGCCAAACTGCATGCGCGCGGTGGAGCCTCCGCCCTGGTCTGTCGTTCGCATCCCCCGACCGAATCTCCCTTCGTCAGGCGCGGTGAGACCGGCTCCCTCTCCCGGCTTTACTGACACGTCCGGGCTGTCGAAGTCCTCGAAGAACAGCGTGTCCGCATCCTTCTTGGCCTTGACGGTCATCGTAATCTCAAGAGGTGATGAGGCATGGGCATCAGCGGCAACGCTGGCAGCCCGTACGAGGACATCAGCGCCTGGCGACACGCGGATCGTCAGCTCTGCCAGGTGTCGATGCCAGCCGATACGTTTACTGAACTTGAGAGTTTTCCAATCATTTTTGCTGGCTCTGATCGAGACCGCGCCGACTGTCTCTGCCGGAGCAGGATTGCTGGCAAGTCCGGAAAGGTGCACATCTCCGATACCTTTCACCTGGACGCTGAAGTCGTACTGAGCGTCAGGTACGACCTCGACGTAGCGCTGAATCAGTCGAAGCGTCTCGCCATTCCCCGTACGCACCCGCAGCGCAGTCAGGTCACCGTCTTGCGCCACATTCAGTCGTCCGGCGCCGTCCTTATTCGGGATGATGATCCACCCATACGGCATGAATGGCTCACCGTCGTACGCGGGCAGGATTCTGTGCTGGCTGCGAATGTATTTCAGCTTCGCCGGCGCAGTGCGTTGTGCTTTGTAGGTCCTGGCAAAGTCGGGGTTGGTCACCAGGTTCGTTTCACGCGCATTGATGCGATTACTGAGCGGGACAAGGAGGAAAAGAGCCAGAGCAGCCTGAAGCGAAGTTGACAGAGAACGCGCCCTCGGTGTTTCCAAGGCAGTGCGAGACGTCACGTCGTGGCTTCCTTCCTTGAGGATGAATTCAATGGCGATGCTGCAACGCTCCGCAGTAGTCCCGGCGCTCCGCAGCGGGATTTGAAGTAACAGCCGCGGAGCGTCTGCACTACGAATGGCTGCGGTCCGATGGCAGGGCCATGAGCAGGAAGCCTGTTTGGCTGAAGAGGTCGGACGCTGCACGTACGGCCTCTTGAAGGTCTTCCTGGCGGCCAGGATTCGCTCTTTGTATGTCATCTCGGGCATTCCATGTGAGCCGCAGAACATTTATGTAGAATGGCAAACTCTGTAAGAAGTCGCGTAAAATCCACAGGTCTGGAGACCTGTGCTACGCGGTTCGCGGAACGAGCCGTAGCACAACTCACCAGAGTTTTGAGAAGTCTGATGGATTGGACCGGAGATGTCGATAGGTTGAATCAAGACATCCCATTCACCACGCCCACATTTGAGGAATTATGATGGCCACCACTAATGACCGCCAAACTGAGCAACTCGCCCTGCAGGGCGGAATGAAAGCCGTTTCTGGCATTGAAGGGAAGGGCGAACCTAAAATCGGCGCAGAAGAATTCATGTCTATTGCCGAGCGCTTCGGCCTGAGCGAAGAGACTCTTGCAAAGATTCGCGATGCAGTGGAAGCCGAGGATTGGGGCGGCGGGCCGTTCCTGGCTAACTACTACTGTGGATTGCCGGAATCGAGAGTGCAGGCGTATGAGCGGACCGCGCGTGAACTGTTCGGTTCTCCCTTTGCCATTGGCGTGAGTTCGGGTACCGGCGCGTTGCACAGCGCATTTGTCGCGGCAGGGGTCAAGCCCGGCACTGAGGTGATCTGCCCGGCCATCGGGTTCTATGCCACCGCTGCCGCCGTGGGCATGGCCGGCGGCGTGCCCGTTTTCTGCGACGTTGACAACTCCATGACCATGGACGCCGACTTATTGGAGCCACTGATTAACGAGCGAACAGTCGCTCTGGCGCCAACGCATCCTATGGGCAACATTTGCCATATGGACAAGATCATGGCGGTCGCCGAGAAGCATGGGCTGAAGGTGGTTGAGGACTGTGCGCAGGCATGCGGGGGACGGTTCAATGGCCAACTGGTGGGCACTTTCGGCGAATTTGGCTGCTTCAGCATCTCCGCTTACAAGATTGTCGGCGGAGGAGAAGGCGGCCTGGTGTTGACCAAGATCCAGCGCGATTGGGATCGCGTCAACGGCCTCGCGGAAGGTGGCGGACTGTGGCGTCCGGTTCGC
The DNA here is from genome assembly GCA_030740295.1 of Planctomycetota bacterium. The sequence goes on from JASLXP010000865.1 coordinate 12,655, forward strand.
TTTGCTGAGCCGCGCTATGAGGATGAACTGCTGATCGGAACCAATTACCGGATGTCGGATCTGGAGGCCAGTGTAAACGTCGTGCAGTTGGGCAGGATGGAGGAGACCGTCGAGCGTTTCCGCCACACCAAGCAGCGTGTGGTCAGCCAGCTCGAGAGTTTCGCGGAGATCACGCCGCAGTTGAGACACGACCCGGCCGGTGATGTTGGCTACCAGTTACGGTTCTTCCCCGACACCGTGGAACTGGCGGTGAAGATCGCGGAAGCGCTGAACGCCGAGGGCATCGGCGCCGGTACGCGGGGCGGCAACGAACGGCCCGACTGGCATATCTATCACTACATGTACCCGCTCAAGGATTATGCCGGCTGCAGTTGCTACGACGGCGATGCAAGCAAAACATACGACAAAGGTGCGTGCCCAGTAGCGGATGATCTGTTCGAGCGAGTGGTCAGTATCGGCCTGAATCAGTGGTACACGGAGGGCGACTGCGATCAGATTGCAGCCGGCATCAACAAAGTGCTGCGCGCCTATTGCACGCCGGCCTCTGACGGCAAACCGTGGTGAGGCCACATTCTTGTTGGACCACGAGCAACCGACCCATGCAGACGGTATCAACCGTTCTGCGGCACGCGCTCCCGCTCCTGCTGCTCTGTGAGTTGGACTGCGGACCTGTTTTCGAGTTGTGATACTCGCGTCTCGAGGTCCTTGATCCTGCGGTTCAGCGGCCAGAATCGTCGCGAAAACAAGATGCCACCTGATTCAAAGTGGAGTTGGAGGAAGCGGACCTTCTTCTCTGTGCGGTCAAGTACTGAATTCAAAGAGAGCATTTTCGTCAGAGCATCTGACCGAAGGAAATCAAGAGGCCTGTCATTAACGCGGTCTACCAGAACGTTGACACGTGAAGCAAGCTGCTCGACCCGCATACGCTGGCGATTGTGCTCCAGAATGGCGAAGACAACGAGCACCAAGACCGGAACCGTGAACAGGAAAGGCATGTAAACCATCGATTGGGTCCGCTTGGTTATCACTTACTCATTGACTTGAGTTCATACGCGACATAACCAGCCATGACGAGGATCGCCCATCGCCACCGTATGCATCTCGTTCTCAGCTACAGCTGTCACTTAGATTCACTCGCATTTTTTTTGAAAAGTTGGTGACCCGGCTTACTAATTTCCCTGGCATATTCCCGGATTGCATCTTCTCCTTTCTTCACTGTCTCATGATATTCATTAAGAAATTCGATTGCCTTCTTGTCCCCAATCCGTTGTCGAGCGTCGTGAACAATCGTGAGGATATTTGAAGACAGGCCTCCGGTCCCACCACAACCGACGGACCCAATCGGGAAGACAAGCTGATTCGACGCACTGATAGGAAGCCAGTTATGTTCTTTGTGCTCTGGATAGAGTTTGTCGATCCACTTTGAGGCTCTCGTCTCTTTGACGGATTTCGTGTTACCCAACAGTGTCCAAACAGAGCTTCGATGTCGGCTACAAAAAGAACATGATGATGACTCTTGACTACGAGGCCCCAGCCCGCAGCCGACCAGCAAGAAACAGAATGTCACGGAAATGAGAATGTAGTGATTCATCTTCTGCCAACGTCAAGAATCAGAGACCGAAACGGAGTCGACCAACTTCAGGACGGCAGCAGACTCAGGCCTCTCGATGCCTCAGATCGCACCATCGTTTCGGTTCTCTGCATTCTTCTTGTTAAGGCCAATGCGACCTGTACTAACGACAACTTCGTAGAATCGTCTTCCGGTGAACAGTTCATCCAGTTTCAACAGCGGCAGGTAGAGACTGGCCAACAAACGGTCAGATGTCCTGTAACGGTCGAATGCAGTGATCCGTACCAAAACTGGCTTGTCGCCAGACATCCCTTCCAAGTAGCCATCGCTAGCATGCGAGTGCCGGACATAGGCGTAGCTCGAAAGGTAGGCGAGGCCGATCAGGGGTATCAGCGCAGGAATCTTTGAGAGCCCCTCAAGCGTCCGATGCGTGTTCATCTGGGTAATTCTCTGGTCTGCCTTAATGTAGTGCGGAGGGATCCTGGGATCCTCGAAACAGTGCAACCAGGATCCTGGTGGGGGACGATCTTACTGGATTGAAATGGGGCTTCAAAGAAATGAGTCCCATGCCCTGAGTCTTAGAGCTTCAAGATTTTCAAGCCATCATAAGCCTGTCATCACTCAGGGATCCTGGGCTTTTCGCTGAAAACACGGCGGAGCGTCGGGGGGCTCTTCGGGAGTCTGGAGAAACGCAGTTGGTGGCTTCTCAGTGCTGATTCGTTTTCAACATAGATCGGATGTTCGCTAATCCGGGAAGGCTTTTCCTGCACTACCTTCCCTTCGGTACGAGCATACGGAAATCGCGGGCTCTTAAGGGGATGGCTGGGATTCTTCCGTCCTTAATCCGCCACCATGCGCCGGTGTAGTAATCTTCGATTCTGGTGATTGCCTTGCCTTTAAGCCCGAGCTGTTCAGCGTCCCACTGAAGTCTGAGGTCGACATCTTTGTCCGTGTTGTTCATGGCCACAAACATGACGCTACCAGGACGTTTGAAAACGCTCGCAACGACTCCTGGATCTGCAGGCTGCAGCTTCAACGGTGAATCTCTTTTCCAGTACGGGATGAACTCGACCTCTTCGTCCCAACCGAACCGGCTCTGGGCGTACCAGACCGTGCGCAGGACCATCGACGGCATGTAAGCCTGCCACATGGGCGCGTCATGAAGTGTGAAGAGGCCGACCAGATGCTTTGTGGCGCGCAGGACTTCCGGGTCGTCCGACCACCAGAATTCACCATTCGACCGTGCGAATTCG
>JASLXP010000866.1 GCA_030740295.1 Planctomycetota bacterium
GCCCCAGACCGGGATCTTGTTCATCGGAATGGTGATGTCGTATTTGTCGATCTTCCAGCCCGGCACTGCGTACCCGCCTTCGCCCGCGCCCGGCTCGATGCCCTTGCCGCTGAGGTGGAAGGTCTCCTTTAAAGGGTAGATGGTGTAGCCCGACCCCTCGGTGTGCGCAGGCAGCCACGCAATCAGGTAGAGGAACTGACGGATGTCCGGGAGCAGTTCGACTATCTTTGCGCCTTTGGGTTTGGCTTTGGGATCTGCAGCGAGCTCCGCGGCTGCCGCATCGGACTTCACCTGCTGACTCGCGTCCCGGATCGCCAAATTAGGCAGGCGAATCTCGTAGAAAAGACTCGCCGGCTTGGCCGCTTTCGGATCGGAGTTCTTGGCCTGGAGCAACACCGGATAGGCTTTGATCTTGACGACCTGGAAGTGCCGCTCCTTCTTCTGATCGTCCGGCGCTTCCTCCGGCGCCGGATCAGTGCGCGTGGTGACAATCAGCTCCGGATCTTCAGTCTTGACCGTGCCGTCCTTCTCAATCGTGAACACATGATTCCCAGGCCAAATCGTATGCTTGCCCGGTTTGAGTTTCGGTCGAGCAATCGGACTCCGTGCAATGAATTTCCCCCGTTCATAAATCTCAAACAGCGGCTTTCCATTCAGTGTCATTCCCTTAACCCAACAGGCATGCGGAGGCACATACTGCTCCCGCTGACTCTCCGTCAGCGTGTAATAAAACATCGTCCACGTCACCGACTCATGCACACGCTTGACGATGTTCCCTTCCGGATCGTCGTGAGGAACAATCTGGATTTCGTATTCGTAGGTTTTCTTGGGGGCTTCGGCGTGGAGGGAGGCGAAGGAGGTGAAGAGGAGGAAGAAGGGGAGGAGGTGTGGGAGTTTGGGGGTGATGGAGTGATGGAGTGATGGAGTATTGGAGTGATGGATTCGCTGCATCGCATCGTAGCCGCAAGCTGCCTGCTTGCGGTTGTCACCGTAGCGCTGCTCTCCAGAGCGGCGTTCTCCGAGCGCCCAAGCGCTCGTGGACGCTCCCACTCCGGTCTGGAGACCGAAGCTACGATTGGTTGCCAGCTTGCGGTCGGCATCGTAGCGCTGCTCTCCAGAGCGGCGTTCTTCGAGCGCCCAAGCGCTCGTGGACGCTCCCACTCCGGTCTGGAGACCGAAGCTACGATGGGGCTTGCGCTGACCGAAAACGATCCAAAGCTGCGACAAGTCGCAGCACTCCAAAGCTGGGGCGGCGGTGTGTGTTTCGAGGTGGATTTTTCGTGAATTCATACTTCGTCCTCATTCACATTCTCAGCGGACGAACCACTATCAACCGCTCTCTGGCTCTGCTGCGACTTTGATCCATCAGTGACCTTCCCCATCCACTTCGCTCCCTTCATGGAAATGCCAAGCTTGTAAAGCGCTGACATTTCCCGGAGACGGAGATCCGCCGTTTCTGGAGAGATGTCCAGCTTCTTAAGAGTCTGTTTCTTCATTGGATTCATCTTCAATTAGGCCAAGCTTCTTGAGATCGAGAATGTCCTGATCCAAAGCTGCGACGAGTCGCAGCACCCCAGATCGGCAGCAGCTTCTTCTAATATTCCCTTTTTCATTCCTTCAGCACCAAAGCGCGATCTCAGGCGTTGGAGTAACGGCTTTAGCCGGGCTCTTCCGGCAACCGATCCGGACCTGGCTAAAGCCGTTACTCCAACCCTCAATGCGTGTGCACAAACATCATCCAATTCGCGAGCCATTGATAAAAATTCTCTCTCTTCTGGTTGTCGCCTCCGTGGCCGATTCCCTCACCGATGGGATTGGATGCGGTCGGAGGCGTTGAGATCTCCCAGCCGCAGCCGTCGTCGTTGGGCGAGAAGAACACTGCCGGTCGATCATCGAGAACGAAATACTGCCACGTGCGGCCGGCCTCGAGCCTTTCGCCGGGCCAATCGATGTTCGGATAGATCATCTTGAAGCAGTCCTTCACGCGCTTGTCCGTCTTGATCAGCATGATGGGCACAGAGTTCGGAACCATCTTTCCGACCTCCGGCCCGACGCTGTCGGCGAACGGGCTGCCCTTGTTGTAGCAGTCGTCGAGGAGGAGAGTGCCTCCGCGCTTCAGCCACTTGGACAGGTTCTCCGTTTCCTTTTCATTGAATGACCACGAATGGTGTGCGGTCAGGTAGATGACTAGGTTTTCATAGATGTCATCCGTCGAAACGTCTAACCCCTCGTTATCTACATGCACCGGCAGCCCGGTGCGCTTATTGATCTGATAAAGAAGCGCAGGGATAGCCGTCGGATCGGTGTTCCAGTCGACACCCTTGTCGGCAGGTTTGATGCGCCGGACGTGCAGCCGGTTGCGAGTGTCGCGTTCATCTTTCTTGTCGAGGCTTTTGGCTTCTTCGCGAGAGAGCTTGCGGCTGTTGAGGCGTTTGCCTCGTTCGAGCCAGGATTCGGCGGAGAGGGAAGAGACGGAGGTGAAGAGGAGGAGGAAGAGAGTGAGGAGTGTGGGGGTGTGGGGGTGTGGGGGTGTGGGAGTTCTCTCTTGAACAGTGTCGCATTGCCCAAGTGATGGGGTTGGAGTAACGCCTTTTTTAGGCGGGTTCTTTGAGCGATCGAGGAGTCCAGACCCGGCTAAAGCCGTTACTCCAACTCCTGCGCACGCTGGCATCAAATCTCCCATACACCCATACACCCATACACCCATACGTCTTTTCATCTCGTCCCTCCTCCTGACAACAGATCGAAATATCTTCCGACATCGTCTTCTGATTCGCCCAGCATGGTCTTCTTGCCGGGGCGGGCATCGACGATGTGTTTCTTGAGTTTTATCGGGGCTTCGGTACGCACGGTTCGGGTCGGGGCCTGCAGCAAGTCAGTTGAACGCTTCACCTGTTTCAACCCTCTCAGCAGCAGCGCGGATTCGCGGCGGCTCTTCAGGTCAAACTCGTTCTGCACGAACATCCCGAATCCCGCGCCGACGAGGAGAATCTGAAGTGGCTCGGATTTGCCCATGCCGGGGCCGGTCACGGTGTTGTTGTCTTTGGCGGTGAGCCAAAGCTTGATGCGGTCACCGGGCGCAAGACGAGGAGAGATGCCGCGGAAGATATTCTGGAATCGACCCTTGGCGCGCTCGCGGGGCGGGTCGACTTTGATTTGTGAGGAGCCTGTGCGTTTACCGCGGCCAAGCAATTCGTTGATAGCTTCGACCTGGTAGTGCACGGTCACTTCCTTCACGCCGAAATCATCTTTGGCCAGCCACGGGAGGCGAAGGGCTGCGCCCGCGCCCGCGCCCATGACCGCCTCGTCCGATGTCCTTTTCACGAGCATCTGGACGCTCGGCGGAGTGTCGCGCAGCATGTTGATGTCGATGTTAAGCGGCTGCTTCATCTCGAAGCCTTCGCCGAAGTGGCCCGTGAGATGGATGCTGAGTCGCTCCTTCTTGAGAATGTTGAACGCAAAGCTGCCGAAGCGTCCGCTGATGTCGATGCCCTGCTTTTCGCCATTGAGCCACTCGACGTAACACATCTCAGGATGAAGTCGGGTGTTGGCCGCAAAGCTCACGAAGATGGATGTACCTGACAGCCCCTGGAGCTTCGAAACACGTCCGGTCATCAAGCGCATTGGCTGGCTGGTGTAGGCCGGCGGCGTGATTTCGTAATTGATAGCCTTGACCTGCGGAAGGTCGTCGACACGAATCTCGTGGATGCTCGAATTGCGTCCGCCATATTCAAAGAAGTAGGTAAAGTCGCTGAGCGTCTCCGCAATCTTGAATTCGGCGAGTTCGTCTTCGAGGGTAAGCGGTGTTGTTTCCGTCTCGCCGGTGATGTGATCCTGCTGGTGAAGCAGAACTTCGTTGCGGCGAGCTCCCATCACTTTGACAGCCAGCGTCAGCTCAGTGCCACGCACCACCGGCTTATCGCCGGGAGTCACGACCATCGTCACGGGAAACAGGTCATCCATCACGGTGGCATACGCATAGCGGAGTCGTTCCAACCGGTTCTTCAGGAAGTCCGGCGCCGCGGCGAACAGCACCACAAAGACGAGCACAACCCCAAACGCCGCGCCCAGAATTTTCTTCGCTTCGGACAGGTCGAGGAGTCGGTGGATATTGATGTCCTTGAGCCGATCTGCCGAACGCTGCACGAGCGCATCGACAAGATTCGTTGAGTAGCCGATCTGGCCATCGCTCGATTCCGCGGCAATTACCTCGCGGCCAAGCTGCATCGAACCGATGACCTGATTGTCCAGACTCCCGTGCAGTTCCTCGACAAAGACGGCTTCTTTATCCGTGTCGACACTCGATATCTGCGGCAGCACCAACCATCGCACAGCCGAGACCAGTCCCCAGACACAGACCGCAAAGAAGAGAACAAACAACGGCCACGGCGGCAGTTTCAAAAGCCCATCAATTGCCAACCACACCAGCACAGCCCCTGGAGCAAAGACAACAAACCGCCCCAGCCCGTCGAGGACCTTCCACCTGCGACGAAAGCGCCCGAATCCTGAGATCCGTTTTTCGATTTGGGTGAGGTTGGTTTGGAGTTGGGACATTTAAAGAAGTGTGTTCAGGTGTCGGGGTTCAGTGTTCAGTTTCAGCAGGCATGTGACGGGGTTGGAGTAACGCCTTTAGGCGGGCTCTTCGCGGCCGGCATCCAGACCCGGCTAAAACCGTTACTCCAACTCTGCGCTTCGAGGCTGAAAGTTGGAGCAACGCCTTTATTTAGGCGGGCTTTTCGGGCGAGGCAGATCCGGCTAAAGCCGTTACTCCAACCCCCGCTGTCGATGTGAATGAAAGTCATACTTCTCACACCAATCCCCTCCTCTTCCTAATTAAACAATCCAGGGCGAACAGAAGGATAAACAACGCCAGCACGGCCGGGAGATTCCAGACTGAGATGGTCAGTTCTTCGGTGTTGGTGTGGACGTCCAGTTTCAGGGCTTCGATGAGATTCTGGATTTGGGCGGGCGACCAGGTGGCGCCGCCGGTGAGCTCGGTGAAACGCGCCATAGCTTCCGGTTTGGCGCGGGGTTCTTCGAGCTCGCTGAGGCTTTCGCCGACTTTGAATTTCTCTTCGGCGATTTTGGATTGGGCTGCGGCGAGCCCGGCTTTGGCCTGGGCGATGAGAGCTTTGTCCTTCGAGGCTTCGACTTTCTTCAGGTTGAGTTCGGCCTTTTCGATTTCGGCAAGGACTTCGGATTCGTTGTTGATGGCGGCGACCTTCCATTCGCCGGGCTCATCGACGGTGATGGGGTATTCGTAAACGCCGGGCTTGCTGCGGCTGTCTTTGGGGAAGATACGCCAGGTCTTGCCGGAGGGTGTCGTTACCCGCACGGTCAGGTCGGCTTTGCGCAATGGATTGTAGATCCGATCGACGAGGCGGGTCGAGAGCGTGAGGGTTTGGCCCACTTCCGCGTCAGCCTGCTGGCGGGTGACTTGGGGACGTTCCGGTTCGAGGCGCGGGTCGGGCGAGAGATAACGAATGGCATTGCCCCAGAAGACACGGAAATAATCCTTGCCTTCGGGGATGCCGTCCCCTTCCGAACCAGCGGGGCGCATCATCTCCCAGCGCCAGGTGGTATCCATCGCCAGCGCAAGGACGCGGCCTTTGCCGACATTCTGGAACGCGATGACCGGCATCGGTGTCTCTTCGTCCGCCTTCACGGCGAGGAGCGTCGCGCCGGGTTGGATTTCGCCAACACGATTACAGCCGTTGATTTCCGGCAGCTCGAACCAAGCCGTGCGGTTGCCTTCGAAATCGCTCTCGAGCTGCATCAACTGGTGCGTGTAACCGAGCGGTGTGGGCTGCGGGCGAAACTTGCCTTTGATTTGAGGCTCAGGAGTGCGCTCGACTTTGAACGGCAGAATCGAAGAGAGCGGCGAGTCCTGGTAATTGCCGGCCGCATACACGTTGCGTCCGCCCATAGTCACGAGACCGCCGCCGCGGCGCTTCACGAAATCACCGAGCCAATACATTCTCGTTTCGCCGGGGTCGCCTTCACGGAAGTAAGTGCGGGGGATGTCGCCGAGGATGATGACGTCGTATTCGTGGAGATCCTCCTCCTGGTCGGGTAGTCCCGTGCCCTTGTTTTTGTGACGCATCTTGCCGCGGGCAAACCATCCCTGCTTCGGCAGCAGCGTGAGGCTGGCGACATCCATGACCGGATCGCGGGCGAGCCAGTGGCCGAGGACTTTGTGCTCGTGGCGGGGGACGTCGATGATGAGCACACGAATCGGCTGATCGATGACATCGACCGTGTGTTCGGCGACGAGAAGTTTGTCGGTCGCCGCGCCCTTGATGCCGTCGACCACGATGCGATACGTGTAACGGCCCGGCTTGTCGGGCTTGATCGCAAAGCTGAGGTCGACCGGTTTGTCGGCGAGTCGGATGCCTTCCCGTGGCGGCAGCAGCGGCTTCTCCGCGCCCGCAAGCATGACCTGTGCACGGATGACCTGTCCTTTGAACGCCTGAGCCGAGAGGCGGGCGCGCAGGTAAAGGTGGTCACCGAGCCGGACGTAATCAGCGCCGTCAGTGACTTGCACCTTAGGCATGGTGCGGGTGTCTTCCTGCCCGAAGACGACCGCATGAACGGGCAGTCCCTTCGCCGCAAGAATCGGAGCAACGGCCGCGCCCTGGTCACCGGAAGTATCGTTGCCGTCGGTCAGCAGAATCGCCGCGCTGAGTTTGCTTTCACGTGCGGCCAGCTCTTTGAGGGTGTTCATGATGCGCGTCATGCCTTCGGTGGATGCTCCTTCGGCGCCGGCACGGAGTTTCCAGTCGAACGAGTAATTGGCGACGTGGGCACGATCGCCGACCGCGGCATCGAGCTTCGCGGAGAATTCGTCCGCTGTTGCGAGTCGTGATTTACCGTCAGCATCTTTGAGCGACATGCTGCCGGAGACATCTCTGAGGATCGCAATGTTCGGAGGCGAGTTGCGTTCGATGCGAGTCCGGATCTCGACCTGTGCCAGGATGACCGCGAGAAGTGCAAAACCGAAGAGCCGGAACACGGTGAGGATGATGCGAGTGCGGAACGGCATCCCGGCACGTGGCAGGAAATTAAGTCCTGCGGCAGCAATGGCAACGATCGCGAGGATTACGAGAGCGATGTCGCTCAACGGGCTGAGGGAGATCCATTCCCATTCATTGACGCGAGTGATGGCATTGGGGTGTTTGTCGCCCGCAAACCAGAAGAGGAGATGCCGAAGGAGATCGTTCATGCGGTCTCCTTTCTGCATCGTGGCCACAAGCTGCCAGCTTGTGGTCTTCTGAACGACCCCTGCGGCCTTGTGCGGCAGGTGAAGAAGGTTGAACGGTTAGAGGAAGAACGGTCTGAATGGGACGACCCCTGCCGCCTTGTGCGGCAGGTGAAGGAGGTTGAAGAGTTAGAGACTGTGCCTGACGCATCGCTTAACCATTCGACCTGATTCACCTGCCAGGCAAGCTGGCAGGGGTCTGGTTCCGATTCTCCTCCTCTTTCTAACCATTCAACCTGATTCACCTGCCAGGCGAGCTGGCAGGGGTCTTTCTTTCGTAGCCATAAGCCGCCAGCTTGTGGTTTTCCAGGCTGTGGTGAAGCTGAGACGACAAGCTGGCAGCTTGTCGCTGCAATTCTCCTCATTCTTCGCCCTCCCTTAATTCTTCGTCGCGCTTGATGCTCAACAGGTAGGACGAAAGGGCTTCGACGAGATACACGACAGCGAGAACCATCAGCAGAAGTCGCCATGCCTCGGTGCCTTTGGGGGCCAGCGAGGCAACGTTGGCGGGGGAGATCATTTGTGATGCGTCGCCGAAGAGTTGCTTGAGCGAATCTTCGCCGAACGGTTCAAGGCTGCTTTCGCTGGGGTCGTGGTTGACGCTGATGGGGCGGCGGTAGCCGGCGCTGTAGCTGAGCTGGGAGCGGCCGGGCTTTTCGAGCCAGTAGTTGCCTGCGGGGAGACCGTCCACCAGGGCCGTCTTGTGCGCGCTGATTTTCAGGGACTGGGGTTTCGACGAATCAGACTTTTCAGTTGCCTTCTCTTCATCCTTCTTCTTCACGCCCTCGATGGTCTTGCGCAATTGCAGTTCTTCGACGAAACGGAAAGCGGTGTCCGAAGCATCGAGAACTGCGGGGCGTGAAGCGACGAGACTGTCGGGCGGCAGGACTCTCAGCCGGCCGGTGGCGTAATCCATCAGGCGCCAGATGAGCGGCGGGAACGCCTTGGCCATGGCGAGGTTGCCCCGGCTGAGCTCGACGCCGAAAGCGAACAGGATGACTCGTCCGGATTCCCGTTTGGCTTCGATGGCGATTGGGTGTCCGCTGGCTGTGCGGAGGAGGACGTTTGCGCCGGTTTCGATGGCACGGACTTCACGCAGCTTCTCGAAACGAATCACAGAAATTTCGGCCCGACGATAGTTCTTAAATGGATGCAGCCACGGGCCGGGATTGAACGTGACGCCTTCGCCGAACGGTTTCTGCGTCGGCTCGAGGCTCACGCGTTCGGGCTCTTTCAGTTCCTGGTCAGTGCCGATCTTGACGGGAGAGATGGGGCGCCGCTCACGTCCGCCGCTGCCGAGCGAGCCATTGAATTTCATCGGGTCGAGGGTGGCCGAGCAGAAGATGATGAGCGACTTGCCTTCACGGACGAAGGTATCGAGATCCGTCAGCGCCTCTTCCTGCAGCGAGCTGACATCGTAGAGAATGATCGTGTCGTATTTGCTGAGAGTCTGCGCAGGCAGCGCATCGGTGGTGATCTGCGTGGTGTCGAGTCCCGTACCAAAGGCGAGGCCGAGCTCACGGCCCGGGTTGAGGGCAAACTGCAGGATGCGGGCGCCGTCGATGGCTTCCTCTTCGAGCATCTCGACTCCGCCCCCGAGTGCTGCGAGCCTGGCATCTTCCGCGCTGACGGACTGGTCGGCATCGGCCGCGCCATTGATGAGAAGGATACGTCGGGAATTGGCGACAACGAACGGCACTCGGAACTGATTATCCTCCTGGATGGCGTCCTTGGCGTTGATGGCGACCGCAGCGAAACTGCGCGCCGGA
>JASLXP010000867.1 GCA_030740295.1 Planctomycetota bacterium
GACGGGCTGAGAGCTGCGGACCGTGTTTAATCCTGCGTGGAAGGCATCCGGTTGCATCTGCAGCGGGACGCCGCAGCTACCATTGCAGCCGAAAGGCCGCTTGAGCCAGGAACAGTTCTGTCCACTGTAATGATGAGAAAAAAACGCATGAAGGGAAGTACCGAGATGAACCCTCGACCGCTCCTATGCCCGATGTGTGCGGTTATTCTGGCACTCCTGTCTGGGATTTCGTGTACCAGAAAGATCCCGATCAATGAGGGCTCAGATGTCTCGATTGTCCTGAGTGGCGATGCCAATGAGACCGAGAGATTCGCTGCGGATGAACTCCGGCGTTATGTAAAGGCCATGACTGGTTTCAGTGTTCCGATCGTCGCCGGGGAGACGAAACCAGAAGGATTTCTGATCCTGATTGGCGGAAAGCGCGGGCCAGAAACTCACCACAATGTTCGCAGGGAAAAGCAGGGGCCACGCAGCGACCGCTTCCTGATTGGACAGAAAGGGAGTGTGCTCACTCTTAGCGGGGATACCGATCGCGGTACCCTTTACAGCGTCTATGAGTTTCTCGAACAACAGGGATGCCGCTGGTTTATGCCGGGCAAGCTGGGTGAGTACATACCACAAAGAACGGCACTGAAAATTCAGGCAGGAAACCAGGTTCATCTACCTGATTTTGACCAGCGTGAAATAGATGGCAGCGCAGGCGTCACTGAGATCGAAGAGGTCGTGGACTGGGCCGTGAAAAATCGACTGAACCGTATCTTCGGCATTCGTGACTATCACCTTCGTGCTTTGCCGAAGGACAAACGTAATGCCTGGCGAAAACGAGGCGGCTACCTCAACTGGCAGTGGATCTGCCATAACTTCCACTGGATGATTTCAACGAAGAACTACTTCAAGGAGCATCCGGAATACTTTGCCCTTTATAACGGCGAGCGGGTGCCCTTGGGTTCGGCGAAGAGACCCAGCTACGGTGGGGGCAACCTGTGCACCACTCACCCGGGCGTCATCAGGCTATGCGCGGAGTTTGCGATTAACTGGTTCGACCAGAATCCGGACGGGATGTTCGTGCCGCTGAATCCCAATGACGGCGCCGTCAAATGGTGTGAATGCACCAACTGCGCCAGGCTCGGAGGGAAAAATTTCACACCAGGCCCCGAAGGTTCAATGACGCGGCGGATGGTTACTTTTGCCAACGAAGTCGCACGACTCGTCAAGGCCGAACATCCCAACCGGAAGCTGCTGGTGCTGGCCTATTCCAACTACGTCGAGCCGGTGCCGGGCCTGAAACTCGAAACGAACGTTGTAGTGCAGTATTGTTTTCACGGCTGCTATGCTCATTCGCTGGATGGGTGCCGTCACAACCGGGAGGCCCTCCGCCAATTCGAAAGCTGGAATCGCCTGACGCATCAGCCGATGGCTGTCTGGGAGTATTTCATGATCGGTGACCACGCGTCATCGAGCGGGGGATCGGCTTACTTGCCTCTCATCTACCGCGCCCGGGACACGGTACGCTACTTTAAACAGGGCGGGGCGCGGTACTACTTCACTCAGTCGTCCGGAAAATACCGCCGGAACAACGCTCTGCTTTATTACGTTCTGGCGCGGCTTCTCTGGAACACGGATCAAGATGCTGACGCCCTCATCCATGACTTCTGCCAGAAAATGTACGGCCCCGCTGCAGGTCATGTAGAGAAGATCGTCCGCCTCATCGAAAACTCGGTCCAGAAAGCAGAATGGCACCCGCGGATCTACAGCGATGTCGCTGCACCTTCGCCGAGAGTTTTCAGGCCTGAAATCATGGCTGATGTTAAGCGTCTGCTGGTCAGGGCTGAGGGGCTGCAGCTCGATCGGCTTTCGTCAGAACGGCTGGCTCTGCTGAGGGAATCCATCGAATTCACCAAGACCAACATTGGCGCAATGGAACTCTCAGGCATCGACGCCGATGCTTCGTGGCGTATCGAAAGAAAGAAAGACCACTACCTTATCAATGCCGATGGCGAGCCAATCTCGCCCGGCCGATTGACGGAGATAGTGCAGAACGCCACCGATGCCGGCCTCTACAATTCCAGCTTTGAAAGGATCATCTTCCGGGCCCGGAAGCGCAGAGAACCCATTGTTTTCCTTGAGAATAAAAGGCTGAAGCTTGCAGTCCTGCCGGGAGTCGGCGGACGTATTCTGCGCCGCACTGACAAACGAACCGGTCGGAACTTCTTCAAAGAGGCAGCATGGGTGAATTCACTCGATTCCATCGGGCAGCAGTATTTCAACTACGGCGGCTATGAGGAATACATCGGCAAGGCCTTTGCCAGCCCTGGGTGGGAAGTGCCATTCAGTCATACCGCTCAAGACGATGGAGAAACCAGACGAATTGTCCTGTCCGCCCAGACAGGTGGATTCTCTCTTGTTCGCACAGTTGAGCTCGACAGGGGGGACAGTGCCACTGTTGGGGTGCGCTCTGTGCTGACCAATCGAACAGAAACTCCCAAGCGTATCATGCTTCGAGTGCATCCTATGATGACGGCCGGAACGAACACTGGCCGGCACTCGGTCTATCTTCGTAAGCCTGACGGCTCGTTTCTGAAGTCCATCATCAGCCGAGAGTTCGAAAGTCTTTCGATTCAGCCTGAGGGAATGTGGGCAGTCGTCAATAAAAAAGAAGACGCAGGCATAGTGAACATTTTCGAGCCGTCTCAGGCCAGTTGTTATCTCTTCTACGACCCTCGCCACGAGTTCTTTAACATGGAATTGATGGGCACGAGGCAGACAATTGCGCCCGGAGATTCACTGAAGATTGTTCATCAATACGTTGTTCTGGATAAGGCATCCGTGCAATTGAAGGAGTTGGAGAAACAGGTGCCGGCGAGCACTCTGTCGAGGCCGGAGAGCAACGGGGAGAATGCAGCCGCCAATCGCGAAACGAGAAAAAATCTGAAAGGTGCCGCTTCAATCAGACCCATCAGGGGTACCGTAGATTTCGAGATCGGAAAGGTTGGGAAGTGCGCAAGATTCAAGGAGCAGTCGCTACTTTCCTACAGTTCTGACCACATCAGAGGGGATGCCGGAACCGTGGAAACGTGGTTCAAGCTGTCGACAGATGCAAAGGAAATGGTGCAGGAGTTTCTGTTCGGTGTCGGGGCGAACAATCCCGATTGGTTCTGCGTTTCAATGGCCGGGGGCCGTCTCCACTTTCTCTACAAAAACGGTCGGGGACCCTACCGAAAGCCGGGCGAGTTTTATGCCAGCCTTTCCGCCCCCATCGACGGAGTGCTGAAGGATGAATGGCACCATCTGGCAGTCACGTGGGAGAACCTTGGCAAGGGCAAGAGTGTCATCCAGATTTATCTTGATGGAAAACTCAAAGAGAAACGGGCGAACGTTACCATTGGACACCGATTCCAATCTGATTCGGTCCACATCGGATACAGCGGCAGACAGAGAAATGCATTTACCGGCAGGCTGGACGAAATGAGAATCTCCGACCGTGCAAGGTCACCCAGTGAGATTGAAGATACTTTCAGAAAAGGAATCGGAGGCACGCCTGTCGAGCGAGATGATTCCACTTCACTTCTGCTCCGATTTGACGCCACCACTGCGAGTGCTGGCAACGACACTGGCGGCACCGACGCTGAGCGCCATCCACGGCAAGAGTAATCGGTAGAGCGTTGCGGGTGACAGATTCGTTCGTAAAAAGTCGAAGTCCCATTTGCTGCGTAGCTGCGGCGTCCCACCGCAGAAGTTCGGCGGCGAGACGCCACCGCTACCGCAAGCGGGTGGTGGCAGCCTGTTGCCACCTATTTGTTCGGCGCCCTCAGAACCACATTCTCCGATTCGAACTCCCAGACTTCATTGAAGACCAGCGGCTTCGGTCTCGATGGATGGTAGTTTTCGGGTGGGTTGTCCGGGTCATGGAGCTCCAGCCTGTCGCGGCCGCGCACGGCATCGAGCCACTCGCGTTCGTGCTCCGCCGCTTCAACTTCGCGACGAAGAATGAACTCCGTCCAATCGAAGCTAGATATGGCTGCGTCAGCCACGTAGCCCTGGCCGAGCTCAGTGCCGTCCCAGGTACGCAGATCGGGGAGAAAAATCGGGCCGGTGCAGACCTGGAATTCTTCGTCCGCTACGTTCAGATTCATTACGTGCACCGGATACTCCAATGTCACCTTCAGAGCTGTCTTCTCGTCGTGGTAGGTAGAGAGGACATTCAGGAAGTCGCCTGCGAGAGTGGCCTCAATGATGGGAGCCACATCACCCATTTCTGCGGAATCGGCGAACGGTCTGATATGGCTCCTGATGTCCTGTTTTATCTCAGTGAGCGGGACATATTTCCCCTCAGGGTCATCAGAGCTCGGCCTGCGCGAGATGTGAATAGAATGTTCGCGGCTGAAAGCCACTCGCCACTCGTTACTGGGAATCTGGAAGAGATTTCGTTTGGCGATGGTGTATTCAGAACGGCACGGCGCACCAAGGAAAATTTCGGTACCGCCACCGTTCGCGTCTTCAATGGCGCATCGTGCTTCAAGGTTGAAGCGAACGTGATAGACCTGACCGCACTCACCGACAAAGCCGCCGTGCCATTTGTGGATAGGATGTTTCTCCCAGGGGAAGCCCTCCCAGGTGAATGTGGATGCGGGAAAGTTGATCATGGTGACTCCTCACTTAATTCCAAATCTGGCGTATGCCTCGGATGCTCTCATTCCATCTTCGATGGCTATACGGACGGGCATTCATGCGTCAGTGCTTTTGCGGAGGCCGGACATTACTTGGTGAAGTTTCGTTGTAAAGCTACTCTATCGAGCCACGACGAGAACCGGACCGCCAGACCCGGCTGAAGCCGCGCCACCAACACTGCACGACGTTCCATCTTTCAAGTATTTCCCATGCTCTACTTTCTAATCGCGCTATCGAGTTTGTCGGCCGATGTCACGCTGCCGGCCATTTTCAATAACCACATGGTTCTGCAGCGGGACAAACCGCTGGCATTCTGGGGATGGGCCGATGCAGGCGAAGAGGTCACTGTTTCAACAGGTGCCAGCAAGGTTGCGGTTAAGGCAGACAACGATGGTGAATGGCAGGCCAGGCTTCCGGCTATGAAACAGGGAGGACCTCACCGCATAAAGATTCAGGGCAAGAACTCGATTGAGCTCACAGACGTTCTGGTAGGCGAAGTCTGGATCTGTTCCGGCCAGTCAAATATGGAATGGTCCATGGCGGCGATCAAAAATTCCGGACAGGAAATCGAGAATGCCGAGTATCCCAATATTCGATTGTTCCACGTGCCAAAAGTTCCTTCAGCTAAGCCTGCCCTGGATGTGAACGCAATCTGGAAGCCGTGCACACCGCAGAATGTACGTGGCTTTTCTGCAGTCGCTTACTTCTTTGGGCGAAGATTGCACAAGGAACTCAACATTCCTATTGGACTCATCGAGAGCGCATGGGGCGGCACTCGCATCGAGCCATGGACCACGCCCGAGGGCTTCGCGGCCGTGGACTCGCTCAAAGACTTCCTGAAACCAGACCCCGATCGAGAGGCCCGCTTTCGAGCAATGAGGAAGGCGGCACTCAACAACATCGTCAAGAAGATGAAGGACCATCTGCCACAGGAAAAAAGCGAAGAAGATGAGTTGGAAGTCGAAGCAGAAGAGGATGAGCTCGACGCGCTGATCCCCCAGCCTAAAGACCCGCAGCTCGACAACGCACGTCGAATCGAAAAGTGGCTGCCCCTGGCGGAAAAGGCACTCGAATCGAACAAGCCATTCCCCGCGCTTAAAGGCGGATGGCCGAGAGGGTGGCCGCCTCTGCCGCCGACCTCTTCAGCAAGCGCTGGCACGCCGACCGCGCTTTACAACGGGATGGTCTACCCGCTGGTGCCATTCAGCTTGCGCGGCGCTATCTGGTATCAGGGCGAATCGAATCTTCGCGACGGCATGGTGTATCACGAGAAGAT
>JASLXP010000868.1 GCA_030740295.1 Planctomycetota bacterium
AGCTTGATCCGCCCTTCGGCTGCCTCAATCATCCCCCGGCGGACATCCTCGATTGTATACCCGTTAGATCCAATAATCCGAAGCTCGCGCTGCCATATGTAGCGGATGTCGGTGTTGGGATCGAAGCCGGCGGTGGCCCCGACGGTGATCAGCTGGCCCCGGTGGGCCATGGCCCGAATGGAGGGCACCCAGGTGTCGCCGCCGGTGAAGTTGACGCACACGTCGACGCCCTTCTTTCCGCTTATCCTCCACGCTTCCCTAGAGAAATCCAGCTCACTGTAGTTGACAACGTAGTTGGCGCCCAACTCCTTAAGCTTTTCACATTTGTCGTCAGTACCCGCACATGCGATGACCCGCGCACCGTGGGCTTTTGCCACTGCCACAGTGGCCGTCCCGACCCCTCCACTGGCACCAAGCACCAAAACTAGGTCATTTGGCTGCAGATCTCCGTTCGTGAACAGCATGCGATAAGTAGTACCGAAGTTCGCGGGTATGCAGGCTGCCTGTTCATAAGAAAGTCGGTCGTCTAGTGGAATGACGAATCCTGCCTTCACACGGGCTAGCTCTGCCATACCGCCGAGAATTTGCTCGCCAACGATGCCCTCATCAGTATCGGGATCAACGAGACACCTGTCCCCGACCTTCCATCCTGAGACCCCCGGCCCGACCTCTGCAACCTCCCCAGCGATGTCGCCGCCACTGATGAACGGCATTGGAACCGCCTGACCTGGCATGCCACGGCGCGCGAAGATGTCAAAGTGGTTTAGCCCGCATGCCTTAACGCGAATGAGCAAATCCCCTGGACGGACAATAGGGTCCTCGAAATCCCGATAGACGATATTCTCGACACCACCCTGTCTCTCGATAACGGCAGCTTTCACCAGTTCCTCCTGTAGTTAGGTATCCAAGATCATGCGAGAATAGCTAATAAACCGCTCGCTGTTTTAGATGTATGTCAATTTTCTTTTCGCGGTTAACGAGTTCACCGTAATCCAGGAGAATCCATTAGCCAGCCAGCGCTCTGCTGAAAGAACTGAGATGATAATGTCCGATGAGTTTGGCCCTAGTCTTGTGAGTAAGGGGTTGAGGATACCACCAAGCGGCTTGAAAGTTACCCGTGGTCGGGGCGGCGCTATTTGCGTGGCATGGATTGAAATGAAGAAACGAACGGCCAAGCGCTCAAGGGCCCATCCCGCAAAACGGCTGGTAAGAAAAAGTAGCTAGGCTGACTTGCGCTGGCGCTCTTTGTAATCCTCGAAGCGCTACAACGTTGACCTGTTGCGCATACGCTGGTCGATCTTGACGAAGCGTTCCAAATCATTGCGCATTTCAGTTGGAATGATTTCACCTGGAATTCCCCCGCCGAATCCCCACCCTCCAGCAAATCCACCAATTCGTCCATTTTGCCGGCCACACCAAATTTCCACCGCATCCGGTCAAGGATGAAAACACGCCGCCGAGGCATGCGGTCCCGATGGTCATATAAACCCACACCAAGGTCAAGCCTCCGCTCGCAAACCGCGCCTGACCTACCCGGCGTTCCTTTTGTTCATTGGTCAAAACCTCAAACGTTCAGGGTATGTGCTATGGTATAAGCCTGAATCTCCCGCACCGTCATCCGCTAAGAGCATTTCGATGGCAGCACCAAGCACGGTCATGGCATTCTGACCGCTAGCAATGTTGCTTGGTTCATACGCCGATGCCCGAGATAGCTGAATTCAAGATCGCTCTTGCCGACATCACGCCCGAGATCTGGCGTCGGGTGGTCGTCCCGGCATCGATCTCACTCGCCGGCCTTCACACGGTGATCCAGGCAACAATGGGATGGGAGAACTCCCACCTTCATATGTTCATGGTCGGCGGTCACCGCTACGGCATTCCAGAGGATGACGATTGGGATAATGGCCGCAAACTGCTCGAAGAAGCTGACCACCGCCTCGGCGATCTCGTCACGGCTGGCGATTGGTTTCTCTACGTCTACGATTTCGGAGACGATTGGCGCCACGCGATCTCTGTCGAAGCCCTGCGGCCCCTTGGAAAGAATGAGGCGGTTCCAGCAGTTTTCGCTGGCCAGTACGCCTGCCCTCCCGAGGACTGCGGCGGCCCCTTCTCGTATCCAGAAATGCTCGAAGTGCTTCGCAATCCTGGCCACGAGGACCACGAGCATTACATCGACTGGATCGACGCTTTTGATGCCGAGGCCTTTGACCTCGGCCTCGCCAAGAATCGCCTTCGCGCTCGTGCGCCTCCATCAGGATTTGGGCACTAAGAGGGTATAAGCCGCCAGCGCCGGAAACAATCTTGCCCCGCCCAGCTCCCCAGGCTTACGCTACGCTCCAGCCTGCACAGCTGGGCATAAAACCGCGTCGAACTTTCTCATAGACGATGGACCACTCAGTGGGGGTAAGCCAACGGAAATTCACTGGATTTTCCCATTCGGTACGAGACTAACTTATCAATCTCTCAATCTCGCTTTTCAACTCTTCCTTGGAAAAGGGCTTGTCAACGTAGCCGATGCTTTCGGAAGGAGTGGCCGTAAAGTGGTCTTCCCCCATTGAGTTGGTCCACCGCTAATGTGAGGAAAACGGAGGATCAGAGATGGCAAACAAACGGCATAAGCCGGAAGAGATTGTCACCAAGTTACGGCAGGTTGAGGTTCTTGTCGGTCAAGGGATGGCCCGTATCGATGCGATCCGAGAGATTGGCGTTGTCGAGCAGACGTACTACCGCTGGCGGAAGCTGTATGGCGGCATGGGCCGGGATCAGGTGAAGGAACTGAAACGTCTCCAAAAAGAGAATGAACGCCTACGCCGAGCCGTATCAGATTTGACCCTGGACAAGTTGATCCTGGCCGAGGCCGCAAGGGGAAACTTCTAAGCCCCGCACGTCGTCGTGCTTGCATCGATAAGGTGCTTGGCAAGCTGATGATTTCCGAGCGCCGAGTTTGCCGTGTACTTGGTCAGCATCGATCGACACAACGACGTCAACCAAGGGGCCGCGCAGATGAAGAACGCCTTGTGGCGGACATGGTCGAACTGACGCGACAGTATGGTCGATATGGATACCGTCGGGTCGCCGCTTTGTTGAGAGATGCTGGCTGGCAGGTAAATGACAAGCGCATCGAGCGCCTATGGCGACGTGAGGGGCTGGAAGTGCCCATGAAACAACCGAAGAAAAGCCGGCTCTGGTTGAATGACGGATCATGCGTGAGGTTACGGCCAGAGTACCGCGACCACGTCTGGTCGTATGATTTTGTTCATCACAGAACTGACGATGGGAAGGTTTTCCGAACGCTGAACATTCTGGATGAGTTCAGCCGCGAATGTCTGGCAATCCGGGTAAATCGTAAGCTCAATTCGACAGATGTCATCGATGTGCTGACGGACCTATTCATCCTGCGTGGCGTTCCCGCCTTTATCAGGTCAGATAACGGCCCTGAGTTCATTGCCGAGGCCGTTCAAAAATGGATCAAAGCTGTCGGCGCAAAGACCGCCTACATCGTACCAGGCTCCCCATGGGAGAATGGATATTGTGAAAGCTTCAATGCACGCTTCAGGGATGAACTGCTAAACGGCGAAATCTTCTACACACTCAAAGAAGCGCAAATCATCATCGGGAAGTGGAGAAAACACTACAATACGAAGAGGCCACACAGTGCCTTGGGCTACCGTCCACCAGCCCCGGAAACCATCGTCTCAATGGACCAAAAGACGGTCATGCACTAACATTCACCCTGGACCACTCAAAGGGGGCCAACCAGAAAGGATGCCGACACGTAAGCTACGGGGATTTGGTGCAATTCCTAAATTCTCTGAGTTGCTTCGCGGCCATCCATGTCACCCACCAATCTAATGCCCACTAAAATCAAGTCCGGCTTGTCCTTACCTACCAGAGCAACCAACACAATGAACTTATTTACCAGTCTCCGCAGACCTGCTTTCAGGTACTCAGTGTTCATCTTTTCAATGTTGCCTTTGGCTTTGAAATAGGCTGGATTGAGACCCAAGAAGTCACGCTTCGCGGGCGCAATGTCACGCTTAATTGCTTCGCCGAAGGTACAAATCTCCAAGAACAAGAGAGCGCCCAAAAATATCCAGTCAAGTGTCGGGTGTCGCAGCCAGGGACGCTCAAGGTAGGCGGCGACTTGTTCTACCAGCCCCTCCCTATCGCCTCCTACATAGTGACGAGAAGTCCAGCCTTCAGACAGTGCAGCCTCTGGATCACGCCGATACCAGATCGAATGCCGCATTCGGTCGATGCGCAATTTTTCTTCCTTCTCTTCAGAGGTGTCTTCGCTGTCCTCCTCGCTGTCATCTTCGTCAAACTTGAAGTTCTTGGCGTCATCTGGTGCTAGAGCGTGCCAAGTTGACCACAGGTCATCACGCGCATCACTAAGGGTAGGGCGCCAAGGTCTCACATACGCTTGACCTATACGGCCATGTTCTGCCAGATATGCAGGAGAGTGCCGCCGTGCTAGTTGATAGTGAGCTTTCGAAGGCACTTCGTGAACATGAAAGGAACGAATACGGACGTCTTTCACTAGGACTTGTGTCCCATTTGTGACCAATTAGCAAAGTCTCCGTGGTGATGGCGTCCATAAGTTAATGATCTATGTAGCCGGAGGGGTGGCCGAGTGGCTGAAGGCGGCGGTTTGCTAAACCGTTATACGG
>JASLXP010000869.1 GCA_030740295.1 Planctomycetota bacterium
GTACTTTTACCTTCACCTTTCCCTGGTCGCCGAGGTGCGTCACCATCTGCACTCCATAGCGCATGACATGCTTGATGCCGATGGCGACTTTGTCTTTCTCCTTTTCCACCTCGGGCGGCTTGCCTGCCGATTCCACCATGACCATGGACCAGAAAGTGCCGACATTGTCGCCTTCCCCGGGCACGGTAATAGTGTAATTGAGGGCGACTGTTTCTTTGGGCGGAATGACCCGAAAGTTGTGGCTGAGTTTGATCCACTTGGCGTTGGAACGTTTCAGTTCACCGGGTTTTCCAAACAGATTCTTGCCATCCGCACTGAAGGTGTAATCGGTCTGGTAGATCTTCGCCTCGATGGGGGTGTCGCCTGAGTTACGAAGCTGGATGATGCCTTCGTAGGTCTGCCCACCGGCAACCACCTTTTCACGGGTCAGGCCGCCGATGACTGTAATCTCTGCATGAGCATTCTGAAGAACCAGGGCCCCCAGAAAGACAGAACAGACATAAAAGAACCATCCCTTTGCAGGCAGATTCATGGCAAGACTCCTCAGATTCAATGAAAAGATCTGTCTCGCTTCTGTATCCACGTTTCTCGTCAGATGTCAACAATCGTGAAGACGATTGCTGTACTGTAAACCGCCGGGGGGATGGTCAAAGAGACCCCGGTGACTCTCGCCTGCACGCGGAGGAAAGATCTGTCGTTACTTCCGTTGAAGAACGTCTTGTCTGTATTGGTGACTTCCTGGAACGTTGTTCCTCCCGATACCGTTCCCGTGCCAAACCCGTTTGAAGTGCGTTTCACGAACAGCTTCAGAGCCGTATCCCAGTTTGTGTCGTTCTTTCTGACATCCACCCGCCAGGCGTCCTGGACGGCGGTGTTTCCGAAGCCGGTGATTCTCAGGGTGTACTGGCCATTCGTGCTGGTGTAGGTGGATTCGAGGTCGCTGCCCGCGCCAGCGGTGAGGTCGGCCTCGTTCACACGTTCAGACCAGTTGCCCCTGACTCTGATGGATGGCGTCTGCGCCGCAAGGGAGCAGTAAAACACCGGCATCAGGAGGAGTAGAATCCAACGCATGAATTACTCGGTGGTCGTGAAGGTGACTCGAATGACAAAATCCGTATCGGTGTCCAAGGGAGTACCGTCTGTCGTGCAGGTAGCCGCGTATTGGACATCTTTATCCGTCACCTTGCCGGGTGTGATTCCTGAGAGGACGGTCTTCGCGCCCTGGATATTTCCATTAGAGAGAATCGTCTGAATCCCAGCGCCGCCGGCGACGTTTATCGTCAGCGAAATATCGTGACCTGATGGGTTACCTGCCGGCCGCACCTCTGCTGAAATCTTCTTGGTTTTCGGGCCGTTGTGAGAATAGTTCAGCTTACCCGGCGAAGCACTGGTGCCGTTGAATATGTTCGAGCCAGAT
Organism: Planctomycetota bacterium; assembly: GCA_030740295.1. Next base: position 1,418 of record JASLXP010000869.1, read on the forward strand.
ACGCCGTCCATTGAGATGACACCGGGATTAGAAACGTCGAGCGCGTCCACCTCCCGGATGTTGATGCGGACGTTGCCGGTATCGCTTTTTGCGGCCAGCAGCAATGAGATGGGGAGGATGATGGCTGAAGACAGGAGAACCCGGAATGGGGTCATTCGTCGACACTCGTGAAGGTGATCGAGAAATTGAAATTGGTGTCTTCGGTGACAGGTGTGCCAGATGAGGTGCACTCTGCCGTATAAGAAACGGTCTGGTCCGTCAGCGTGCCGGCCTCTAGGTCGGTAAGGACATCCTGGGGCCCGGTTGCCCCCGAATCGGAATAGAGTGTTTTGGATTCACCGCGGAGAGACACCTTGAAGGAGATGTCGTTGGATGAGGGGTCAGGGGCATCGCCGGCTTTGGCCTCCGCCACGATTTTCTGGTTTGTATCCTTGTTGTGGGTGTAATTCAGCCTGGCGGTGGAGTCGGTGACCGGACCAATGCCATTCTCGCCCGGAGCCGCGTCGAGATTTAAGGTGCTGCCGTCAGTGACGTCCAGTCTGTCTACTGCCTTTACGCTAACCGTTACCCGCGAGGTATCCGAATCTGCAAGAATTGAGAGCAGACCGAACAGCGGGAGACACAGACTGGTAACCTTCAGCTTCATCTCGACATCCTGTGGGATGAATTCTCGGTATTCTCGAAACTTGAACCGAAGTATGAAAGATTTTGTTCATTTCGCCTAACCTGTCAAAAATTCTGAGTACAAAAAAAGAGCCCCTTCCTTTCGGAAGGAGCTCCTTCGAGGAGGCGGTCATTTTCGATTACTCATCAACACTTGTGTAAGTGATGGTGAAGCTAAAGTCTTGGTCTGCGGCGACCTTTGTGCCGCTTGCCGTGCAGTTCGCTGAGTAGGTGACGGTCTTGCCCCCGAGTGCTCCGGCGGCGATGCCAGTAACAACGTCCTGTGCAGCGGCCGCACCTGAGTCGTCGTAAACGGTCTTTGCTCCTGCACCGTCCTGGACAGCGACGGTCAAGGTAATGTCATTTCCCGTGGCGGCAGGAGAAGTCGTTGCCTGAGCGGTGATTTTCTTGTTCGCATTTTTGTTATGCGTGTAATTCAGCACGGCAGTTGTGTCATCTGTACCGGACATGGCGTTGGAGCCGGCTGTGCCGTCGAGAGTGATGGTTCCACCATCGGTGACGACGAGTTTATCGACGGACTTCACTCGAACGGTGACGTCTGAAGTATCGGACGCGGCAAAGATGTAAGCCACAGGTGCAACGAATAAAGCGGCGAGGGTGAGTTTGGCGAGCGACTTCCTCATTTTGCGACCTCCTCGGGTTGGGTTGAGAGGAACAGGTGAAATGTTCAACACCAGCCGTAGTGCTGAAGCTGACCTCCCAGAGCGCAAAGCTGTTACCAATGTTGAAGTCAATGTTCCCACTTTTTGGAGTAAATCTCCTTAACTTGCCCTGCATCAACTGTTTATATTCTGCGGAAAGTTGATTTCAGATGTCTAGGCGCCGCTGTTCGGGCAACTGTCCTGTAATTGGCCATGGACCATTTCTTGAACAGCATGTTCGCATTCTAGAAAATGAACGCTCGAAGAGCGCATCTAGGAATTGTCCGCGCCTTCGCCATTATTCGAGCCCGTGTACCGAATGGCCATCAGAGCGATGTCATCCTCCTGGGGTTGTCCATCACAGAATTCGGTAACTGCCCTCATGATCGCCTGTATGACTTCCTCCGCGCCAGCTTTGATGTTCTGTTTAAGTACATCACATACATAAGGGAGCTCGAATTCCTCGTTTTCCCTGTTCTTGGCCTCGACCAGACCGTCCGTGTAGACCAGCAGCAGGTCACCAGACTGCAGGGGCAATGCGCGCTCTTCGATGGATCTTTCAAAGATCTCGTTTGGTCCGAAACCGAGCGCCGAGCCGGTGGACTTGAGTATAGAGATACTTGGCCGCCGGGTGGGGTTGTGGACGAGTGGGTAATTGTGGCCGGCTCGGCTGAACGCCACCGAGTGCTCCTTCAAAGACAGGATCCCATAGAAGGCGGTAACGAAATGTTTGCCCTGCAGGTCGCCAAAGATGTCCTGATTAATAAGGCTGAGAACCTGCTGAGGGGAACAGTTGTCAGGTCCTCGCAGGTCGAACGCCTTCTTGGCCATGGTCATCACCAGGGCCGCGTCGGCACCGTGACCGGAAACATCCGCCACAAGAAATCCGAGGTGGTCGTCATCCACTTCAATAAATGTATAGAAATCCCCACCGAGTTGTGCCGCAGGCTGGTAGGTGCATGCGATATCAAATCCAACGATTTCGGGCATCGATGAAGGCAAGACCGAACGCTGCACTTCCTTTGCACGTTCCAGCTCTGATACCGCGGTCTCCAATTCGGCCTGTGCAGAATCCAATTGGCCCTGTAACTCCTCCATCTCGTTGCGGGCCCGTTTGCCCTCCCGTATCTCCTGCGCCATCTGTTTGAATTCTTCCGCATCGCGGGTCAGGTTGGAATTCCTCTCAAATTCCGGGCAGTTCGTCATCAGATGGTCGGCGATGTGTCCTGGTACAATGGAGACCGTCACCTCTGTGTTCATGAAACTGATATCATCGATTACCCGGACACAGTATGGGCACACCCAATGCCCGTCCTTATCACACTGGCTCCAGAGCTCATTTTTGGCAGCAAGCTGTGAACGAATCGACGCGACCAGTCCTTTCAACCGATTTGATTTCTGGACCGCCTCACGAATGGACTCCAGCGGCACTTCCTTGGGCAGAGTTTTCCTCGCCTGCGTACACGAACGCAGATGAAGATTCACCCGTTCGATCAAGTCGTCGGATATCTTGTTTCCGAGGGGCCTCTCAATCTCGGTGACTTTTGAGCAGTATGGACAGTACCAATGGTTGTCGAGATCGTAGATCCGCCACACGGGCCGCTTCTGTAATCTGAAACGGACGGCCGTCTTCTCCGCTCTCTGTTTGAGCGAGGCAGGCTGAAGCATCTCGCCTTTACCGGCTTTCCAGTTATCGCAATCGTTTGAGAAGTGATCGAGAATCTGCTCCTGAAGCATATTCTCGTTTGTGCAACGGAAACCGATGTCCGCACAATAGGGGCAGATCCAGTGCTCACCATCGATGAACATCTTCCATCGTTCGGCATGCTTCTGCAGGCCCCGATGGATCTTCTGTCTCCAGAGATATTGTTTTACTGGGTTAGACATGGGCTACAGTTGGCAGTCCACCAGCCACTGAGCGTCGATTGTATGAAGGGGGGAACCCACGTTTCCCCTCGCGGATAAGGCAGGTATTTGAAAGGCCGGATTATATACCCGACCATAAGGCGGGCAATACGTGCTCGCACGTCGGCAACTTCCTGGGATATCAGAAAATGAACAGAAACAGAAGTCGTGAGATTTTTGAAGAGAACAGAAAACGCATTCCTGGCGGTGTCGTCTCACTCAACCGGGCCGTCGAACCGACAATCGTTTTCGTCAGAGGCAATGGCTCTCGCGTCTGGGATGTGGATGGCAACGAATACATCGATTACCACGCCGGCTTCGCGCCGTACGTCCTCGGTCACAACGACGAGGACGTGAACGCTGCCGTGCAGGATGTCCTGGCAACACAGGGAACGCTCATGGGCGCAGGCCCCACGAGCCTTGAAGGGCGACTGGCCGAGCTCGTCTGCGAAAGTGTGCCGTCCGTGGATCAAGTGCAGCTCACCAACACAGGTTCCGAAGCTTCATACCATGCCGTGCGCATCGCGAGGGCACATACGGGACGAAACGGAATCATCGTGATGCAGGGCGGCTACAACGGTTGGCACAACGACGTGGCCGTGAACGTGATGACGCCTCTCGATGCCATCGGGCCGAGAGTGTCACCGGGTGAATATAGGACCGCACCAATCAGCGCGGGGATCCCGCAGCATGTGTTGGAAGACATCCATGTAGTGAATTTCAATGACCTCGAATCTGTGGAACACGTTGCCAGGAGCGGTGACATCGGGTGCATTATCCTGGAACCGATCCTGCAGAACATCGGTATTGTCATGCCCGAAGAGGGCTATCTTGAGGGCCTGAGGAAAATCTGCGATCAGCATGGAATCGTTCTGATTTTTGATGAAGTCAAAACAGGTTTCCGGCACGGACTCGGTGGATACCAGGCCATCTGCGGCGTCATGCCCGACCTCTGCATCTTTGGGAAAGCGGTTGCCAACGGTTACCCGATCGGCGCCATCGGCGGGCGAAGCGATCTGATGCAGTATTTCATTCATCCTGATCCAGCCAGGAAGGTCTTAATCGCGGGCACTTACAACGCGCATCCGATACCAGTGGCGGCTGCCATCGCCACGATCGAAAAGCTGGCACGAGACGGTGGACGTGCCTATGAGCATCTCTACGCTTCCGGTGAAAAGCTCGAACAGGGCCTGACCGCCCTGTTCGAAGAGAAAGGGATGACCGCGTCCGTCATCAGACAAGGCAGCGCCTTTTGCGTTTACTTCATGGACCATCAGCCACAAGATTGGCATGATGTTGCCGAACACCACGACATGGAGCTCGACGTGCGCTACCGCAAAGCCCTGATCGAAGAAGGCATTTATCATTTCCCTCTGGCGACCAAGCAGGGCAGTATTTCCGTCGCGCATACGGATGCCGACATTGAGGAGACACTGTCCAAGACAGAGAAGGTGCTCGGAGGTCTCTAACACCGTTAACTTGAATACAGCCATGAGTGAACCGAAGGAAGAAACGTCATTGGACAGACCGATTGAGCCTGAGGGTGGTGAAGAATCCTCGGGTCAATCATTTCTCCATCCGCTAAGCGGGTTGGCCATTCTGCTTCTCGACAATGCGTTCTTTGTTGGCGAGCTCGCATCGCTCGGGCTAAGCCTGCCGGTGACATGCACTCTGGCCTTTCTCTCGTCTTTCGCCGGCGTTGCACTCATTCAAAAGCTGGTGGCGGGGAACGAATGGAGACCGGCCATTGCCAAAGCAGTTCTTGGCGGCGTCGCCGCAGGAGTCCCATTCTCAATCGCAGGCACGGTGGCAGGTGGAATCATCATGGCCGTGTCAGGATTGAAGGGCAGCAAGAAAAGAGAGAAGAGTTGAAGAGAAGAACGGAGGAGCGGAAATCGGTCTGAGCTTTCCTCGGTTTACTCCTCCGAATCCTCGGGAACCGCCATCTCAGAACTTGTACCCGATATTCAGCGATCCGAATTCATGCTGCGACCGCTGCGTTTGGAATTCTCTTGACCGGATGACGTGGGTAAGAGAAATCGACAATCTCTTCCACCCCACCGCCAGCCCAAACTTGAGGTCACCGGCGAAACGCTCCTTGTCCACGCTGTGACTGTTTGTGAGAGTATTGCCATCGAGAAAAATGTTTCGAATCACGAACCGGCCATCGACCCCGCCGAACAGGTATACACTCCAATTTGATCGCCTCTCCAGAACGCCGAGAGCCGGCGGGCCGCCCTGGCCAATCGTCCCGCGGCCAAAATCGTCCGGCAGGTTGTAGCCAAAGCGGATGGTGTTGCCCACGTTAAGGTGGGTGTAGACGTTGCCGAGAGCCCATCCGACATGAGGCAGGAATTGTCCTTCGAAAGCTCTATCCACAAGCTTCTGCGGCAGCTCCAATTCGCGAACCTTCCATTTGCGGTGGTAGGTAATGTTAATGGTCGGCTCGTTCTTCAATTGATGCCCCCAACCTTCCGGCAGTTCCACTCCGATCAGACGATGCCATTCCGTTTGAACTTCATCGGCCCACGAAGCAGGCCCGACCACACCAAATGAAAACTCGATCCGGTCGAGTTTTCTGTTGTTCCTGCGATTCACCGCAAATCCGCCGTAGAGCCACCCTGCGTATGGCTGATCATCCACCGTCAGCGTGGGGATGGTAATGTCGCGGGGCGTGTAGATATCCTGCCCGATGAACAGACTCAGGTTGGCCGTGTAGTTTTCCTTATCGATATAAGGAATCTTATCCACCCAGTTGGGCATCTGTCTGTCCGCCGTCGTAAAGGTGATGCGCAAGCCCTGCGTATAATTGCGATCGCTTTTTCGAACCCTGTCATTCTCTTCGTAAATCTCCAGTGTACCGCCCTTCCAGAATGAGGGTTCAGAGGCCACTTCTCCTTCCTCGCCCATTGTCCAACCACTGAACGCCGTTAATAGAAATATCCACCGATGCATTTTCGCTCCCAATGTTGGCAGTAGTCACTGAAGCCTGATACACGCCGGACGCCAAGGTCCTTAAGGCCAGCGTAACGGAGCGAGGCGCTTAAGGAAATCGATGGACTGTTGGCAAGACGGCAAGACGGAGGGGAGCGAGCAGTAATGCCTGTCTGCTAGAATCATCCGCTCCTGGTACAGATTGGAAGTTCCGATGTCAGTAACACTCTTGCATGAACTTCAGCAGTTTATTCATGAACCATTGGCGGAGGGCCGATTCAATTCGGAAGAAGAAATCATATCGGAGGGCCTGCGTTTATTGCAGCGTCGAGAGGAGCTCAGTGCATTGTCGGAGCAGGGCTTCAAGAAACAGAACAAGGCGAAGTGACGCGCATAAAAGATGAAGAAGAGAGCAGGGCGTTTTTCAATAAAATGAAGAGAATGTGTTCCTGAAGTGATTCAATGAAATTTCCAATCATTCATGCTCACCGCGGGATGGCCGAATTCGCGCCCGAAAATACGGTGCCAGCCCACATGGCCGCACTCAGCATGGGTTTTGGCCTCGAGATCGATCTGCGGTTCACGAAAGATCGTCAGCTTGTCATCGTCCACGACCGCACCGTTGACCGCACAACGGACACGAGCGGGCCGCCAGGAGAGTTGACTCTTGAAGAACTTAAAGCTGCCGAAGCCGGCCAATGGTTCGGTGAAGAGTTCTCTGGCCAGAAAATCATGACCTTTGAAGAGACGCTCAAGCTGGTTCGCGGGCACAGCCGCGTCCCGGTATCCCTTGCGCTGGATGTGAAAGACACAGACGAAGGCATCGAGTTCGAGGTCTGCCGGCTCGTGAACGAGTGTGAAATGAGAGAAAGCGTTGTCGGCATCGGACCGATGATCAGGAATCTCGACCTCCGCAAACGATTCAAGAAAGCGGATGAACAGTTCCCCGTCGCGTGCGTGGCCAATGATGAAGAGGAGTGGCAGGGCGCGGTGGAGGATGAGTTTTCGGAGTGGGTCTATGGCCGTTTCGTTTTCAGCGCCGATCTCGCCGAGCAGGCACATGATGCAGGAAAGAAAATCTATTCATGCGGCCATTGCATGTTGAAATACGAGCCCGAGAACTGGCGCAGGATCCTGGATGCTTGCCCCGACGCCCTGCTGACCGATTATCCCATCGATTGTCTGAGGGAGTGGAGGGAATCGGCTTCTGCGGTCGCGTCCGAGTGATCTGCCAGATGACATTGCATCGTGTAGATGTATCCTGCCGGAAACTGAGGGAATAAATCTCAAATTATCCATAAGGAGCGAATATGAAGCTTGCACTTTACGGCGATTATCAACTTGGCGTTTTGCGTGACGAACAGATCATTGACGTGATGCCCGCGCTGGAGGGGGAGTCCTATCACAGCCCTCAGCGAATGATGGAGATCGTCATCACGGAATGGGATGAAATCAGCCCGAAGATCGAAGCCGCAGCAGAGCGAGGCGACCCGCAGTCCATCGCCGACGTGACGTTCTGTCCGCCCATGCCGCGGCCCGGCCAACTGGTGTGTCTCGCGGGAAACTACCTCGAGCCTCAGAAGCCGGAACGTGGGACGTTCAACGCATTTCTCAAATCGAATACCGGCGTCATGGGCCATCGTTCGACCGTGGTGCTCCCGCCTGCAGACGTTTCCTGGTTTCACTTCGAGCCCGAGCTGGCCATCGTAATCGGCAAGACTGGCGAATACCTCACCGAGGAAAACGCGATGGAAACGGTCTTCGGTTACACGCAATTCATTGACGCTTCCGCGAGGGGATTGCCGGGGGGCTTCTTCCTTGGCAAGAGCTGGCATACGTTCGGCCCCATGGGGCCCGCGATTGTCACCAAAGACGAAGTGCCCGAGCCGAATAATCTGAAAGTGCAGATGCATGTGAATGGAGAACTGCGTCACGACCTCTCCACAAGCGACATGGATCGGCATATTCCGGAACTTCTTGTTGAGGTGACGAAAGTCCTTCGACTCGAACCGGGAGACGTTGTCTCCACCGGCACGCATCACTTCGGGCTCAAACCGATCGAGGACGGTGACGAGCTCGTGCACGATATCGAATGCCTCGGCCCGAACCTCTGCGTCACAGTTCATGATGAGCTGAAGAGGACCTCCTGGGGTGAACAGTCCTGAGGATTCGAGCTTTCCTCGGAACTGGTGATGAGCATCCAACTCAGGGAGGAGGAGGAGGTGGAATGGTGGTCGTACCGGCTGGGATAGAAGTGCTTGTTGAGATTGTCGAGCTTGAAGAGCTCAACAATCTCGCCTCCTACATCTCTGCCATATATTCTTCTTCCATCTGGACCGCGTCCTCAATTCCTTCCATATAGGTTTCCAGATAGGAGACCTCAAGATTCACGGACCGACCAGACCCGGATGTAAGGCTGTCGCTCCGGTTCGTTCTGTTTTCAAGGAAGGACACTTCCCCTCCGACACTCTGAACCCTTGCCTGGACCTCGGAGGACACGGTCGCCAATTCCACGACACCTTCACCGTTGAACACTTCCGATTTTATCATATCCGTGAGAACTTCAATCTTGGTCCATTCAGTGGCTGTGATGGTGAATTTGCCGATGTGATTTGCCGGCAGGTAAAGGATCAGTTTCCAGTAGGGCTCCTCCCAGTATGACGCCACAAGCAAGGGCAAATCCGGCTTGATACCGGGGGCAGGAATGTCCGGCAGTTTGGACAGGTCCGACAAAATGATTTTGCTGCCATCTCCGGTAGTCAATGTCCCGTTACCGAATTCCGCGCCCGGAGCAAGAGGCCGGCTGCCGGAGTTGGGGGAGTAGGTGACGCTGCGGGCCTTGGCGACCGGGGTTGTGCCGTTCATGAGCAGCATGGTGGCCTTAGTGCCTCCCATGTGCCTGCCACATGTGGCAATCAGGCGGTCATCGGCTTCGTTCTTCCGGCGGCCGATATACGAGCGGGAATAGCTGTCCCTCGCGTCGGTTCGCCTGTCTGCAGGACAGAGCAGCGTGGCCATGGTCACACCGTAATCGCCCAGCCCCGCCCGGATGGGGACCATGTCAGACAGCAACCGTCTGCTCTCAACAAAGTAGAGCTGCACGGCCTGGGAAAGATTGCGCAGATTGCCGACACAGGCCGTCACATCTGAGCTGGATTTTGCCCTGATGTAAAGGCCCGTACCGATACTCGCCATGACAAGAATAATGGCGGTAACAACCATAATCTCGGTCAGCGAAAGACCTTTGTTACGATCAGGTTCTCTGCTGATGTAAGAACGCATAAAAATGGACAGCATTGGGTGAAGAACGTTCTGCGCCGCTGTAAGGTGGAAAGTTGTCGTCGGATGACTTTTAAAACTTACCACAACTTCCGTTTTCATCTAAGAACGAACGAGGCAACCCAATGTCGACACCTCTGAAAATTCTGGTTTTTGGCGCGCACCCTGACGATTGTGAGATCAAGTTTGGCGGCACCGCCGCGCTCTATGCCCGTGCAGGTCACCACGTGCGATTTGTGAGCGTAACGAACGGCAATACCGGCCATCATGAAATCGGCGGCGTCGAGCTTGCCAAAATCAGAGCGCAGGAGGCCGCGAATTCGGCGGCAACCGTCGACATCGAATATGTCATCATGGACATCCAGAGCAATGAGCTCGAACCGTCACTTCCGTACCGAAAACGAATCATCGAAATGATCCGTGAATTTGAGCCGGACATGGTCGCCACCCACCGGCCGTGCGATTACCACCCGGATCATCGGTACACCTCTCAACTGATTCAGGATGCCTCTTACGCGGTGACTGTGCCCGGCGTCTGCCCATTGACGCCGCATCTGCGGAAGAGCCCTGTGATTGTTTACCTTTCGGATCATTTTCAGGTGCCGCTCCCTTTTCAGGCAAAGGTGGTTGTCGATATCGATTCGGTTATTGAAAAGAAAGTGGACATGATGCATTGCCACAAATCCCAGTTCTACGAATGGCTGCCCTACAACAAGGGCAATGAAGATGAAGTACCCGCCGACGAAGACGAAAGGCGGGCGTGGCTCGGTGAGACCTGGAAACCCAGCTTTGCCGAGCTGGCCGATCTCTATCGAGAGGAGTTGCAGCAGCAATTCGGCGAGGAGCGCGGGGCAGCGGTGCAGTACGCGGAAGCGTTCGAGCCCTGTGAATACGGCGCGCCCATGACGGCAGAGGAGAAGGCGCGGCTGTTTCCTTTCGTGGAGTAGGACGAGACGCGGCGCAAGCGCCTGCCTGGAGGCACCGTCGTCTCGCTGAGCGACCGAAGGTCGTACGTGGTAAAGCCAGCGAGACGCTGGCGCCTTGTGGGGAATGCGCTCCGCGCCTTGCCCCTACTCCTCAATGTATTTGCAGCACTTGTCGCCGTTCACCATGTGATGATGCCGCTGCAGCCGGGTGTCGAGGGCCTCTTCAAACAGTTCGTGCTCCATGGCACAGATCGCAGGATATGCCCTGGCCACCTCCGATATCGGGCAATGGTGCTCGACGATGCAGTGCTTCCCATCCTTGCTTCTCTGAGCTTCGCTCATGTAGCCATCCAAATCGCGCATCTGGGCCAATAGAGCAAAGCGTTCGTTTCCATCTACGTTCTGCATTTTTTCCCTGTATTCCCTCACCAGGCCATCCTTGCGTTTCTGGAGCAATTGCTGAACTTTCTCCGAGCCGTCCAGTTCCTCCAGGTCCTTCAGCAACCCAACGACGAGCGGCCCGTAACCGGAAGGGAAATGTCTGTTGGCCGATTCCGTGAGGCTGAACACCTGAGCCGGCCTGCCCACCTTTTGACGCTCCATGCGGCATTGCAGCAGTTCCTCTTTCTCTAATGATGCCAGATGCTGCCGAACTCCCATCGAAGTAATTCCGACCACGTCACTGAGCTGCTTGATCGTCATCTCACCATTCTTCTTGATCAGATTGAGAATGGTGTTTCTCGTTGAATGTTTTTCGTTCATGGAAAGAATCTGACAGAAAGGAATGCGGCGAAGTATAGACAGCAGGTGTTTGCGGGCAAGAATGGAATAGGTCACCGACCTAATTCAGCCGAGGATCGCCGGAGTCAAAATCATCCAGTTTATCGTAAAAGCGAAGCGCTCGAAGCTGAGTGTGAATCCATTCAAGAAGCTTGCCAGCGCGCGCCAGCACCTCGAGCTCTTCCAGCAGTTGCTGCCTTGTTTCGGGGTCGATCTGCAACGAGGACGCGACAGCGTCGGCCACAAACTCAACAGGTAGATTCTGGTTTTCGACGACGCTGTCGATGGCCGGTTGCCCGCCGATGATTCCAGTCAACTTGTCGTATTCAATTTTCAGTTTCTGGCGAATGGATTCGAGGGCGTCTGCGTCCCCTCTTTCGTCTTCCAGCAGGATGACCCTGGCCTGGCGGTACGGGTCGGCAGGAAGCTCTTCAACGATTTCCACGCGGTGTAATCCAAGAACGAGAATATTGAACCTGCCGTCGTCCAATTCTTCGCATTTGACGATCCTGCCCATTCCGAGACGTTCATGAATGGGAGGCTCACCGTGATAGTCGTCCTCCCACCCCTGCTGCAGTTTCGCCATCCCCAGGAATTGATCGCCTGCCATGGCGGCTCGGACCATCTCTCGATATCGCGGCTCGAAGATGTGAAGAGGCAGGAGCATGTTGGGAAACAGGACGACTTCGGGCAGCGGGAAGATTGGAATCATCCCCGAGAAATTCTCTGCATCAAAATGAATATCGAACTCCAAGTCTGACATGGTCTTATCTCAGGCAAATAAGCCGCAATCCAACGGTCTGAGTCCTAAAGATTTCCGTGATTTTACGAATAATGATACAGACATGTCTCGCCCAGACCTTGCCCGTGCACGCTCATGGCTTTTTCAAATATTGGCTTTCTGCCAAACTTCAACGCTTCTGTTTTTCCCCTGCGGCCGATAAATTCAGGCATCGGGACCGATGTCTTTCGTACGGGTAATCAGAGTCAGGATATAGGGCAGATAGCTAGATCTTTCAGCGGCGCGGACACACAGAACGACCTCGTTCAGCAGGCGGACCAGGACAGAAGCGCATCTGCTTCGACCTTTAGAGATATCGATATCACGGCGCCCACCGGTGCGGCGGATTTCGTCAACGGTGAACCTCGGGCGACCACTATCGAACTTGCCGGACCCACTTTCGCCAGGATCGGCGGGGCTTTCTTCCAAGACCAGGGGGTCAACCAGTATGGATTC
>JASLXP010000870.1 GCA_030740295.1 Planctomycetota bacterium
TGAAATACGGCACGCAATACTACTTCGCCATCGAGACTCTCCCGGACAAGACCGTGGCCACCTCAAAGGCGATCTTGAAGGCGAAGAGCAAGGGGAGCCTTAAACCCAATCTGGGGAGGATCCCACCGGGATTCTACATGCTGGAACTCTCCTTCCTCTGCAACGGAAAGGAGCAGAGCAATCGCAAGTACCCCTTCGCTGTCTTCGAAGATACGGAGCCAGTCGAATACAGAGCGCCGGTTATCCCGGTGGGCACGTACACGCATAAGATGCCGAAGGCCATGAAGGAAGAGAATCCCCTGTGGTGGAACACGCACCTGCACGCAGTTGCTCTAACGCTCAAGAAACACAATCTGAATATCGTGGTGGCTCCGGGCGCCTACGCATCGGAGACCGTTGACGTATTCCAGAGATACGGCGTGTCCGTGCTGGAGAGGGGAAGCCACGGTCTGGACCATCCCGCCGTCATTGGCACTCTCGCGGGGGACGAGCCGCACGCGTCCGAAATGGACTTCTACAGGGCCCAGTACGGGGAACTGGAGAAGAAGACGGACAAGCCAGTGATGACGTGCTGTGTCGGCGAAGGGATCGGGCTGGGCGGGAAATATTTCTTCTGGAAGGAGTTCAACCCCAGAGTCAGAATCTTCCGCTGGTACGGGATCAAGAAGCACTTCTACGGCATTCACCACCACTTGATTTATAAGGGAATACTGCCGTTTCATGATGTGCTGAGGATCTCGTACGCCTCATTCGACACGCCCTATTGGGCTATCTTGCCGTCAAACGGCGACAAAGGTCATGAGGCATACTTCCAGTACCCGAGCCCTGCCCAGCATCGGGGCATGATGCATCTGGCCGTGGCCTATGGAGCGAGGGGGATTCTGCTCTACAGCCTGCAGGCAGGTTTCGGAACCGGTCTGGTCAATACCGTGACGTTAAAGCCGAACGGGGAAAACCTGGCCGCCATCGGCGAGGTCGCCGGCAACATCAAGAAACACGCCAGACTGATCCGTTCGCTGGAAGTCGGCAAACTGGACGTCCGCTGCGCATCCCCCGACATCGAGCCGGTACCACTTCACGACAGCAAAGACGGCAGGTACGTCTATGCCATCAACAGGAACACAAAAGAGACCGTGTCCTGCCGGCTGTTCTGGCCGTTGAAGCTGAAGCGGGCCAAGGTGATGGACATCTTTGCGGGCAAAAGTGTGTCGACGGAGACAGATGAGTTCTACATGAAAGTACCGCTGAAACTTGCCCCCGGCGAGGGCAGGCTTCTGTCCGTATCGAAGGTGGACCAATGATGATCGGTGTTGGAAATTGCAATGACCTTGCGGAAGTCAACGTCTGGATGACCTACCAAGCCCAATTCAGGGCCGTAACAGGAACCATTCAGGGCTTCGAGGTCCCAAAATTCTTAGTCAAGTTCACCGAGATGACTTTCGGTATGGCAACCGTGTCTCCGGGGCCCCAGTCATAGATCACGAAGCGGGCAATGCCGTCGCCGTCTTTGTCGTCGAACTCACCGCTCAGGGTCTGCTTCGTGGTCTTTGGGTGCGTTTCTCCGTTGATGTATGCCCTGGATCTCTGAACGCCGTTTATCTTGTACGTGATCGAGTGGTCTTCGTTGCTCAGCGTCTTGCCGTGGTAGTACAGGCCCGCGAACTTGAGGTCGACCGCGGAGGTGACGCCGTCTGCATGAACTTCCTTGACAGGGCCTTCGCCGATGCGTGGGTCCAACTGGAGCGTCAGCTCCACGCCGCCTTTCACGACTTGTGTTCCGACGATCTGATGTGTGGCGTCGTTGCCTTGGGGATTGGTGATGCGCACATACCTGCCCACCAGCTTCTCCGGCTCCGGAAGGGCCGGGGACACGACGATTTTCTTTTTCTGGAAATCGGCGGAGACGATCTTGCCTGTCCACGCTCTGGACTGTGCGGTGTAGCGCTTGCCGCGTTTGGCGATTTCTGTGCCGCCGGCCAGAAAGACGCGTTTCGTCTGATCGTCCTCTTCCGACCAGACTGCAAAGGAGCCTCGCATTGTGATGCCGTTGCTGGTCAGGACGGGTACGTCAGGATTCTGGCAATGGATGATGGTGTCCACGCGCTTGCCGCTCACGACCTGGAAGGCGACCGGCCGCTGCGACGCGGCGTCCGCGGTCGTCACTTTCAGCGGACGCACCTCGGTGATCAGGGGCTGGCCTTCGTAGGCTTCCAACACTTCGACGAACTGAGTAGCAAGCGGCTCGGTCCCGCTGGTGTGTTGCATCACCCATTGCAGCTCGTATGGCTCCCCGCCTCCAGGCGGTTTGCCTTTGCTTAGTGATACCTGGCCGCCCGTGCCGATGGAGTGCAGACGCAGATGCACGTTCGGGTATTTCTCCAAGTCCCATCGCACGTTCCATGGGCCTTTGGACTCGGCTCGGCTCACGTCGTAAAGGAAAGGGAACGTCATCAAATGAGGATGTTTCTTGGTCCACTCCGAATTCCATCTCTGTCCGTAAGGTACGTCCTGGCCTGCCAGGGTTCCGCCGGTCTGTGCGGTCAGTTTCAACCCAGTCGATTCGGCGGTACCACGGGGGCCATGAAAGCTCAGGTAGTGGTCCGTTCCTCCCTCCAGGCGGAAGATACTCACCGCGTAGGAATGCTTGGGTCCCAAATCAATCAGCACGATGGTGCGCTCCAGCATCAGGGCGTCCGACAGTTCCAGGAGGTCCGGCGGCTTGGCCTCTTTGAAGTGGCGTCGCCCGGCTGTCGCAATCTTTACCCAGCCGCCGTCTCCGAACAGTCGAAGGCTGCCACCAGCGCGCGCCTGCTGACCCCATTTATCGATGGGTTCTCCCTTTGCTCCGACTATCCGGCCGGCGTAGTGGATAGCCCAGTTCATGTCCCATTCCGTGCGGTAGTCCGGGCCGCGGTTGTAGCCCTGCTCCGGGAGCAACGTCCGCTTCAGCGCCTCGTAGCCAATGGTCAGGCCGTCGTGGTGACCGTGGCCGTACATGGTTCCGTAACGCATCCAGAGCGCCCGCTGATCGTCGTCTTTTCCACTGCGCAGGATCACGTGGCCAAAACCGTCCAGCACCTGGCTGGGAAGGTCCAAGTAAGGCCCTTCACGTTTCACGATTTCGGTGACCCTGGCTCGCTGTGCAGGGTCCTTCAGAATCTTGACGGGAGCATCTGTTTCAGCGTTCCACAACGCTCTGGCGTAGTTCACTTCCGGCCACCTCTCGAACGCTCGAATGAATCCCCCTCCTTTCAGCGAGGCGCCCGCGTTCAGGGGCAGGGGATCGGTGGTCGCGAGATCGCCGTCGTCTCCCACGTTGGCATACGTGCGGCTGATCAGCGTGAGATTGATGTTGTGGTCGTACATGTCCTTGAACCTGGGATTATCGGTCAGCAGAGGGAGGCCAGCCTTTGCGTACTGATCGGGCCGGAGCTCCACGAGCCGGGATAAAAGGTCCGCCATCTTTGCGGTGTTGCCGTAGTGCGCATTGTTGTAACCCGGCGACTCGTATCCCGAACCGTCTTTGTAGAAGTAGTTGGGCAGGTAGTAACGCATGCCGTGTCTGGAATTGTTGAAAGCCCAATCCACAAGGCCGATGGATTTCGGCGTGTTCAAGAGGCGGGCAACTTTGAGCGCCATCGTATGTTCCGAGGGGCCGTTGCCGCTGATGCTGTAGTCCAGAAGGCCTGCGCCACGGTGCGGAAGTAGCCGGTCTCGATGAAGCCCCGCACATCGAGCATGCTCTTCATTTCCGGGTGATGATGTTCCTGGAGAAAACTCAGCAACACAGGGTCTTCCTCGTCGAAGTAATCCCAGATCCTTTCAAACGAAACTGCATACTGGTCTGCTCGCCTGATCGACCAGACGGCATCCGTGTAGAATCCCGGAGCAAACCAACTCGAATGGCTGGGAGGGGGTGAGTCCTTCGGGAAACGGCCTTGCCACGAGCGGTCACGGGTAAACCGATTACGCTGGTTGATGTTCAAAGAGAGATTCAGGTACTGCTCCGCAATTCGGAACAGCATAGCCGCGGCAGCACGACCCCAGCGCCGATCCCCTGAAGCCAGGTAGTAGGTAGAAAACTCCCACGGGGCACCACGGATTTTCCCGTTGTAGTTCCATTCTGTGTAGTACCCGATGAAAGAATACGGGCGCCCCTGGTCGTCAAAGTAACCCCATCCATCGTCCGGGTACTCGCCGCTGGTCATGTCGCCCGCGGAGAAGTCATTACTCGGAAACCATCGCTCGCATTCAGGGCATTGAATCTTGAATGGCCGATTCTCCGTGTCCAGCACCCACGGGTAGAAGGCATGGCGTCCCTCGAAGATTTTCGCCCCGCATACCGGGCATCCTTTTACCTTGTTTTTGAAAGACTGGTAGATCGGGTTGTTGACATAAACGGCGCGTGGAATGCAGCTCGCCGGTAACGAGTTGAAGATCTTCTCGATGTCTTCTGCTCTGGCGATCTGTTCGTTTGCGCGCCCTTTGAGGTGGCGTGAAAAGCCTGCCCGCTCTCCTTCCAGTTCCTCTTTCGTCATATGGCTCAGGCCGCTCTTGCTTTCGTCCTGGCCATCGATGGGGAAGAGCCGTGGCAGCTTGAGCGTGCCGGTCCACGACCAACCGGGTGCGATCTCTCGCTCGAACTTCTCGGTCAGGACCTCCTGCCACGACAACACGCTCACGGGCAGAGCCAATGTGTGCTTCGCAGATTTGAACACCATGTCGCCGGACTTGAACGGCGCCTTCGCACGGAAGTAGAACCGCTGCACCTTGTCTCCTGCTCTGTGCGGCCAGCGATCCAACAGGACGAGCCGTTGAGGATGTGTCACCGCCAGCTTCCCGCAATCAGCGGGTGTCTGAACCATGATGCGGGCCCATTGCCCGACGATCCAGAACGTCGGCTGTTGGATCACCTTCAGCTCGTCTGCCCCAAAGGCCAGGCCGACGGCGCAAACCGTCACGCACACCGCGGCTGTCAATGCTGTTGCCAAATCGGCACGTTTGGCGTTATGGGTCACGTTTTTTTCTCTTTCAGCATTCAGTTGCGTTGGCTGCGGTACTGAGGCCCGAATATCACATCACTCCATACTTTGACCACGCATCCGTGACCGAGAGCCCGTTGCGAAGCGCTTCCCTGACGAGATTCTCCGCTGTGGCCTTTTCCGCGGCTTCTTCAATGACAGAGGACGCCGCGTCGCGAGGAATCACCACCACGCCGTCGATATCACCCAGCACGAAATCGCCGGGCTCGACGTTGACGCCGCCGCACACGATGGGCACGTCGAGGGCCGTGACTTCTCCCCGGCCCAGGATGTCCCGGCAATCAATCCCCTTGCAGAAAGTCGGGAAGCCGATGCTGAGGATGCCCGGTGTGTCTCGGACGTATCCGTCGGTCACGATGCCGCGGCCGCCTTTGAGGATGGCGGCTTCGGACATGAGCTCACCCCAAATGCAGCTATCAACCTGGCTGGTTATCAGCACGCATCCCGGCGTCAGGGAATCAATGGATATGAACAGCAGGCGATATTCTTCGCCTGCAGGTGGTGGGCCATCGCAGGGCTCGACCTGCAGCGTAGAGGCCACGCCGGCCAACGCGGCCCCAGGCCAGAGTGGCCGAATGGCGCTGCTCATGACTTGATGCCGGAATCCGTTCTTGTCGAGGATATCGGATACGACCGCGGTGTAGAGGGCTTGAAGTGATTCTACGAGCCGGGCCTGAGTTTCATCGAGCGGGACCGTCTTGAGCAACCGCTCGGCGGTCTCTCTGGACTTTGAGAGATCTCTTTCAGGATCAAGAAATGTGAACATGGTTCTATCCTCTGGTTGGGTCATCGAAGCCCATGCAGGTCTTCGGACAGACCCGCGAGAACCGCCCTGCAGGTGAAACGCAACTGATGCTCCTTTGCCGAGGCCGAGACACTTTCGATGAATTGGCTCGCTTCTTCCGTGCCCCAGCGGCCCAGCTCCCGGACTGCTTCGATGCGCACCCATAGGACCGGGTCTTTTGCGGCCTTTGTGAGGATTTGCCACCTCTCGTCTTTCGGGAATGCAGAGCTGTACATCACTGCCAATCGCCGATCCAGCCAGCGGCCGCTGGCAATGTGATTCCGGAGCGAGGTAAGCGCGGTTTCTCTCAACTTTGGCTTGTCATATTTGAGAAAATAATGCAGGGCGAGCTGGCGGAGGCCGAGGAATCGTGAAGACAGCATCGGCTCAAACGTCTCGCATCGCTCGGGGCTCATGATGCGCGGGACCAGCTCGAAGACCAGTTGGATACCTTCATCCTGCTCGCTGCGCTCGACGTTATCCACGAGTATGGGGATCATGGCATCGGGCAGCTCGGTGAAGTAGGTCCGAAGCTCCTTTTCAAGCTGCCACAGGAATTTCGTCCGATTTCGGTTGCGCGCCAATAGGGCGAAGGTGTCGATGTACTTCGCTGCTTTCTCGAGCATGAGCGCCTCCGAGATGAGCCGCTGATGGCTTTCCAGCAGCTTCGGCAGCTCGCGGGCACTGCCAAGCTTTACCAGGCTCATACGGATGAAGATGTGGTCGTCGCTGGTGGAGATCGGGTCGCGGAGCAGCTTCTCGAGGGCTGCCCGGCCTTTGGGATGCTGGCAGTCCCCAACGGCTTTGATGGCTGCCGTCCGGATCAGGCTTTCAGCTTTCAGTTGGCCTTCGATGAGCCCGAATGCTTTGGGCCCGAGCAGCCGGGCCAGCAGTCGAACGGCGTATACCTTTGCCTGCGGGTCTTCGCTGAGCAGAGCCATTTTCAGCTCGGGCACAATATCTTTGTTCTTGAGATGGAGCATGGCCTGAAACACCAGCTCCTGGATTTTCGGTGTGTCCTCCTGCTTGGGCTCGAC
>JASLXP010000871.1 GCA_030740295.1 Planctomycetota bacterium
TTTGCCTTTATCGGATCCGGAGAGGTAGCGGAGCCGGGCCATCTGGATGGGCTTGCTGGATTGGATTCGAACCGTCACCGCTGTTCCTTCGAGCACCTTGGCTGTGCCGCCTTCGACCTGGCGAGGCGCGTAACCGGTGTAAGGAGGATAGGTGAGCGCCAGGCTGACCGAAGCCACCGGCCGCAGCCGCATCTCGACCCGATACTTCCGGCCCCGATGATCATTTTCGGCAAACGTATCGCCGCCGAATGCCCGGTAACTGAAAGACTCGGATACGCGAGGCAACGAAACGCTGAAGCGACCTCCTCCCTCAGATTCCATATCGAGGGTGGTAGTCCGGTTGCGGTCATCGATGATTTCCAGTTTCGCTTCACTTGGAATCCAGATGCCCGCGAAGGACGTGGAAAAGGGGACAGGCGCGCCCCGAACCACAAGAAACGGATTTGTGGAATCGCCCGGCTCGACTCGAACGATTTTGGTCAGCGATGGATAAGCCGCGTCTCCGAAGAGCATCCGATCCAGGAACGTCGAACAGGCTTCCTTCTGTGAAGACCAGGTGAGGGCCCACACCACCGATACCACCCCAAAGCACGCAATTGTATTCCGCAGCGGTTTCAGCGGCGTGATGTTGCTGAAGCGCATCGGCTGCGACAGGGCTTCCGCCTGTTCCTGAATGGATTCGACAATCCGCCCGGCACCTTTACGAGCCCATTGATCCATCGATCGCGACAACTGAACCGCGGCAATGAGCCGTCCACCAAGAGGCGGAAAGATCGATTCGACGCGCAATGCAATGCCGTCGTCGCTGCGGGGAACCTGAAGCGGCTTGATCAGGAAGCGCATCGCCAACCAGACCAGCATCCCAAGAACCGCAATCCAGGCCAGCCCGCGCAGTCCCGCGGAAAGATGCATCGCCCGATAGTCAATCCAGAAGACCACCATCAAGACCACCGCCAGCCCGCAAAGGCATGCAAATCCACCCCGGCACGCAGTAATAAGCGTGTCGAAAGTCCGGGCGGAGGAGAGTTTGCGACTAAGAGACATCGGGGATCGTAAACCGTATTGCTTAATACGTAATCAGAAAAGAGCTGTAATGCGTAGTTCGTAATGCGTGATGCGTAATACGTAATCAGAATTGGCCGATTGGGTGGATTGCGTCTTTCTGATTACGAATTACGCATTACGCATTACGATCATCGTAGATTCCACTTCTTTCTCAGCCCCCACTCCATAGTCAACGCCAAGGTCAACATCAAGAGCGCGAGCCAAGTGTTCCATAGGGGACGCTGTTCTACTTTTGGGGTCTTTCGTGTCTGAGTGCCGAGGGCCTCTTTCATTTCTTCGAGCTGGTCGAGACGCCAGGCTTTGCCGCCGGTCGATTCGGCGACTTCTGAGAGTGCATCGAAATCGATGGTGGGATTGTCGCGCTCGATGTTGGGCTGCTGGACACTGAAATACTGTTCGACACTGGCTTTGTCGTCCGAGTACTTGTCTTCGAGCCAGAGGACGTAGTCGCCTTCATCTTCCGGGACGAAAGTGGTGCGAAACAGACCCTCCTCCGACGCGCGGGCGAGCTTGATGGTCTTTATCTCTCCGCCCTGCTTCTGGATTTTGGCGTCAATTTCATCTGCGGTGAGGGGCTTGTATTCACGATCGAAAACCGTGGCCTCGACGCTTACTTTCTCGCCGCCAACGTAGCGTTTCTTGTCAGCCCGCATCTCGATTCGACGTGTGCCGGAGAGGAGGGTGACGCCGAGATACTGGACGCATTGCGACCAGAAAGTACGGTGATACGCGTCGCCGACTTCCTTTCGGAAGCGCCACGTCTCGTCGATGCCGATAAAAACAACCTGGCCCTTTCCGTAACGGCGAACAGCAATGAGCGGCAGGGGCAAGCGACCTTCTTCGTCTTTCCGGGAATCGTGCACCACGAGTGGGACGGCCATTGGGTGCAGCTTTCGGACGGACGCATGCCAGTAAAACTGCTCGAAGCTTGACCAAATCTGCTGGTTGTGCCGGGGCACGGGATCGAATGCGGTGAAGCGGTAGTTCGCCGCCCATGGAGTGAGCCGCAGGCCAAACCCTTCGGTCATCGGCTCCTCGACCTCATCGGTCAGCGTCGTCTTGCGAGTCGAGCGGTAGAGAACGGGCATCATCTTTTCGATGGGCTCGTTGCCGCGACCGGTGAACGACGCCGGGTTGAAACGGTCGCCGGCAATCATCATCAGCCCGCCTCCCCACTCGCCGACGAAGGAGTTGATGGCTTTGATCTGGTCGGGCATGAAAAACCGGGAATCAACGTCCCCGATTATGAGCGCGTGATAGTTCATCAGGTCTTTCGCGCTGGGGAACTCTCGGACGTAGTAAGGATGCTGATTCAGATTGCGGTCGTCGGCTTGAATCAGAAGAGTTTTGTAATTGCCGGGGCCAACCCGTCGATCGCGGAGCATCATGTCCCGCATGACCCGCCATTCCCATCGGGGCAGGTTCTCGACGTAGAGCACTTTCATCTTGCCGTCGATGATTCGTGTCTTCTTCGATTTCGTGTTGTTCGAAGAATCGACCTCGTCCGGGAGACCTTCGGCAGTGACCTCGTAGAGGTGCATGCTCCCTTTGGGACTGGAGGTCTTTGGCACGTAATCAATGTTCACCGTTTGCGAAGGCCCTTCCAGCGTTATCGACTGGGTGTGCACGACGCGGCCGTTCTCCTTGAGGACAATTTCGATACTCTCACCCTCACAGCCGCTCTGGGAGAGCACCGCGCGAAAAGATGCCTTTTCGTCTTTGAACAGCACGTCCGCGGCATCCACGTACTCGACTTGAACGTCCTTCGCTGAGCCGACGCCGACCAGCAGCAGGTGAAGCTGAGTATCCGATGCGGCCACGGCTCGTGCCGAGTTTGCAATGGGCGAGCCCTTGTTGGAACTGCCGTCGCCAACATAAAGAATCGCATACGGCTTGCGTCCGTGATAGGTGCGAAAAGAGGCACGCATGGCCCCGCCGACTTCAGTCGCTTTCTGGTCGAACTTCAGGGAGGCGCACGCCTTTTTGAGGTCTCCATCGTATTCCTTGTCATCCAATTGCCGGGCGTCTTCGCCGACACGAAAGACGCGAACATCAAAAGCGTCGAGCGTCTCGAACAGAGGCTTGCCGATCGATGATTCAAAAGTCTTTCTCAAGAGATGTGATCGTGGGATTCGTTTGAGCTTCTCCTTATTTTCGCCTGTCCAGCTTTTCACCGGAGTGGCGAGAAGTTCTGAATTCTGGCCTTCGATGACTCGCGCGGCGATTTTCAGGTCACGCTCAGCCATGCGAACGTCCCGAATGTTGAGGCTGTCGGTGTCATCGAGGAGTAACGCCATCGAGTACTTGCTGTGCTCGATGTAGCTCATCTTCAGAACAGGTCGAAACAGAAAGAGCACCAGGAAAAGCAGCGCAAGCCCCCGCAGGCAACCAAGCACGATCCGGCGGAAATAAGAAAGATGCTGTTGCTCCCGTTTAGACGACCAGACGCCAAGACCCGTGACCGCGACGACAGCCAGAATGAAAAGCGCGGGCGAAGCGAACTGGCTGTCCCAGAAGACACCAATCTCATCCACGTCGTCCAGCCGGATACCGCGAATGCCGACGAGCCGGCTGAGAAGTTCACCGATCCATTTGTTCAGGCCCGCATCCATTTCAGTTTTGTCTCTTGAACTGGTTTGGGAGAAATGAGCGCAGCTACGATGGTCTCCGCCAAAAAGAAACACATAGCCAGAAGTAGCAGGGCGATCGAGATTTCAGTGACCGTTTTATTGGTCGTGATGATTTCCTGGATGGCTGCCGGGTAGCGTTTGACCTGGACGTTGATACCGGGAAAGAGAGCTGCGAGCTCTTCCGATTCGATGCGGTCGAGATCGGATTCGGCCGGGGTAATGTTGACCGCGAAGTAACTCCGGGCGCGGCTTTCCGGGTCGGCATCCACGACCTCGAAACAGTAGCCGCCGGGGTGCCCGGTGTTGTCGAATTCGATTTGCCAGACCTGGCGGCCGAGGGAGTCTTTACCCGCGGGCACAGGGCGCTGTTCTTCCGGGACTTCAACGGG
>JASLXP010000872.1 GCA_030740295.1 Planctomycetota bacterium
AGGAGCAAGGTATTGGCCGTCCAGTCGCCGAAGTTTCCGAGAAAGCCTGGACGCCGCTCGAAATCTTCACCAGCCACCTGCTCCCCCGATCTGCCGAACTCTTTCCTCCTGTCCCTACGCAAAACACCAACGTCATCTGTCTGGAGGTCAACAAAGCTCTGCAGAACCGGACGCGACAGATGAGTGAGGCCACGCAGGTCGAGGGTGGGGAGGGCCTTTGCCGCGTTGCAGGGCCAGCAGACTTCGTAGTGGTTCGGGCTCGTCTTGTACATCCAGATCGAACTTCTGTGCCTGTAGCCGATCTGCTGGGCCATCTGCCCCGGTACTGCGGCCGCGTAGTCATTGACGAAGTCGTCCGGAGTCAGCAGGTCGCTTGTGCCATCAAGCAACTCTGTCCAATAAGCGCGTGCCTCATTCAGCAGCGAGGCGCTGTCCAGTTCCAGAAGCTTCTCTGCCGTACCGCCTTCGATGGGCCTGTAAGGAATGATCAACTCGACTTCCGATTCCTCACCGGGTTCGAGCGGGACTCGCCACTGAAGGACGTTCTTCAGAGGAGTCTTCGTCGACTGAACATTTTCTGCCTCGCTGTGCCATACCAGGTCACCTCTGTCAGGCGATGGAATGACGTAACGGACCTCGCTTCCCACAAGGCCGAACGAATCCTCGAATTTGTGATCCAGAGAAGGGCTGAAGTCGTCACCCGTATCGACTTTGTATCCAAACAGCAGCGAACTCGCGTCACCAAAATAAAAGCAGAGATTTCCCTCACGTGAACTGTCGGCGTTATTGACCACCTTGAAAAGCGCATGAACGACCAGCAGGTCGTCCGGACGGGGAAGCATGCTGTCTTCCGGTGTGCGACCCAGGAGGTGAGCGAACACGGTCTCGTGCCACAACAGGTCACCATCTTTCGTCTCGACATGCGGAATGGGCAAACGCCCCTCTTCCAGACACAACTTAATCGCATCACAGCCGTCACCCCTGCGGTCCATGAAACAAATGGGATCGCCGAAGCCAACAGAGACGTGGAGCCGATTGTCACCCAAAGCCTGGGACTCATCTGCCAACGCGGGATTCTCTCGCATTCCCAGGGGCCCGAATGCCAGTGACCCATCCCAGAGCACACCCGCCTGCCATTGATGGCCGGGCACCCCCACATGCTGGATAGCCTTCGTCATCGGGGCCCAATGTTGTTTCGCCCTTTCGAAAGTCCATTCATTGCTCATGTCAGTTCTCCCTGTGCATCAGACGTGGTCTTGATCCGAGCGCGATTCCCTGCGACATCGGCTACGAAGTGTCTTCGTTGAATCAGCCATGAGAGGATCATTGTTTCGGAGTCAGTTGGAATGTAGCGGATGCGATTTTTCCGGTGATGAGGTCCTTTGCGCTCACTGTCCAGCGACCTGTCTGTTCATTCTCCCCTGAGGCAATGACGTAAGTGCTGCGGCCGCCGGTTACGGCGAATGAACCCCCGTAGTCTGTCTTACTTCCTCTCGGATCCAGTACGGCCACCTCGACGGGGACGACGCCGTTCTTTGATGGCAGGCCGGCCAAGATCTGTGCAGAGATGTCAGAACCACATGTGCCATCTCTGACCTCGACCTTGATGTCCGGCAGCGCGGCGGGACAGAGAGCCAGCAGTCTGCCGTCGTAGGCGCCCAATCGGACTTTCATGACGGAAGCGCCATTCTGGCTGGCGACTTTGATGAAGGCGTGGCTGAAGACATCGTACGCGACGGTTGTTTGCGGCTGGCGAATGAGGACGGACGCGTCGACATTTTTGTCCTGGTGGTTGTAGACCATGACGTATCGTTGGGCGCCGGCCGTGAGCGGCTCAGCGTGGACCATCGGGTCGGGCGTCTCGATCTCAGGTGGGTACTTTTTCGACAAGGCAGCGGCGTCGAAGGGCGCAGCGCCCGGAAGTTTGATGGTCGAGCTTTTGGCGAGCATGAGTGGATGGCTCTTTGCGTAGGCCGTGAGCTTCTGCACGACCGGCCTGGTGTCCCACGTGACGCCGGGCAGGATGATGGCATCGTACTGGTCATGTTTGCCGGCCAGGATTTCTGCTTCGGTGATCACGTCGGGGTAGAGGTCGTGGCGGTAGAGCTCGACAGCGGCGGCCTGGCATGCTTTTTCCACCTCGCGGCCGTAGATGCGAATGGTCTTTCTTCCCTCGTCTTCTCCGCGCCGGGCGCAACTGGCCAGAGACCAGTAGATGGCGACTCGGCTGCGCGGCTTATCCCATCGCGCCAGCAGGCTGCTGTACCGCATGGCCAGTCGATCGTAGGGAGCAATACGGTGGATGCGGTCGGCGCCAATGCCGTGAGGTCCTCCGCCGTAGTTCGCGCCGTACCAGCCGTACGATTCCAGGCCGCTTCCCAGCATCAGCCACCACTGGCTGCGCATCATTTCGAAGGTCTCGCGGTACTCGCCCAAGAGGATCCAGCCCGGCTTACCGTTGTAGTAGCCCAGGCAGCGCATGGCGTTGTAGTAAAAGAGGCACTGGCCGTAATCCACCGGCGCGGGCGGATAGAGGTCGATGCAGTTGATATCGCTGTCGCGAAAGTTGTCCCAGATCCAGCCTCCGTTGGCAGCGACGTTGCCGACCGACTGAAGAAAGAAATGTGTGCGGTCAGGCAGCGCTTCCCGCAGCCCGTCGAAAGCGGCTTTCCAGACGTTGTTGCCGCCGCGGATGTGGAACCTGGCGACGCTGTGGTGATCCTCCACGGACTTGAATTCCGCGGGCCACTTCCTGCCGGTGATCTTTTCGTACTGCTCTTTGTCATAGTCTGTCTCACTGAAGCCCGTGCCTTCGTCGTCGATGTAGAACCAGTGAATGGCCGGATGTTTGGCGTAGGGCGCCTGTGCCAGCCCTTTGGCCCGGAGTGCGTTCAAGCGAGATTCGTGGTGCGGCGAGCGACCGAACTTGGGGTCGTCCCCGCGCACGGCCGGCGAGTAGAAGCAGTAATTGAAAAGCGGAATTCCCAAGCCCAGAGAGCGGTCGCAGATTTCCTCCACGTTGTGCGCTCCCCAGCCACGGATACTGAAGACCGAGTTCGCCTGCTCTTTGAAACGCTCGATCAAGCCAAGGGTCATGTAGCAGTCAAGGTCGCCCTGGCTGTGCGCTCCGTACCCGTACCACAGGATGGGGTACTCCGGGATGACGAGCCGGCAGACCTTGATCCGGATGGCCGTGGCGGCAAGCTCCTTTTCATTCGCGTTTTTAAGCGACACGCGATAGGCGTAGTTGCCGTAGGCCAGGCGCTTCGCCGGGATGGGCAGGCGCAGGCCACCGTCCGATGCTCCAGACGCGAGCGTTTCTGATGAGCGTACGGCTCTACCGTCTTCGCCGATCAGTTGAGCCACCACGGTCGAGCCACCTGGCACGCGCTGCCCGACAATGACGCGTGGACTGATGGTCTCCCTGCGGAGGACGTTTCGTTTGTGCTCGTCGTCGATTCCGAGTTCCGGTGCTGCGGACGATGGCGGATCTCTGAAGTAGGTTGTTGCCGTGTGGCCTGACCAGGATGCGACCACTTTGACTTCGCCTGAAGCGAATCGTGGGGCATCCTCAAAATCGAGATGGAATCGACGACTCGACCTCGCAGGAATCGCCGGTGTCAGCGTCCTCCCCACGCGCCGTCCGCCTGCGCCGACTTGAGTAACGATCAGATCGGACTCGATCGTCTTGGCCGTCGGATTGTCGAGCTCGACGCCAACCGCTCGTCCCCAGGCGCCGACGTTCGTGCGCCTTACCATCGGCTTGGGCGGCACACCGGCTGCCCAATCCGCGAGCTGCGAGAAAAGTTGAGAGGTATGACGCCAGACCCAGAGGCGCCTCGCATCACTGAACGTCAACGCAGCCACCCTCCCCTTGCCGATTGCGTCCACCACAAGAACGGGATCGTGGCCGATTCTGGCGATGGTCGTCGCTGCCCCGCGAACAGTTACGCGGTGGTAGCTGGGGGAGAGTTGCTCCACCGGCACGCCCGCAAGGATGGGATGGTTGTCATGCACCGGGACAACCTGGTTGCCCCGTCCGAGCCAATCGAGAGAGTGCATGATGGGCAGTATCGGCCCGAAACGCTGGAAGCCGTTGCCGATGGTGATTCGGTAATCGGGATAGGCACACTCGCGTGTTCTTCCCTGCATTTTCTGGCTCCAGAGCCCCTGCCTGTAGTCCGTCTGCTCAACGAAATCAGGCACACTCTCGATGTTTACGGGCAGCAGGCTGGTGATGGCCGCACCTTTCCAGGAGCCGTAGCCTTTGCCCATGCCGCCGTAAGCGCCGTATCCCCCCATGAACACCAAGCCGCGGCCGGACCGGACGTATGCCTGCAGATCCCGCTCGTATGGGTCAAGCAGGTCCAGGGGAAAGTCATTCAGCACCACGAAGTCGTAGTCATAGAGCTTGGCCAGGTAATCGCTGAAGACGTTCCTGTAGGCCCGGTGAACTTGCACGTCCTTTCGATTGCGCAGGAAGTAGCGGAACTGGTCGCCTGCCCGAAAAGCGTAACGGGACGACTCGACCGTCCGGCGCAGGAATTCCTCGTACCGCGTGGGCTGGCCGTACTTGTGAGTGTAAAGGTACTCGCTGCGTTCCAGCTCTTCGAAGTGACGATGGCCCCACCGGGATTCGCCGTGGGCAAACGTCGCCAGTTCCAGGACGCGCACACGAATGCCTTCCGGCTTCGGCTTTGGCCGCGCCACCTCTCTACCGACGGTGAATAGCCGGTCGGGAGTCTTGAGCTTTGCCATGGCCGGGCCGTGTTCCGCCTGGATGCGCTCCAGGGCCCGTTGGTTCGTCGAGCGAAACATGGTCCAGAGAACGAAGTTGAGCCGGCGGAGCGAAGGCTTCCAGGTGACCGTTGTGGTGACGCCGTAATTGCTCGGCGCTTTGACCTCGACGTCTTGAATCTGTTCCGGCGGGAATGCCAGGGCTACCGCACCGGTGCCGGGGTTCTTCAATCGATCCGCGAGAAGTAGCCAACCCATGTCCGGGCCAAACTTCAAAGGCTTCCCGTGTCCAGACTCACCTTTGATGGTCCTGAAACGGCGATCGCGCTCGCCATGGAATCCGCCGGGAAAAGCGATGAACCTGGCGATGACGGTTTTGAGCTGGCCCTTGGGGGAGATATCGACTTCGCTGTAGAGAGCTCCGTCACCGCCCAGGGCCGTGAAACGCACGTGAACTGTCGCAGTGGCAATGTCCCATCGAAAGTCGACGGCCGCTTTGCCCGTACCTCGAACGAGCCGTATGTCCGGGACGGCCGAGCGAAGTCTGACGCCGTTGATCTCCAAATCGAAAAATCCGCCACGGTAGAAGTTGCCGGTGGCCGGATCCGCCAGGCCAAGCCCGCTGCCCCATTCTCCGAAGGGGCGCCAGGGCTTGTCTTTGTCATCTCGCACACACGGGTAGTACAGGCCGTAAGATGCTGAACCGCTATCGAGAGTAACTTGCCGCTGGTCGATCTCGGCCGGCGGCGGGTGACTCTTAGGACGCTTCTCTCCTTCCAGGCGCTCCCATCCGGTGTCCGTACTTTTCACCGGTTGGCTGCCTCGGATTTCCGGCCCGTCAAGCGGCCTGGCAATCTGAATTCTCTTGATTGGTTCTTCATCCAACGCCACCGGCTTCCGCTCCGGAACCGGCAGGGAGAAGGTCTTAACGCCTGCCGGGTTCGCAAGAAACGAGGCCGTCGTCTTCCCAACGGTAACCGCGACTTTCAGCGTGGACTGTTTCAGAGTCGTGCCGTCCGGAACCTCCCACGTCACCGATGCCACCTTGCCCGCTTCGAGTTTCGTCGTTCTTCCCGCCGCAGCATGCACAGTCTTCCCGTCTGAGCCAAGGACAGTCGGCTGCAACATCGCGTCGCCGTTGACGAATGCATAGAACCGAATGGTGACATGTCCGCCGTCGAAAGACGTCTGCCAGACGGCAGTGCGATCTGCATGATCGATTTGGCCGAGTCCGGCTGTGGGCCCAATGATGACCTCGTCTGACCAGACCAGACCCGGTTTGAGTCTGACCGGGCGGTAGTACCATTCGATGGAGGGAACGTTCCAGTTGAAGCCCTGATACATCTTGTTCCAGTCGAAGAGACAGACCACACCCTCGCTGGTCTCCTCCCGCACGACGGCTGACCACCCGCCGGTGTATTGCCGATAGAACTTGTTCCAGACAGCCGCGCGAGGCCCTGCCGGGATGGGAATGAAAGCGCGGGCGCTTTCCGGCTCGAACTTGCCGCCGGGAGAAAACACGTTGTGGATCCTGAGTGCCATATTGTCCGCGCCCACGTACCGAGTGCGCAGACGATAGTTCAGTCGCAGGAACGGCTCGCCTTCGACCAGGCGAAACGTCTTGACCAATTCAAC
>JASLXP010000873.1 GCA_030740295.1 Planctomycetota bacterium
ATTCAGAGCTCAGTCCAATTCCACATTGCGGTCGAGAACCGAACAGAACTGAAACTGGCTGAAGTCTGGCACGCATTTGTGGGCGGGATGATGGGGCTCGGGGAACGTCTCGCCACGGAGACTCTCTTTCCCACCAGTGGCTGGGCCAGGACCGACAGCCTGTTTCGAACTTTCCCGGAAGCCATGGGTGTGGGCGGCGGGGGCGGGATGCGATTCCCGGAGTATTACCTGTCCTATCCGAACAATCTCTCGATGCCGTGGATGTCCATCTACAACTCGGACCTGGATCGAGGCGTCTATTACGCATGCCACGACACTGACCCGCGAATGAGCACCATCCGTTTTGAGATGCATCCCGGGCTCGCCCGAAACAGGCAGGGCGGCAACTGGCCAACCCCCGAGGAGATCGAGCCCATGCGCGACAAATACCCGCCGGGACTGGTCATGAACTGGACTCATTTCCCGTACACCAGACCGGGGGATGTTTTCGAGAGTCCACCCATCGTGCTCCAGACTCATGACGGCGACTGGCATGAAGCGGCGAAGCTCTACCGGGGCTGGTTTGCCTCGCAGTTTCCGATTCGCTCACAACACGAGGGATGGCTGCGCAGCCAGCAGGCCGTGCAGGACACGATGTTCCTGCTCCCCGAAGGGAACGTCATGATGGCTTTTAAAGACATTCCGAAATGGGCGAGCGAAGCCAGAGAGTACGGCGTCCGCGCGGTCATGGTCAGCGGCTGGAATGTGGGCGGCCACGACAACCAGTACCCCAATTACAGTCCCGACCCGCGTCTTGGGACGTGGGATGACCTCGAGGAAGCCATCCGCGCCTGCCATGGCCTGGGAGTCAAAGTCTTCTTCTTTGCCAACGTTCAGCCAGCGGACAGCTCGACGGACTGGTATCAGAAGGAGCTTCACAAGTATCGAGTCATGAACACCAGGGGACAGACAAACTCCTTCGGATTTGGCATGGGCACGTTGGGAGCCAGAATGGGAATGACCTGCCCGCCGCTCGTCCTCTGCGACGCAAAGTTTCCCGAATATCGCACCATCATTGTGGAACAGATGCTGAAGCTGGCGCAGATCGGCGCCGACGGCATTCATCTCGACAAACTGTGCGGCACCGCGATGAACTTCAATCCCGATCTCGAGACCGGACCGGATCAGGCCCTCTACCTGGGTCTCATAGAATGCATTGAGGAAATGCTGGCCGCCTGCCGGGAGATCAACCCGGGCTTCTGCCTCGGCGTTGAATCGTCCTGGGACAGGACACTGAGCTATGCCGACGCCTGGTGGAACTGGCACGACATGACCGACCACGTCGCCGTGATGAAATACACGTTCCCCGAGTATCTCCCCACGCTGGCCGTGGTTCAGCCCTGGGACTATACCAACGTCAACAACGCGGTCCGCTACGGCTATCAGATTCTCGCCGGCCCAGCCCGTTACAGCGTCTCCATGGGAGACGAGCAAAGCCGCCCCATCGCTGAGTACCTAAGGGAAGTAATTCGCATTCGCGAGGACCTGAAAGACACCCTGTTCTTCGGAGAGTTCCTGGACACACGCGAGGCATCGGTCGAAGCCAGCGATCCGATCAGACACAGCGTCCACCGCAACACAGAAACCGGCCGCCGCGCCTGTGTGCTCGCGAATCTGGGCACCGACCCATCAGAGGCAATAGTTGTTTTTCAAGGAAACGACAGCGGCAAAGTCGCTATCCACGAGCCATTCAAATCAACCCGGCACGAGACGCTGCCCCTGAAGCTGACAGTGCCCGGCGAACGGCTGGCCATTGTAGTTGAAGCGTAAAACCAAACAGATCGGGATCACCGAATCGACGCAGAGGAGACAAAGGAAGACCTAACTAAATAATAACTAATACAGCGAACGTATCGCCCTGATGAGCTGCCTCATGAATCATCATTCTGCCCAAGTGGCGAATTCGCTTGAACCTCAGGCGTCTTGGCGACATGCAAGGCAGATTGGGAGACTTCAACGCCTGTGTGCAGCAGTATATTAAAGATGGAAGGGCACCCAAGGCGGCTATGAACTACGCCGAGTCCCTGGTCAGCTTCTTCAACTGGTGCGTTGATATGGAATACCTCCACACCAATCCGCTCGCCAGATTCAAGCGAATGGTCACAACGCCAGTGACGAAGAGACGGGCGATGACTCCGTCTGAAGTCAAGAGGATTTTGAACGTGGCGCCAGCCTATCGCAGGATCTTGTATGAGGTCGCTTTTACGACCGGACTTCGGGCCAGGGAATTGCGCACGCTCACCATGGACGATCTCGATTTGGAGCGTTGCGGGCTGATTATCAAAGCAGATCGGGCGAAGAGCAGGAAGGGAGCTTTCCATCAGATTCCCCAGCGATTGGCAGAGGATCTCTACCGATTCGCTCTCAGCGGAGAGCCAAGGGATCAGACCTCGGCGAGGTGCCCGAAAATCCCTTGCTCCACGTAAGCACTCAACCGGCAAGGCCGATTCACACCGACCGAGAGAAGGCTGGCCTCAAGAAGGAGACGGCTGAGGGCAAAGTCGATTTCCACGCGTGCAGAACTGCATACATTAACCTCATTCAAGACGTTGGCGCGAATGCCAAGGAAATGCAGGAGGGCGCAAGGCACAGTGACATGCTGGTAACGATGAAGCATTAAGCAAAGGTCGGGAATGGCCGGCAGGCAGAGCTTGCGGAAATGGTCGCAGGTGAAATCGGAGAGGCGAGTTGCCGGACTTTCGCTTTCATTGACTTTGATTTCACTCTTTTGCCATCCTGTGCGCCCCTCTCTGTCTCTGTAACCTAATTCCGAATCGAGTGCTCTGATTCGTTTCATTCCCTTGCCCCAGTTTCCCTTGCCATTGCGTCCTGTCCTCTGTCTCTGCATCGTTGCCTTTGGTTTCCAGCAGACCCGAGCTGAAGACCCTTACGATCTGCCACCCATCAATTACTCGGCATCCACGCCCAACAACCCCATCACGCGCCTTCAACAGAACATCGACTCTGGCCGGGTTCGGCTGAAATCCACGCCTAGTCACGGCTATCTGCCTTCTGTGCTGAAAGCTCTGAAGATCCCGCAGAGCTCTCAGTGTCTGGTGTTCTCGAAGACCAGTTTGCAGCTCCGCCGAATCTCCCCCCAGTATCCGCGATCTATCTACTTCAACGACGAATCTTACATTGGATGGACTCAGTACGGCGTAGTCGTGGAGGTGAGCGTGGCTGATCCGGTTCTGGGCACTGTCTTTTACTCGCTTGCGCAGAAGGAGACGGAAAAGCCTCAATTCGTGCGACGGACGCACGACTGTCTTTCCTGCCATGGGTCGACGATGACGCGCAACATGCCCGGCCATCTCGTTCGCTCGGTTTTTCCGGACGCCCGGGGTCATCCGATTCTCAAGGCGGGCTCTTTGATTACCACCCAGAACAGCCGTTTCAACGAGCGTTGGGGCGGTTGGTATGTCTCCGGAACTCACGGCCGGGCGCGGCACATGGGCAACGCCATCGCACGGCCGACCGAACAAGGCGCGGTGATCGATTCGACCTCCGGCAACAATGTCACCGACCTCAGTATTATCTTCGACACATCGCCGTACCTGACTCCCCACAGCGATATCGTGGCCCTGCTCCTGCTCCAACACCAGACCGAGATGCACAATCTGATAACGAGTGCAAACATCGAGGTACGAAGGGCCCTGTACCGGCAGGAAAATCTGAACGCCGCTCTCGGCCGTCCCAGGGAGCGCAGGACACCGCATACCCAGAAGATCATCGACTCTCACGGAGAACGACTGCTCCGCTACATGCTCTTCGCAGACGAACAGGAGCTATTGGCACCGGTCAGAGGCACGTCGAGATTCGCTGACGAATTCCGTCAGAGGGGGCCGAGGGACAGTCTCGGCCGTTCTTTGCGAGACTTCGATTTAAAGGAACGAATCTTCAAGTTCCCCTGTAGCTATCTGATCTATTCGGATTCTTTCGATCAGCTTCCTGAGTTGGTCAGGGATTACGTTTACCGCCGGCTGCACGATATCCTGACCCTGGCCATCGTAGATAAGTTCGATGACCTGACACGAGCTCAACGTAAAGCCATCTACCAGATTCTTCTCGATACAAAGAAAGGCCTGCCGGCCTACTGGAAGAAGAATTAGTCAAATTGCTGTACGCCGAGTTTGGCAGCCGCTCCCAGCGTATAGCCGGCAAGCGCTCCGGCATAGGTCGGCAGATTAGGATCGGACCCACTTACATGCTGGAGAATGCAACGGGGCAGGATGGTTCGCGTGGATTGGCCATCGCACCGTGCGCAGATGGTGCACGGGATCACATCGGCAGACGCAGTCTAACTGGCGACCCGTTCTTCGGTCACCGGGGCATTCGGTCGTCCGGCGGTGGGCACCGCTATTTCCTCAGGGCATGTCAGGCCGCCAGTAGCTGCCGTTACAGAGCGTAGTCTGGCGAAAGCCATACGGACCTCGTCGACTGTTTGCCGACATTGACTGCGAAGAGCTTTGATGGATGCATCGAGTTCATCGTCCCTGTCACGAAATCGATTTCCGGCTTCAAACTCGTCTGCCCCCTTAATCGCGGCGCTCAGCGTGGTTTCCAGATAACCTGTCAGTCTCTCGAATGCGATACCGAGAGACGATATGCGTTCAGTGTCGAACTGAAGGCGTCGCGCCATATTCGGTGCTGTGGCTGAAGCACTCATGATTCGGTTCTGCTGGTAAGAGGAATGAAAAACAACGGCGTCAGGATTCATCGTCAGCGAGACGGTACTTTGTGCTCTTGCCTGTTTTCAGTAAGGCGACTTTGCCTTCGCAGGACAGCCAGCCGATGGCCTGATTAACATGAGATGGAGATTCACCAATGGCCTTGCCTATCTGGCCAGAACTGGCTTCATCATTGCTGTTCAGGTATTCCCATACTTTGCCGGCGTTGGTGCCGATGACGGCTCTTGCGTCGAGTGCTTCCTGTGCATTTCCATCCATAAGGCATCTCCTTGAATCTGCGGAATGAAGGGCCCATTATCGAGTCGCTGAACCAGGCTCACATGTTGTGTTCGGGTACGGGCGCCGCACCCGAATCGCCTGGAAAACTGCAAGGACCTGCAGACCGCTCCGGAGGGCTCCATCCGCTTCAGTGCAGATTCTGCGGATTTCCTGCAGCTTGCGGTCCGGCATCAACTTCCATGCCGAGAGAGTTATAGCTGCGGCTCTGTCCGGCGACCCCAACCAGGTGAGCCTTGGAGCCTCTGCTTTCGCGGCCTGTGCAGTGAAAATCGAGTCCAGACATTGTTGCTGCAGTTGCCAATGCCAAGTCGCTTCAGGTATCTTGCATCTGCAAGCCACACAAAGGAGAACCGATGAAACTAGATACGGAAAACAGGATTGTTGAAGAGATCGAATCCGGCAGCGAGGCATGGGAAAACCTGCTGGTTCTCGCTGATGACATCGGCATTCGCGTGGCTGGCAGTTCCGGGGAAATGGCCGCACGTGACTTTCTACTGGACAAACTGAACGGATACGGGCTCGACGATGTGCACTCCGAATCCTTTCCACATCGAGCCTGGCGCCCCGTGCGAGAGGAACTTCATCTGGTCGCCCCGTACGAACGAGCCATCGCATGCCGGTGCGGGGGGCTCTCTCCTTCGACGCCGGACGAAGGTATAGAAGGAGAGGTCGTGCTCCTTGAACGCTGCGACCGGGAGGAACTTGAATCGAGGCAGGAGGAGGTGCGCGGCCGGTTCGTCGTAGCGCCCTATTACCCGTTTGCCCGCCAGTTGAAGACGCCGCTCGCTGCGAGATATGGTGCTATCGGGCTACTGGAGCACCGCAACTACGCGGGCGGCCTGCAACCGGCACGGACCTGCGTGTTCGCCAGGACAGGAGACATTCCTGTGGCATCCATCAGTCTGGAGGATGCGGAATTTCTTCGGCGTCTGCAGCAGAGGAAAAGTCCGGTCCGGCTCCGGCTGAGTCTCGACAGCCGCATCGAGCGGAAAGATTCATGGAATGTTGTCGGGCAGCTCACCGGCAGCGAACGGCCCGACGAATTCATCGTGACGGGCGGCCATTACGATAGCTGGCACGTCGGGCCGGGCGCCAATGACAATGCCGCAGGAGTGGTTGCCGTTGTCGAGGCGGCCCGGGCCCTGGCAAAGTTCCGGAAGCATCTGCCGTGCACGGTACGCTTCGTTCTCTTTGGCGTTGAAGAATCGGGGCTCGTCGGTTCCTGGGCATATACCCGGGAACACCAGGCAGAGCTCGATGATGTCCTTCTGATGATCAACAACGACGTGGGCGGGCGCCCCAGGGGGATAGGAATCTCAGGCTTTGATGACCTGCTGCCCGCGCTCCAGGAAGTGGCCGCCCGCGTAAAAGTGGAAGGGCTGGAGGAAGACAAGCCCTTCCACGCGTCCGCCGGTGGTTTTGGTTGGGGCTCGGACCACTTCCCGTTCGTGGCGCAGGGGGTGCCTACCATCGGTATCGGCACGTCTTCGGTGATACCCGAAGATCGATTGTATGGTCACAGCCGAGCGGATACCGCTGAGAAAGTTTACCCACGCGGCCTGAGCGAGTGCGCGGCCATCAATGCTCAGATAATTCATCACGTCGCCAACCTTGAGCAGCGGCCCGCTCGCCGAAAGAGCCGGGACGAAGTCGAGAAAATGATCCACAGCCTCGAATTCATGGAGACACTGGAACTCCTTGACGTCTGGCCACCCGAACATGTGTTCGAGCGATATTTTTCATTTGGGTCTTGAGTAACCGCAACCGGCGGACAGGCTGGCAGCCCGTCGCCACGAAGCATTGTCAGAGTGCGGGCAGATCGGCTTACCCCACCACCACGTTGATGATCTTTCCAGGCACGACGATTACCTTGCGCACCGTCTTCCCCTCGATGGCATCGGCGACGGACTCCGTTGCGATGGCCTCCAGTTCCTCTTTGGTAGCTTCCGCTGGCACTGAGATTCGGTTGCGGACCTTACCGTTGATCTGGATGGGCACCTCGATGGTGTCTTCGACCAGCAGAGCGTCATCGAATGTCGGCCAGCTTTCGTACGCCAGAGTTTCCGTGCCACCCAGCCGTTGCCACAGTTCCTCGGCCAGGTGAGGGGCGTAGGGTGCCAGCATCAGCACGAACCGCCTGGCTTGGCACGCGGTCAGTCTGTCTGCGGCCGGAGTGGCGGCATTCACGAAAACCATCATCTCGGAGATGGCTGTGTTATAGGCGATCGCTTCGGTGTCCTCCGTCACCTTCTTGATGCACTTGTGCAGAACCTTTTCCAGATTGGAATCCTGCGGTGTGCTTTCGTCCTCCAGATTCGGCCGGATATTCTGACCGTCTTCCTCGCGTTCCTTTTCGCCTACGATCAGACGATAGCAACGATTCAGAAAGCGGTGGACACCTCCGATGTCTTTGGGATTCCACGGCTTTGAAGCCTCCAGCGGGCCCAAAAACATCTCATACAAGCGCAGAGCGTCTGCGCCGTATTCTTCAATCACTTCGTCCGGGTTGACCACGTTCTTCAACGATTTCGACATCTTGGCCACGATGCGATCTACCTCTTCGCCGTCAGATGTGCGGAAGAATCGTTCATCACGCTCTTCTACCTGGTCGGTCGGGATCAGGACTTTTGTATTCCTTTCCTGATAGGCGAACGCCAGGATCAAGCCTTGATGAAACAGCCTCTTAAACGGCTCGCAGGTGGATACACAGCCGTGGTCGAAAAGCACTTTGTGCCAGAAGCGGGCATACAGCAGATGCAGGACAGCGTGCTCACGTCCGCCGACATACAGATCGACAGGCATCCAGTAATTCTCTTTCTCTGAATCCCATCCAGCCTGCGCGTTCTGTGGATCCAGGTAGCGCAGGAAATACCAGCAGGAGCCTGCCCAGTTGGGCATCGTGTTGGTCTCGCGCTGAGCGGGGCGCCCCTGGGCGTCGGTTGTATTCACCCATTCTGTGGCCTTGGCCAACGGTGGCTCAGGTTTGCCGGTCGGGCTGAAATCATCCATTGGAGGCAATTCCAGCGGCAGCTCGCCTTCGTCGATCGCGATGGTGCCATCTTCTGTGTGCAGCACGGGGAACGGTTCTCCCCAGTAGCGCTGCCGTGAAAAAATCCAGTCACGCAGGCGGAACGTGATTTTAAAGTCGCCCAGGTCCTTCTCACGCAGATCGTCTGTGATCTTCTTCTTCGCTTCGGTTGTTTCCAGCCCGTCAATCCATGGTGAATTGATCGAAGTGCCCACGCCGACGAAACAGGTCAGCTTCTGACCATCCCGTTCTGTCTCACGGACCAGGCCGGCCTTTTCCTTTTCCTCATCCGAGCCCTGGATGGGGCTTGCCGGTTGTACGACGTCAATGATCGGGATGCCGTATTGGATAGCGAAATCGAAGTCACGCTCGTCATGCGCAGGCACAGCCATGATGGCGCCGGTGCCGTAGGTGACCAAAACGTAATCCGCGATCCAGATCGGCACGCGTTCGTTGTTGACTGGATTGATGGCGTACGCTCCGGTGAAGACGCCGGACTTTTCATCGGACAGCGCGGTGCGATCCAGATCGCTCTTCGACGCCGCTTTGGCCTGGTAGGCCACGACCGCTTCTTTATTTTCTTCCTTGGTCAAGACCGGAACCAATGGATGTTCGGGCGACAGCACCATGTAGGTCGCGCCGAACAGGGTGTCCGGCCGTGTGGTGAAAATCTTGAAATCAAAACTGGATGATCCTGGCAGCGGCGAACTGGTCTCGCGTACCCACTCATCATCGACCAACTCGCGGATGGCATCGCCAGCATTGTCATCTGCAATGCCAAACCAGACTTCCGCTCCTTCGCTGCGGCCGATCCACTCGGTCTGTTGCTTCTTGGTCTCTTCGGGCCATTCGACCTCATCCAGATCATTCAGCAGGCGTTGCGCGTAGGCAGTTATACGCAGCATCCATTGCTTCATGGGCAATCGGACACACTGGTGCTGACCGCGTTCTGACAGACCATCGATGACCTCTTCGTTCGACAAGACTGTGCCCAGCTTTGCGCACCACCACACGGCGACTTCGTCGAGATATGCCAGCCGTTTCGAATCGACGAACTTCTTTGTCTTGGCTGCGTCGCCCTGCACATCGTCGGGGATGGGCAGTTCATCGATTTGCCGGCCGCGCTCCTGTTCTTCGTCGTACCAGGTGTTGTACAACAGGCGGAAGATCCATTGCGTCCATCTGTAGTAATCCGGCCGGCTGGTATTGATCTCACGATCCCAGTCGTGCGCCAGTCCCAGAGACTGGATCTGCTTTCGAAAGATTTTCGCGTTGCGCGCGGTGGTGATGGACGGATGAGTGCCGGTCTCGATGGCGTACTGCTCCGCAGGCAATCCGAACGCGTCCCACCCCATTGGATGCAAAACGTTGAAGCCATTCATGCGCTTGAAGCGGCCGAGGATGTCCGTGCCCGTGTAATTCTCCACGTGCCCGGCATGCAGGCCGTCGCCGCTCGGATAGGGAAACATGTCCAGCAGGTAGAACTTGGGCTTGCTTGCGTCAAAGCCTTCGTCGCCGGGCCCAGGCGCTCTGAAGGTCTTGTTCGCCTCCCAGTACTCTTGCCACTTGGGTTCAATCGTTGCCGGGTGATAGCCTCGTGCAGCCATGATTCGTTTTGAGTGATAAGTAATGAGTAATAGCGGCGAATGCGGCGTGTCGGATTAGCGGCTTAAGTGGGACTTGGCCGTATCGATTGCCATGCAGACCGCCTGAAGAAGGCGTCGCTGCAACACGCTGCCGCACCTGGAAATCGAAGTGGCGGATTCTACTTCTGGGTCGCGACGGTTCAACAGATGGTCTTTTCACCCGGCTGCACAAGGTCCAGGATCGCCAGGACTAAGAGGGACAGATCGATTGCTCAGTTCCCTCAGTCAATTCAACAATTTGTAACCGTCCTTCTGAATCGCGGGCAAATTGAGATGATCCGGCCTTCGAAGACTGCGGGCTTTTCAGTAACCTCGGCTACGGCTATTTCCGACACAGGAGAACTCCATGAAAATCATATCAACAGTCGACGCGATGCTGAGGGATCGGGACGCGCTCTACGATGAGCTGGCAAAGGGCGAAGGGCTCGGCCAACTGAGCGGCAAGCTGGTTCTGATCTTTGTTTTCAGCACGGCCATCTATGGATTCGCCATGGGAAGTTTCCGCTGGCTCCATCCTGAGTTTTATCTAAGCGATTTCGAGCTGAAGACAGCGGACGGGCAGACCTTCGAAGGGAAGGTGGCCGGCATGTCCGCCAGTCAGCGGCTCGTCTACACAACTTTTGTCAGCCTGCCTGTCGGCACTGTTGGCACTACGATTCGATTCAATGTCTCCGCGCCTACAGATGCTTATGAGGTCTCAAAGATCGACGAAGAAAAAGGCTATACCCGGATCGAACTGGCCGATACGGTTCTCTTGAGCGAGTCTGAGCCCTGGAGAATTCCCATGATGTCCGCGGCGAAGGCGCCGATGCTGTTCCTGCTGACCCTGACCGCATGTTCGCTCGCGCTGTACGTGCTGAATCTTGCCTTTGGTCTTCGCCTCTACTTCAGACCTACGATGACTCTGATTCTCTTCGCACTATCGGCCACGGGCACCATGCTGGCGGTTTTTGTGCCTATCGTATGGCTCTTCAGCGCGGTCACTGACAGCTACCATTTTGTCAAGAACATGCACGTCCTGGTATTCGGCATCGCCGGCCTGTTCGGACTGAAAGTGCTATGGGAAGGGCTCAGTAAACTCGCACCGCAGGGCTCATCCAAGATCAAGGGACTGCTCGTCTCCTGGCTTCTACTTTATTGCATGGTCGGCGGACAGGTGGCATGGACACTCAAGCCCTGGCTCGGCACGCCATACGTACCAAACACCCCTCCCTTCAGAGTCAGCAAGGGGAATATCTACGTGAGCTTTTTCGAGTCGGCCGGGCAGATGATGGATCATTAGCCCACACTTCTGACAATGTTCAGCGTTAAGGAACTCGTGGCGACGGGCTGGCACCATCGCAAAAAGTCCATTGGTGTTTTGTAGTGCGCTTTAGCGTGTTCTGTCGGCGCCGGAAACCCGCTAAGCGTGCACTCAAACAGCTTTGCGAAACGTGAGGATTCCTGCCAGTGGGACCTCTAAACCTCAATTCGCTTCCTTCGGGCTGAAATCCAGTGCCTCAGCCGCGTCGCCTTTCCATTTGAATCTCAGACGATTACTCCATACCAGGCGTTTCCGTTTGTAGCCGCCAGAAATGAAGGCCAGACGTAGAGAAAATATTGTTGTAGACGATGACAGAAACTCATTATCAAAAAGCTCTTTGGC
>JASLXP010000874.1 GCA_030740295.1 Planctomycetota bacterium
CATCGAGCCGCCATTCGATTGCATGAGAAGCACCTGGGTGTTGGGTAGGAGGTCGGCCGTGCGCCTCCGCAGAACCTCTAGGTAACGTGAAACGATGGGCATAGCAGCCGCATTGAGCACGACCGTGCTGGTCCGCTCGAACTCCCGGATCTCCCGGCAGACCTCCGAGGAGGCCGACACCGAGACGCCGGGGAGGGCTTTGACCAGATAGCCCTTCATCGCAGACTCATGCGTAGCGTTGGCGTAGGCGTTCAGGAAACTAATGGCCACCGCGCTCGCACCATCAGCTTTCACGGCCTTGACCGCAGAGCGCGCCGAGACAGGATCCAGGGGAATCAGCGCGGTCCCATCCGGTGCCATTCGCTCCTGGACCTCGAACCGCAGGTCACGAGGGACGATGGGCGTCGGCTTGTCCTGGAAGAGGTCGTACATATCCGGCCGGAGGTGGCGGCCTATCTCGAGGACATCCTGGAAGCCCTGGGTGGTGATCAGAGCGGTGCGGGGAAGCTTGCCCTCGAGCACCGCATTGGTCACAATGGTCGTGCCATGGCTGAGCAAGCTGACTGAGTCGGACGAAATCTCTGCCCGATGGACCGCCGCCACGAGCGCGGCCACTGGGTCTGCCGGCAGGCTGGGGACTTTGACTACCGTGAGCTGGCCCGTCTCCTCGTGTAGGAGCACGAGGTCGGTGAAGGTGCCGCCGATGTCTACACCAAGCCGTATCGCTCCCATCTTGGCTCCCTCATCGCCTCTGCATCACCCCCTGCACTCATTCTATCTTCGCGGCCGTGGAACTCTGAACCAGCCGATTAAGTGCTCCCGTCGCGTCCATCTCGACGGCCTCCATCCGGGCGTCAGGCTCTTTTTGGTCGACGGCAAAAATGGACGGTTAGTTACCACTCGCCTCGTTATGGCTTTCTTCCACCTCACTTTTGGCCACCGGTTGGCACGATGTGGATGATCGTGTCGCTGGACGGATAGCCCGGATAATTTCGCCTTCTTATCTTATTTTGGATGATTTGTACAGAATATCCTCAAAGTAACACAAACCGTTTAAGGCGTGCACCACTCGATGGGGCTAGGCCGCCCACCATGCAGACCGTACCCCAAACAGTAGGGAGGGCCGTAAAATGAAAGCAACAATGAGAAAATTCGTGACGGGGCCGAGTCTGGCCTTTTTGCAAAAAGCAAACCTGTGGGTGTTCGGGTTGGCCTTGGCCGTTCTCTTGGGTTGGATGCCAGGACAGACCTCGGCGGCGGACAAGGCTCTCTGGACCCTGGACTGGGCGCCGTACGCCGCCCATACCGGCTACTGGCATGCCCTCGAGGAAGGATTCTTCAAAAGAGCCGGGATTGATGTCAAGATCATCCGGGGTTACGGCTCGGCGGATACCATTAAACGGATCGCGGCGAAGAGAGGCGACTTCGGGTTCGCCGATACCGGTACATTGGTGGTCGCGCGCGCCAAAGGCGCGAAGGTGAAGAGCCTGGGTGTCCTCCACAACAACGAAGCCCATTCGGTCTACGCCCTGAAGAGTTCGGGAATCAGGTCCGTCAAAGACCTGGAAGGAAGGCACTACGGCGATTCCAAGGGCGGTTCCACCGCATCCCTGTTCCCCGCATTAGCGGCTGTCAACGGCGTGAAGAACTGGAAGTTCACGCACCTTGCCCCGACTGCGAAGAATCCCGGCCTTCTCGGCAAGACGGTGGATTTCATCGCCACCTACTCCGATGTCTCGGAAGGCATGAGGCGCGCCGCGAAGAAGATGGGCGACGTGCTGATTGAACTTCGCTGGTCCAACTACGGCCTGACGTTTCATGGCAACGGCATCGTCGCACATGACGACACCATCGCAACCCGGCCCGATCTCACGGGTCGTTTCGTGAATACGGTCTTTGCGGGGGTCGCCGATGCCATCAAGAATCCCAATCAGGCGGTGGATAATTTCATCAAGAACGCCCCGACGATGAACCGCGACATTCTCGTTGCGTCCTGGGACATGACGATCACCCGCGCCTACACCCCTGAAACGAAAATTATCGGTGTGGGCGGACTCAGCAAGAAGAAGATGCAAGCCACCATCGACATCATCACCAAGTGGATGAAGGTCTCTACCAAGGCGAAGATCACCGACATCTACGCGCCCCAGTTCCTGAAGAAGCATCTTCCGTAAGGGAGCCGTCAAACCAACCGACGGGGCAGGGCTCGCCCTGGCCTCGCCGGCTTTTTTCTGGACAATCGGAGAAGTCGACAGGCTAAAGAGTGGGGTTGTCATAGATTTCTTGTGCCCGATCTTTGAGTTCGCCGAGTGGCAACGGCCGGAAGACTTGCCTCCGGACCTATCCGACGAAATGCACGTCAAAGCGCTTGATACTACCGCTGTTCAGTATCGGAGGATTTAGAATAGGCGATTGCAAAAGATTTGACACCGGATTAGGCTGGTGTCATGGACCTGAAGGGCTTTGAAGGCCTTGTAAAAACGGAGGTTACAGCGAGACGCCATCTGCTCAAGGCGTGTCAGAAAAACGGGCA
>JASLXP010000875.1 GCA_030740295.1 Planctomycetota bacterium
GCCATTGATGCGGCCGGCGGCATCGTCACCATTGTCAAAGAAGACACCAGTGGAGGCGGCAAATGAGTAGACGTCGAGGCAGCAAGAAACGACCTGTAGACGTCCCTGTGGCCAGCATGGGAGATATCGCCTTCCTCCTGATCATCTTTTTCATGGTCTGCAGCAATTTCATGAAAGAATCTGCGGTCAAACTCGACCCGCCAACGGCCAAGGATCTCGAAACCATCAAAGAGTCCCCGGTCTCAGTCTCCATCAGCAAAGACGAAGAGATATTTCTCAACGGCCAGACCGTCCCCGATGCGGAAGCCATCGAATGGGGTGTCGCCGCGCTCATCAAAGACAAGGCCACCCAGGAGGGCCGCACGGTCGTATTCAAGTGCCACAACGAAATCGACAAAGCATTCTTTGAACCCGTCCTCGAATCCATCTCCAAAGCCGGCGCGTTGATTAACGCCAGCGGTAAGGAGGAGGAATGAAGAGAAGTGGAATGTTGGAAGAATGGAAGAATGGAAGGATGGAAGAATGGAGTATTGGAGCAGTGAGCCAACGCCGGACGAGTCGAGCGCAGCGAGAAGAGTCCTGTAATTACCACGCCCCACCATTCCATCATTCCAACATTCGATCATTCCAGTCTTCCATCACTCCACCATTCCATTCCTCCATCACTCCATCATTTCACCCCCATACTCTGATTAAACAATGAGCGCACTCCAACCCAAAACCCACAATCCTGACGAGCTCCTCCATGGCTTCACGCGGACGAGCACGACCAGCTTCATCATTCTGGCCATCGTCATCCATGCCGTCATTGTGACCGGCACTTCGTACCCCTACATCCGCGATTCCTACATCGATCCTGAGGGCGCAGCCAAGCGCAAAGAAGAAGCGCTGAAGGCTGAGAAAGCCAAACTCAAGGCCGATCGTGACGCGGCAGTTGGGCGGGCTGAAGAGGCGGCCGCCAAAGAAAAAGCCGAGGCAGCGAAAGGAGAGAAAGGAAAGGACGAGTCAGAGACAGGCACAGACAAAGGGGCCGACGACAAAACGAAGACCTCCAACGGCAACAGCGATCAGCCGCAAGTCATCAAGGACATAACCGAGAAAGCCAAGCCAGAAGAAATCCC
The DNA here is from genome assembly GCA_030740295.1 of Planctomycetota bacterium. Next base: position 1,122 of record JASLXP010000875.1, read on the forward strand.
ACGTAACCCGGATGACATAGGCATCTCCATCGACGACACGAATTGAGGCCCTCGGTCCACGTAGCCGGGCTCTTCAGAGACCAATCTGGTGTCGGGACTCCTGCTTCGGCTATGACCACCACAAACAGTTCGGATTCGGGTCCCGCAAAGCGAGGCTATCTTTGCGGGCCTCGGAGGGAGCATGCAGCCTCGGCCAGACAGTCTTCAAGCTTGGTCGATGCTCCTGAACGGCTTCTCGATTGACCGATACCCGGGTTCAGGCCAGCAGACTTATCACTCATTACGAATTATTTCGTGCCTGACAGAACCAATAAGACCAGCTTTCTTTCACTCCTTCTGTGTGCTCCGCTTGGAGTCCTGGGCTGCCATCTGGCCCGAAAGGCGGTGGATCTGCGGTTTGCCATTTATGAGGGCTTCATTAACGAAAACCAGGAAGTCGGCAGACTCTTCGCGCTCGAAGGCATCCCCAGCCTCATCTGGTCGGTGGCTGTCTGCGCGGCCGTAGTCGCAGGCATTCTTCTGATCTCAATCCTGCCCGGCATTCTGCACCGGCGCCGATACTCGCTGGCCATGCTGCGGTTCTCGTGCTGGGCCTGTTACTTTCTTTACATCTTTTACTTCTACGCGGCTGACCGCTGCGTGGAGCTGATTTACGCCAACGAACTCGCCGCATGGGGGATTAAACCGGACAAGGTGATGGCGTTTTACTGGACCTGTGAACTTGTCCTTCCGTATAGCTATCTTGTCCTGACGGTCTTGCTGATACACGTCAACCTCTGGCGCCGCGACGTGATCAATCTCTACACCCGCGAGCACGAGGACGAGCCGGCCACCGGGGACCAGATAGTGGAAAACGTTCGCAGCCATGGGCGCGAGCCCGAGTATCGCAAGAGTCTCCTCGGCAGCGTGTTCTCGCATTTCGCCGTGCTCATACTCATCCCGTTCCTGCTGCGGCTTGTCGGATGTGTCGAAGACTACCGGGTACCGAAGGGCAGCGGTAATCCGGTCGTCGCCCTGGTGAAAGTAGTCAAGCCCAAGAAGAAAAAGAAGAAGCAGTACATCCTGAATCCAGACTCACCGATCTATTTTCATCAGCCGGATATCGACGATTCCGAGCTCTTGAAGCAGGTGATGGAAGAAACGGAGCTCACTTACAGGGCCGACCCCAACGCCCGCGCCGGCAAGATGGGTGCGGGTGGAGGCAAGACAGGGGGCTGGCCGGACGGCATGGAAAACGCCGAAGTCCGTTTCATCCGCATGGAATACAACGGCCGATACTGGGACGACGGCATGGACAACCTCAGCCGCGCGGACGTTAACTTCCTCGAAGAATTCCATCGCCTGACCGGATTCAAAGTACGCCGCTACGGCGAGAGCCACGCTATCCGGCTTCTGAAGAAATACCGCAAAGGTTACGCGCCGCCCTTCGTTTACATGACCGGTAACGCCCACATCAGCGTCTCGGAACGCGATGTCAAAATCATGCGTAATTACCTCATCGATGGCGGCATGCTCTTCGCGGATTGCGGCGGCCCCTCCTGGAATCACAGCTTCCACAGTTTCGCACGCCGTGTTTTTACGGATAAGAAACTGCTTGTGATTTCAGATGACGATCCGCTTTTCCAGATGCCCTATGCATTCCCCAACGGAGCTCCCCCACTTTGGCACCACGGCGGGCGCCGCGCCCTCGGCATGAAACACAAGGGCCGATGGGTCATCTTCTACCACCCCGGCGATATCAACGACGCATGGAAGTCCGGCCACTCAGGGCTCAACCCCCGCATGGCCCGTGGTGCATTCCAGATGGGCATCAATATCGTCTACTACTCCTTCACCAATTATCTTGAACTGACGAGGAAGTATCGGAAGTAACGACAGAGATCCATCTTGGCCTCACTCGGATCAGGTTAAGAAAGAGAGAGTCGAAAACTGCGATGAAGATTATCCCAGCACATCGGCCATTGCCGCCAGGATCCCATCCAGCAATCGATTGAGCTCTTCTTCGCTGATGGAGAGCGGCGGCATGATGACAAGCGTATTCCGAAGAGGTCGAATCAGGATGCCGTGATTGCGCGCGGCGACGCAGACCTTCATGCCCACTTGCTCGTCTCCTGGGAATTCTTCGTACGGTTCACGGCTCTTCACCAGATCTACCGCTCCCATGAATCCGCACTGCCTGGTCTCCGCGACGTTTGGGTGGCGTTTGAAATCCTCGTGAAGGCGTCTGCCCAATAACCCAATTCTGGGCTGCAGATTCTCGAGCACCTTCTCTTCCTCAAAGACGTCCAGACTGGCCAGACCGACCGCGCAGCCGAGCGCGTTGCCGGTGAAGGTGTGTCCATGAAAGAAGGTGCGGTAGTCCGAATGCTCGCCGAGAAATGCTGAGAATACTTTTTCCGTGGCCACGGTGGCCGCAACCGGCAGGTAACCGCCGGTCAGCCCTTTGCCAATGGTGATCAGATCCGGCGTGACGCCTTCATGTTCGCAGGCGAACATCTTGCCTGTCCGCCCGAAACCAGTCGCGACTTCATCCACGATCATCAGGATGTCATGCCGCGTGCACAGCTCACGAACTGCCTTCAGGTATCCAGGCGGGGACATCAGCATACCGGCCGCGCCCTGCACCAGCGGCTCTAAGATCATGGCCGCAATTTCATGCCCGTTTTTGCTGAAGATGGCATCCAGTCCATCGACACATTTTCTGAGGTGTTCATCGGGAGTGACTCCAACCGGAGGCGGATCATAGGGCGAGGGTGGCCTCATAGCCTCGAACAGCAGCGGTCGGAAAACCTTGTGGAAGAGCTCAACGCCTCCGACGCTGACTGCGCCGAGGGTGTCCCCATGATACGCGTTCGGCAGGGCAACGTATTTCGTCTTTTCCGGCCGGGGTGGTGAGCATTGCTGCCAGTACTGGAATGCCATCTTGATGGCGATTTCGCACGCGGTCGCGCCGCTGTCGGAATAGAAAACGCGTGTCAGGCCTTCCGGCACGATCTCGATCAGGCGGGCTGCCAGTTGCGCCGCAGTCTCACTGCCGAGGCCAAGCAGTGTTGAATGAGCGACTTTGTCCAACTGGTCACGGATGGCCTGATTCAAACGCGGATGCTGATGGCCGTGGACGTTGCACCACAGAGACGAGACGCCGTCGATATATTCACGCCCCTCGGTATCACGAAGCATCACGCCGCTGCCGGATTCGATGATGAGAACGTCATCCTCCATCCAGTCCTGCATCTGAGTGAACGGATGCCAGACGAATTGTCTGTCGAGTAGTTTTGAATTGCACATAGCTTGATTGTTGTATCCGGAACAGGTCTGCTGCAACCTGGAATCCTGATCCGTCGCGAGGAACGCCTGTTGTCGAGATCAGGCTATTGCCCGATTTTGCCAGGAGTCAGAATCCTGTGCAGGCCCAGCATGGCCGAGAGATTATGTTGCACGTAATCGATGCGGATGTCATAGCCGGTCATGCTGTTTCTGAAGCCGCCGAGGACCTTGTCGGGCCTCTTGAAGTACATGGCCGATTCGGGGCCATATTGTCCGCGCAGTTGGTAGGCTGTCGCCTTGACGAGAGTGTCGAGGATGTGCTCGGCCTCTTTGTGGAAGCCGAAGTCTTTTGCCAGGTGCCACGTCGCCACAAGGCCCTCGCTGCGGGTCGCGGTGGATGTGATGCGGGGTGGGTTTGGGAAGCCGCCGAGATGGTCCGAATACTCTGATTGCCTGACCTGCCGGGCGTGCATGGACTGAGCCGTTCTGAAGGCGCGCTTCAGATACATGGAATCCGGTCGGTGCCTGTAAAGCTCATTCAGACCGTAGAGCAGCCAGTGATCGTGAATGAGTTCGGCGGTATTTTCTGTCGTCTCACTCCTCGTGATCAGGTATTTTGCGGCCTTCTCGGCCACATCCAGCCAGGCCGGGTCGCGATCAAACGAATACAGTCGAACGAGCGCAAGGATGGCTTCGCCGGGGTAGTAGCGAGATTCGAAATCCGACGCCTTCCCCGTGGAGTAGGTGCGTTTGCTGATGAACTTGCCGGATGAGAGCTGTGACGCCCTGATGTATCG
>JASLXP010000876.1 GCA_030740295.1 Planctomycetota bacterium
GGCCTGGCCGAGCACTTTTGAATTGCCCAGCACCTGCGCATTCGGACCGACGTAAGCGGTGGCATCGACGGTCGCACCCGCCGCCACATAACCGCCCCCATTGCTGTGAGCAGCGCCTCCGTCATCCGGCCTTGGACGGATCAGAGTATCGAGGGGTTCGCAGCCTTCGAGCTTCACCCGGTAGGGGAAGCGTTCCTGCTCAAAGGATCGGAAGTCGCCGGTCATGTTGATCTTCATGACCTTGGTGGGCGTGGCCACCACCACGAGGTAGACCTTGTCACCATCCCGGACCTCGAGAGTTGCGGTCTGGTTGTTGCCAACGATGTCGCTGCTTCGGTAGTCGCCCTTTCCATCGACGGCCACCAGGCTGGTCCGCCAATCAGAGCCGCGCTCGGGGTTTACGTAACCGGAAAAAGTGAACGCCACACGCCCCGCGGTTGCTTTGAGGGGGCAGATGTTCCAGCCGAACTGTTGCGGGGTCATCTCTTTCGGCGGCCGATGCCACTCCGGGTCATACGGGATGGATTGGAGCAGTGTGCGGGCGTAACGCTGGGACTCGATGCCGGGCCTATTGAAGTTGTCCCGGTAGAGGTCCTTGCTTTTGCCCCCGAAGATTTCGTAGTCCCAGGTGATGTTGCGCTGGGCCATCCTGTTCCACTCGTCGCTCAGGGAGGTCGCCGGGTCCGGATCGCAGCGGGGGAAGACCTGCCAGGGCGACTCGCTTTGGGCCTCATACCACAGCTTGGAGATGAACATCGGACCATACTCAGGCGTCTGTGCCAGATGCTCGAACATCAGGCGCGCATGGTAGTAGCATCGTCCATTTGCGTGAAAGAACATCGACACATTGCTGCAGAGCCCAGAGGGTATGGTCTGATAGACCCCGGCGTAGGTCTGTGGAAAGTTGGCATGGGCTTCCCAGTAGTTGCCCTGGATGCCGCCGCCGGTCATGCCTTGAAGTCCGTGAACCAACTCATGGGGATTGATGTGCCCCGCGCCCTGACAGGCCCAGCCGAATCCAAGCTTGCCGCTCCATCCCATCCAACTGCCGGTGGATGGCTGAATCGGAGTCTTGTATTTGATCCCGTCCCCGCGAAACTTTGCATGGCGGCTGACCACCGACAGCCGCAGCGCCAGCCGCTCCCCGTAGAAGTGCTGGAGCTTCTCGGCCAGCTCAAACGTTTTGGGCATCCGTTCATCAAAGCCTTTGCGCTGCTTCTCAGACCATTCCGCCATCTTGGCCTTGTCGATTGCCGTCACAAAGTTCTTCGATTCCCGAATGAACCACTTCTCAGGCTCTTCTCGCCAGCCCCAGTTGTAACGCCTGGTACCCAGCATGACTCCACCTTTGAAGTTGTACGCAATCTGCTCAGAGCTCATGGCTTTGTTGTGAAGACGCAGAACCGCAAGCTGACCTTGGAACGATGGTCTTGCTGCCGACCCTCCGCCCAACACCATCCGATGCCCCTTCCTGATCACCAGCTCACGCTTCCCTTCGCGGATTACTCGGCCATTCAAATGCCAGGTCTCACCGTCAACTGAGCAGTTGACCACGAGGTGTCCCCACTTGTCCGATCCTTTCAGTTCCTTGGGACAGTAAAGAGGCGCCGAGCTCTGTTTCCCGTCGGCGGATTGCCAGCCGAGAATCACTTCCTCTGCAACTGGGTCCGAGTCACGCAGCCAGAGTTCCAGAGCCAGGTCCTCTGTTCCCATGGCCTCAGGCTCTATGGCAAAGTCGGCTTTCATGATGTCGTTACCATCAAAGGCAACGGCAGGTATGTCCTTGGCATTCACCCAGTGCGGGTATTTTTCTGCCCGCTCTGTGTGAGGGACATGCAGGCCGAAGTCACCGAACTGGCCGCCGCAGGGCGCTTTTGGCCCGCCGCCGGAATATCCGCAGTTGTACCAGTTGAGTGCAGTATCCTTCTCAAAGGTACGCGAGACCATGAATTCCGCGTGCAGATCGATATCCAGGCGGCCGGCAACAGCCAGATCTCCGATGGCCTTGCCGGAAACGAGTGATTTGGTTTTTTCCTCTGCTCGCAGTGAGCAAACTGAACTGAGAACGATGCATCCGATCGCGGCTACTGATTTTCTCATTCCATTCCTCTAAAAATTTCAGTGTCAGGAACTCCCTTCGGATTCCGCATCCGGGTATCCGGCGAGTCTGGTGTCGTGCAGTTTAGATGAGATGAAAGGTGAAGTCTCACCAATGCAGAGCAGGACATTGAATGAGGTGGCGGTACAGGATTGTGAGGGCGTGCACGTGAATGGCTGCGAACTCGCTCAACAGGGAGAGACGATGCTTGACCACTTCATCGGACAGAAAGCGCCGGCCAGTCAGCCAGTCTCCCAGCTCCTTCAATACTCTCACGATCGGCCGACCCGCCCATGTGGTGCAAGGATGCGCTGCGCGGCGGAACATCTCTTGACACAACGCTTCCGAACAACTTCATCTGCAATGAACGCGCGAGGGGGGCCTCAGCAGTCGGTGCCGGCTGGGAGCCGGCGCGCCCAGGATTGGGTCGTCGCTATCGGGCGAGAGGAGGTCATGGTGCCTGTGGCGGTCCTTTCTGATCCGGATCGAGCAAGCAGGGGAGCCGGTAAGTGCCCGGAGCGAAGCGGAGTGTCGTGAGGTCCTTGGTGGGCTTGCAGGAGTGATCCGTTGCCTCCCGTGCGCAAAACTGTCGGCCCTGAATTGCCCCCAATCTGATTTCTGACCGGGTAAGATTTAGCGCGGCCGTACATATAGTAGGTAGGAGCACAAACATGGAGCGACAACCAGAGCACAACACCGAGGACTTGGGAGCGGTTGCGCCTGCCACGTCAGGTGGAGAGGGTCATGCGGAGTTCATAGGGCTCTTCGCACAGCATCATTCTCAGATTCTTGCCTATATCTACAGGCTCGTCCACGACCGGCATGATGCCGACGATCTGTTTCAGCGGGCCAGCATGGTCTTGTGGTCCAAGTTTGATTCGTTCGAGCCGGCATCGAACTTTCTGGCATGGGCAAAGCGGATCGCGTATTTGCAGGTCTGTAACTTCTTGAGGACTTCGGGGCGGGACCGATTGCGTTTCAGTGACGAGGTGCTCGCCAGGCTGGCCGCCGAACCGACGGTGCCAAATGAAGAGAGTCAACGCAGGTTGGATGCCCTCGCAAGGTGCATGAAGGAACTGGGGCGAGGTGATCGGGTCACTCTTCTGAGTGTCGCCCCCAAGCCGGATGGGACCTTGCCGGATTCCCAGGTGAACGTGTTGAACAGGTTAGGCAATTGGATGCGCGTGAACGACGACGCGTTGCGCGGTGCGGATTTCCGGATCCCCTGTGAAGCAGGCACCCTTCGGTTCACTCGGAAGGGGCCCTGGCTGTACGCGATCGACCTGAAGGAGCCAACCGCGCCCACGATCATTCCTGGCGTGACTCCTGTGCAGGGTTCCAACATCCGAATGCTCGGCAGTGACAAGGATCTGGCCTGGCGCCAGGTCGACGGCAATGTGGTGATCGAGGAGTTTCCGGACCCATTGCCGTGCGACCATGCCTGGGTCTTCAGAATTCGAGTCAACGACACTACGGAAGAAATCCGGCGGCACATCCCGGTGACGGAGTAACTGTAACCGGTCATCCACCGTCAATCAGCAAAAAGCAAAACCAAGCAACCAGATCATGAAAGTACTGAAACACTGCACGATACTCTGGGCCATTGCGAGCGCGATGCTGTGTACACAGATCGCTTCCAGCGCCGATCAGAATCTTGGACGAGCAGCTTCGACTGAGTTCAACGATGATGAGCCCCTGACATGGGACAAGTTCGCGTCACGCTTCCAGTTCGGATTGCATCATACGATGCGATATGAGAGCGGTAACAGACCCCAGAACCCAACTATCTACTATGACGGGCCTGACAGCCCCTTCGTGACGTATGTGAGGGAGATGAGAACGTATGGTTTCTCGGGCATTCTTCTTCAGATCCGCCTGTGGGACGAACGCAACCGTGTCCGGCGCGACCCCGATGGCAAGTGGCGGATCCCCGAATGGGTTATGGAGCGCATTCAGGGGGCGGTGAGTGTGGCAACCGATTGCGGGTACTACCTCGTGATTGAGGTGAACACCACTCCCTACGAAGCCATGAGAGATGGAAAATCAAAGGCGCCACACAGCGAGCGATTGACTGACAACTACGTACAACGCGACTACGACGCCTGGGAACAGGTCGTGAAGGCATTCAGAACCTACCCCAATGTAGCCTTCCGGGTAAGCAATGAGTTCCATGGATACAAGTACGAGCAAACACTCGCCCCAAACCACCCTGACTACCTGACAAAGGAACAGGCTAAGGAGAAGTTCATCAAATTCATAACCGAGAAAGGGAGAATAGCCAGGACCATCAAGCCCGACGCATGGGTCTTTTACCGGAATCAAGGACAGCTTATCGGCTGGCTCTACACGTTGCCGTATCCGCTGGGCATTGACCGGCCACCCACCACCAATCCGTGTTACTACGGTATCAGCCACAACTTCAATACCGGCGACTACTATTGGGGATATTGGGGCCTGAACCATCCCCATTGGACTCACGAGCGGCTGAAGTACCTGAGGATCAACAGAAAGCAGCCGCCTCACCGTGAAAGCACGGGCCTGCTGACAGAGTTCAGGAAAACCAACAACATGGGAGCGCTGGCCAACAGGTTTGGCAGCGAATATCACTACAAACCCCGCAAGTACGGTGATCGGAACATGACCGATTTCCAGATGATGGCCCAGTCGGAATTCCTTCTGGACTACTTCAACAGAAATAAATGCACCTTCAGCTACGCGGACGGAAACACATCCGGAGGAATGAAGGCCAACGGGATCTTTAACACGGTGCGCCAGCAGGCACATGTGTACAACTCACCCTTTATCGACAAGTTCCTGCATCTGATCCTTGAGAAGTCATACTCGCGGCAACTGAAACTGCGCGCCACGAAAGGCGGGACCATCAGTCACGAACTTGGCGCCCAGCATCGCGGGATGCACATGGTTCGGATTGGCGATCGGATCGTGCTGAAAGCTCTTCCCAGCCGTGGCTATACCTTTACCGGCTGGCGTGGCTCTGTGAACAGCCCGAGGAACCCCCTGACGGTCACAGTACCCGATGCGCACGGCACAATCTGGGCGACCTTCACCCCACAGGGCGGTAATCCTCCGGCTCCTGAGCTGTACGAGCTCAAACGCCACTGGGACGTTTACGAAGTCATCGAACACGGGTACGTGGACGCCGCGAAGCCGGATACCAACTTCGGCGATGAGGTGGACCCCATCTTCAGGCCAGTCAACCCCAACGACCCCACTGATGCCGCCGCCGCGAAGTACGCATTTCTGAAGTTCAATATCGACAGAATCCCTGCCGACAGGAGCAGCATTGCCTATGCCACCATCAAGTTCCACAACGTCAGTACTGGAAGCTCCAAGCCCATCCTGCATACGCATTCCACAGACACGTCATGGAAGAGAGAAACCTTGACGTGGAACAACATGCCGAAGCGAGGCACATCCCCCATCTCAGCGGACGACTACTCGTATCGGCTACAAGCACGAACGCATCTTGAGGTCACCGACTACTTCAGGAGCCATGACGCCGGCATCCATTCCTTCTGTATCAGTGGAACGGAGAGATTCTCCCGGAAGTTCGACATCCGGATAACCTCGTCCAACATTCCTGACAGCATCAAGACCGTGGACAAGCCCTTGCTGTACGTCGTCTGGGACGAAAAGATGCCGATCATCCCCTGGGGCAAGCCGGCGCCGCCGGCAGCGCAAGCCGTTCTTCACGCGCCGCTCAGAGGCGCGACCGTGCCCGCAACTCAATCCGTCAACCTGAAGTGGGGTAATGGCGGCAATGCCGAGAGTTTCAGGGTCCATTTCGGCACCTCACCGAATGTCGGTCTTGTGCACGAACAGGATGACGCCTTGTACGACGATTTCGATCTTGTCTACAATCCGGGACAACTCGCGCGAAACAAGGCTTACTACTGGAGAATCGATTCTGTCACTCGTGATGGCAGGATTACCATGGGAGCCCTCTGGTCGTTCCGTACCGGTGATCGCTGAATACTCGCCGTCCGAAGGCATAGGCGACGGGCGGGCAAACACGTCGTAAGAGCATCCGGCTTCCCCCGCAACGCGAAATCAATCAAGACAACCCGTGACAAGAGACATGCAACTACTGAAACCAATCGATGAAGAGGGAAATAAGTGCTGTATGAACAACCTATGCCGCTTTCGACCATATGGCTTCTCCAGAAGTCTGGTGCTTTCAATAGCGCTCATGCCTTTACTGATGAACGGTACTGAAGAGATGCAAGCTCAGCCCAGATTGACCTCCGATGAATTTGCGACCCGCTTTCAGGTCGGTCTCCATCGTCGCTTTGCGATTGAGTCGACCAACAACCCGCTGAACCCGAACATCTACTACGACGGCCCTGACAGCAACTTTGTCGAGTACCTGCGTGAAATGAGGACCTATGGTTTCCAGGGGCTTGTCCTCGTTCTCAGATACTGTGATCACGCTCCGGTCCTGCAGGATGGCAACGGCAAGTGGATGGCCCCCGCACCGTTCATGAAGAAGGTCAAGGAAGCCGTCAAAATCGCAACGGACCTCGGCTACTACCTGACTCTGGATTCGATGCCGTTTCGGTACTCAGCGCTCAAAGACGAGAAGCTGCCGCATGAAGAGCGGCTGACGGACCAATACCTGCAGCGGAATGTTGACTGCTTTGAACAACTCGTCCGGGAATTCAGAGACTTCCCAAACGTCGCCTTTCGGTCAAACAATGAATTCCACGGCTGGAAGTATGAACTCTCGCTGCCCAAAGATCACCCCAATCACCTTTCGTTGGATGAAGTGAATCGGCGATTTCTAGTCCTTCTGAACAGACTCGCAAAGGCAGCCCGTGCCATTAATCCGAACGCCTATATTTTCTACCGGGAAGGCGGGGCTCAACTGACCGACAAGATGGTGAAGTGGCCGTTACCTCTTGGCGACGACCCCTCTTTGACCGATACCTACGCATTACAGGGCTTGAATTTCAACTATGGGAGCGGCGACCATTTCTGGGGCTATTGGGGACGAAGCCATCCCTTCTACACCCACCAGCTTCTTAAACACCTGCGGCTCAATCGCAAATGGCCCCCGGAACGAAATAGTCTCGGGCTGCTCATCGATTGGAAGAGCAAGAACAACGCGGGTGTGCTCGTGGACCGCTTCTGCACGGAATACCACTTCCCTGGGATCAAGAATGGCGACCTTTACATGAGCGATTACCAATGCATGGCGAAAGCTGAATTCACCCTGGATGAGTGCAATCGTCACAAAGTCGCGGTCGGATATGCAGATGGTGACGTTAGCGGCGGAATGAAGAACAATGGGATTTACAATACCGTTACGAAGCAAGCTCACGTCTACAATTCGCCGCATATCGATACGTTCCTTAACCTGATCCTCGAAAAGTCACACTCCAGACGTCTTGAGTTACGGTCAACCGAAGGTGGAACGATCGAACACGCATTGAGCCAGCCTCACAGAGGCTTTCACATGGCTCGCATCGGTGACAAGATCAAATTGACGGCAAAAGCCAGGGCTGGCTACGTCTTTGTCGGCTGGCAGGGCTCCGTCACAACAGAGGCTAATCCCCTTACCGCAACGGTACGGGATCACGGTACTATCTGGGCCATCTTCGCTCGCGCTGGCAAGCCCGCTCCGAAACCGGAAATCTACACGCTGAAACGTCACTGGGACATCTTTGAGCCGACCGAAATGACCTACGCGGATATGTCGCAACCGGACAGAAACTTTGCGCACGAGACGCTGGGGCCCGTCTTTCGACCCGTCTACAAAGCCACCTCGAGGCGGAAGGCCAAGAAGAAGGACTCGACAATACCCAAGTATGCCTTCCTGAAATTCAACGTGGACAGAGTTCCCAAAGATCGATCTTCGATAGCGTATGCCACCGTCAAGTTTCTTGCCGTCTCTGCTTCAAATGTTGACGTGAATCCCCCCAGCCAAAAGCCTGTGATTCAAGTCCATTCCACCGAGACAAACTGGACGGCCAACGCCCTGACGTGGGAAAACATGCCCGAACTTGAAGAAGAGCTTTCCGTGAATGACTATGCGTATCGGTTGACGCCGAGGGTACACCTGGACGTGACCAAGAGTCTCAGGCAACATGGAGCCGGCGTTCATTCATTCGCGGTCAAGGCAACCGTACACAAAGAAGTGACCGAAGACGTCAGGATGCTCGTTACCGGCGGACCGGGAACTTGGAAAACTCACGAAAAGCCTCTGCTCTACGTGGCCTGGGACGAAAAGGTTCCGCCCGGAAAGTGGGGAGAACCCGCTCCCGCCGCCAACAAGGCGGTCTGCGTCTCCCCGGCTAACCGCGGCAGACTGCCTGGCCCCCGTTCTGAGCTCGTATGGGCCAATGGCGTCGGTGCAAAGAGCTTCAACTTGTACTTTGGGGATAACAAAGGAACGCGTCTGATCAAGAAGCAGCACGATGCCAGATTCGATGATTGGGACCTGCGATGGAAGCCCCCGGTTGATCTGAAGCCCCATGGAACATACACGTGGCGGGTTGATGCCGTAAACGGCGAAGGCAAGGTGACTCAGGGTGATGTTTGCACGTTCACGCTGCCTGACCAAATCACCAGCGCTGCCAGGGCCTCCTTCATCCCTGCCTCAAATTCAAGCAAGAGTGCAGCGCCCCTTGCTCTGGACGGCAACCCAAAGACTGCCGCCTCTACCAAGGATGCCGCATGGCTGGCACAGCTTAATGCCGACCATTTCTTTACCGCACTATACGTCACTTGTCCCTCCGAAAGAAAGAAGCCCGTCAGCCTCAGCGCCTGCCGAGTCCAAATCCTGAACAGCGAGATGAAGCCTGTATGGGAAAGCAGACCCGGTAAGTCTGCCGTGCTGACGACTCTATTCGAAATACCTGCGGGCACGGTTGGACAGTACATACGCATTGAGAAGTTGGACAAGGCAGACAAGACCATCGTCAAACTGTCCGAGGTAGAGGCTTGGGGTACTCGGAAACGTTAGGCGTCTGTTCGACTGACAATCTTGAGATTCAAGGAAAACATGCGGGAGGAACGGTAATGAAGTGTTTTGGCAATGAAAGAGATGCGCTTCCTGTTTTCTTGAAGACTGTTGTAGTGTGTGTCGGTCTGTGGAGTTTTCCTCAGGAGGCCTCATCTTCAAAGGCCCCGAATATCCTGTTTGTGATTGCAGATGACTTAGGGTGGAAGGATTTGGCCTGTTACGGTAATCCGTATCATGAAACTCCTAATCTTGACAAATTGGCACGTCAAGGGATGCGTTTCACGGATGCATATGCCGCTGCAGCTATCTGTTCGCCTACTAGAGCCAGTCTTGTGACGGGCAAGTATCCGGCGCGGCTAGGACTCACCGACTGGATAAAGGGTTTTGTCTATCCGGAGAAACCATTGTTGTGTCCAACTCCCAACCAATATTTGCCTTTGGAGGAGATCACGATTGCCGAAGCTTTGAAAAATGTCGGCTACCGCAACTATATGCTTGGAAAATGGCATTTAGGCAATGCGGCTTATTATCCGGAAGAACAAGGTTTTGACGAAGTTTTTATGGCTACGCATGCTGGGTCTCCCAAGTCGTATTTCAGCCCTTACAGATTGAAGATTATTAAGGATGGTCCGGACGGTGAATATCTTACCGACCGCATAACGAACGAGGCCCTTACGATGCTGAAGAAGTCTCAGTCTGAGGCAAAGCCGTGGTTTATGTATCTCTCATATTGCTCTGTCCACAGTCCGGTCATGTCCAAGAAGGAAACCCAGGAGGGGTATAAGGCCAAAGGTAAAAAAGGAAAATGGGGCTCATTTAAATTCGCCGCTATGCTGGACCACCTTGATGAGAATATAGGACGGCTCATGAAGTATCTTGACGACACCGGTCTGTCCGAAAACACGGTTGTGATTTTTTATTCCGACAATGGCGGCAAAGCGACCTCTCAGCACCCTCTGCGCGGAAATAAAGGGCAGCAATATGAAGGAGGTATCCGCGTTCCTTTGATTGTGCGCTATCCAAAAATAGTCGAGGCGGGATCAACCTCTGATGTGCCGGTTACCAGCCCGGACTTTTACCCGACGTTACTGGAAATGGCGGGAGCTAAACCGATGCCTGAGCAACACAAAGACGGCGTGAGCCTTGTGCCCCTGTTTAAGGGCAGGAAGATTGATAGAGATGCTGTTTATTTTCACTATCCCCACTATTGCCTTCAGCATAAGGGCTACCCCTCCAGTGTGGTTAGAAAAGGGCAGTATAAATTAATCCAGTTTTTTGAGGATCATCGCATAGAACTTTACAACCTGAAAGATGACATCGGTGAGAAAAACAACCTCTTTGAAACGAAGCCTGAAATCGCCAAGCAGTTGTATGCACAACTGGCAGGTTGGCAGAAAGACGTTGGTGCGAAATTGCCCAGCGTGAAATAAGTTGTATGAGTCACCATGAGATCCGACAGTTTCACCTGTAAAGTGTTACCCCCTTTTAGCAGCACAATCCTGTAAAGTGTTACCCCATTTTAGCAGCACAATAAAGAGAACATATCGGGCGGCACTGGCGATTCGTCCGTGGTCACCGTTGCCGCCAACCAGGAACTCGATCGGCCGACTGGCCCATGTGGTGCAAGGATGCGCTGCGCGGCGGAACATCTCTTGACACAGCGCTTCCGAACAACTTCATCTGCAATGAACGCGCGAGGGGGCCTCGGTGCCGGCTGGGAGCCGGCGCGCCCAGGATTGGGTCGTCGCGAACGGGCGAGAGAGGGGGTCATGGTGCCTGTGGCGGTCCTTTCTGATCTGGATCGAGCAAGCAGGGGAGCCGGTAAGTGCCTGGCGCGAAGCGGAGTGTGGTGAGGTCCTTGGTGGGTTTGCAGGAGTGATCCGTTGCCTCAAGTGCGCAAAACTGGCTGCCCTGAGTTGCCCCAGATCTAAACTTCGGTGCCGCTGTACATATAGATTAGGTAGGAGCATAAACATGGATCGACAATCAGAGCACAACACCGCGTACCTGGGAGCGGTTGCGCCTGCCACATCAGGTGGAGGACATAGCGGCGAAGTTATATGAGCCCAA
>JASLXP010000877.1 GCA_030740295.1 Planctomycetota bacterium
CTCATCCGTTGGCAGACGGCCTTCGAGATGGATTTCGCCGGATATCTTTCCGCCTGATTCAAGACCGTGCTGGTGCAGAGGAAGCGCTTTGAGTTTGACCTTCCTTACGCCTGAGAGATTTATTTCATCAACGAATTGATCGAGCTTCAGGTGTCCCTCCTTCAGATCTATGGCTGCGACCAGATTTGTCTGAAGAAGCTCTTTGACTGAAATCTGCAATTTGCTGATGTCCAGCACCCCAGACTGGAAATGAGTCAGGCTGTCCGCTGAGGCATGCAGTGAGATATCGGTGTCGAGCGGTTCCACGGTCGCAACAGGTGCTTCACAGCTAATAGTTTTGCAGGCATTCTGAATTCTGATTTCGACTTTTCCTTGACCTAAGTCCTCTGTCTTCAGATTCAATTCAGTGCTCGCGCTATCGACTTTCGCCGTTGTCGTTTCCCCTGAGGTGTTCTCCATGTTCGCGTTCAAACGATCAATGGATGAGGAAATGTTGATTTCTTGCTCTCCCTTTTGGAGAGCTGTCATCTCCACTTTAATCAGAGTTTCGATGGCCTCTGCTGATGCGTTTATGGCTTCGCCGGCAGGCGTTTTCTGTGTGGCAACCAGTCTCCCTGTTGCGACTGAGATCTCCGATGTCGGAGCGACTTCTTCGATGTTGGTCTTTGCGTCCAGATTCACTTTAACGTCATTTAGCTGCACAGTCGCGATTCCCGCTTGCCCCTCCTGTTTCAGGATGATTTTTTTGAATGAGTTCTTAGCTGAAGTCACAAGGTTCCCTGAGCGCAGGTTGGTCAGGTGGGCTTCATAGTTGAATTTTATGTCTTCAATGATGGCGTTGTCTTGACCGTGATTTCCTTCAACACTGCTGATTTCAGAGTCGATTTTCGCTTTCAATTCTGTTGTTGGATTATCGGCAGCAACGTGCCAGGACACTGTTCCAGCATCAACTGTGGCCATCCCGAGCCCGGTCAGTTTTTGCCACTTGACCGTTCCTGAAACTTCGATATCGCTGGGAACGGGATTAAACAGAGGCAGATTCAGTGCATACTTCGTCATCGTCTGAAGATCTGTAACACCAAACGCAGGAGACGCCGAAGAGATGTCGCTCCTGGTTTCAATGCTCCCATGCAAATGAATAGTTGATTCATCCAGTTGGTCAGCCAGCCCCCCCTCGCCGCCTGCCTTTACTTTGACGATGCCATCTACTCTCAGCTCTGTGACAAGGGGCTCGATGAATTTGGAAAAAATCGGGCCAAGTCTTTCTCTTAAATCGGCGAGATTCGTTTCGAGGACAAATTCTTCGAGCTTGAGCTTTTTGCCAAAGCCCTTACCTGTCAGCCTCAACTTCTGTTCTGCTAATCCCGGCAGTTTCAAAGTAGATTCGAACTTATCGAGGTCGCCTTGAACGAGATTGCTCTCGAGGTCGAACTGATGCTGGACGGAAAACTCGACACCACCGATGGATGCCATCCGGATCTTGACACTTTCGATACTGAGGTTTTCGGCAACCGTCGCTTTCTCGCCAAAACCTTCGGTGATCGCTTTTGCGTTGACGTTAGCCCCGGTGATATCGATTTCGATTCCCGGCTCTGCTCTTAATCGCACCTGCAGGTTTTCGATAGAGAGTTTCTGCGCGTCCAGATCCAAAGGAAGCCAGATGGCGCCGATTGGTGCGCTTTCCGTTTCGGGCTGAGGAGGAACGGCTGGGCCCTCAGGGATCAGTTCCTGAAAATTCCAACGACCATTTTTCTGAGACAGCACAAGAACGGGGTTTCTGACGATCACTTCATCAACCAACAATGTTCCCTTGGCCAGACTGGTCAGATCGTACTTCACCACCACCTTCTCGATCTGTAACACCTGGCCATCCGCGTCCGCCTTCTGGTTTTCAATCGCAATACCATCGATGGTGAGCCCGCTTGCGAATCGAAAATTGAGCTTGTCGAGCTTCAGCGCCCCTTTCTGCAGATGGGTGTCTGCCGCCTCGATGAGAATCTTTCTGATGCGCTGGTCTGTCAGGTAGAAATTGATCGCCACCACGGCCGCTATCAAAAGGAACGCTCCGACCAGGAAAGCACATCCGAACATCCGCAGAAGCTTCCGCTTACGTTTTGGCTTAGGCTCTGTCGGTTGTTCCTCGGTCTTTTTCTGCTCCGGCATATTCACGATTACTCGGCTGGAACTGTCCCTGAGCTGGATGTTATCTCTCTGTGACGATGGCCACAATCAGCGGAGGTCTGTTCGTTTTATCGGGTACGGGGCTTCCGCTATCATCGGCTGACCGCCATCACCCGAGAATCATGTCCCAACCTGAAATCTCACTGGTCATCCCTGCCTATAACGAGGCGGCGCGCTTGCCCCCGAATCTCGATGAGCTGTTTGAATTTCTGGACGGATTTGGACATGAGGCGGAAGTCCTGATCGTGGACGATGGCAGCACTGACGGCACAGCGGCCTTGGTCAGAGAGCCGGCCCGTGCATTGGCTAACGAGGTGAACCATGGGAAGGGATATGCCGTGCGGCAGGGCATGCTGGAAGCCAGGGGGGCGATTCGTGTCTTCATGGATGTAGACCTTGCTGTGCCGCCTCGATTTCTTCACGATCTCATCGAACGTATCCATGAAGGAAATGACATCGTTATCGGATCGAGGCACATCGCAGGGGCTGAGGTGAACGCGGGTGAGAAGCAGTATCGCCGCACGATGGGCGTCATCTTCAACAAGCTTGTTCGCATGTTTGCTGTTGGCGGCATCAGTGACACGCAATGCGGTTTCAAAGGCTTCACCGCGGATGCGGCGGAACTCCTTTTCAACCGGCAGAAGCTGGATGGTTTCGCGTTCGATGTCGAACTCCTTTACATGGCCAGAAGGCTAGGTCTGCAGGTCCTCGAAATGCCGGTCGAATGGAATGATTCGGAATCGACCAAGATTCGTCCTCTCGTGGATTCGGCGATCATGTTTAAAGACATCTTGCGCGTCAGGTGGCTGCACTTCGGAGAGAAGTGGGAGAGATGAAGGAGGTAAGGGATGGGATGGTGGAATGGTGGAATGGTGGAGTGATGGAGGAATGGAGTGATGGAGGAATGGAGTGATGGAGGGATGGAATACTGAATTGAAGCTTGGTTGACCAAGCCGGCATTGCATCTAATGTCGAGGATTACTCATTGCTCAATACGCATTACGTATCACTCATTACTTCGGAGCATCCCAATGATTAAGTTTGCACTCATCAGTGGCAGAGGCATGGGCCTCATGCACGGCCGCAATTTCAACAACCATTCGGACACCGAGATGCTTGCGGTTGTCGAGATGGACGAAAAACTGCTTGCGGCTGCGTCCGAGGAATTTGGTGTTCCCGGGTACACCAGCATCGCAGAGATGCTTGCCAATCAGGCTCCCGAACTGGTCGTGATGATCGTGAATGAAACTCGCCGTATTCCGCCTCTTCAGGAATTGTTGACTGCTGGCAAGAATGTCTTCACTGAGAAACCTCTGTGCGGTCTGGAAGGACAGATTCGCGTACAGGAGAGTGATGCCTCGGTTGCGGCCCCGGCTATCAGGCAATGGCGAGAGTCCGGCCTGAAATTCGGTATTGACTACAACTATCGCTTCTTCCAACACTTTCAGATGCTGAACCGAGACGCGACCGAAGGCACCCTTGGCGAAATTAAGTTCGTGCGCGCACGGGCCCATTTCAATTGCTGGTCACACGTGATCGATCAGATCCAGTGGACGATGGGTCGTCCCGAGTGGGTCAGTGCGGTCGGCGATCCCAGCGAAGACGGGCCGTGGACACGCTCCATTCGTATGAAGTGGTCGAATGGTGTGTACGGTCAGCTCGACGGCACGAACCTGTGGGGATACGACGACCACCCCCTGCGCGTCATGATCGTTGGAGATAAAGCTTACGGCGAAGCCCGCGGCCTGGATGGCTGGTATCGCCGTTCAAAAGCCAATTCATGGCCGGGCGATGTTGAGGAACTCTGGGAAAAGGAAGGTGAGCGTGCGGAGTATGAAGAGTCATTCGTGCGCATGGCCGACGGCGTCGTCAAAGCCATGCACGAGGACAACCCCTTCC
This sequence comes from Planctomycetota bacterium, assembly GCA_030740295.1. The sequence goes on from JASLXP010000877.1 coordinate 4,081, forward strand.
CCGCCGACGGTGAGGCCTACACACTGCGCACGCCCACCCCGGTCATCACGATGCCGGATGGCACCCCCGCGGCGGGCGACGTGATGGTGTCTCTGCGCATCGCCCCCCCTGTGTTCGGCCTGGGACTGCTCGAGGCGGTCCCAACGGAGACACTGGATGCGCTCGCCGATCCCGAAGACAGCGACGGCGATGGGATCTCCGGGCGGGTCAACCACGTATGGGACGTCGACTCCGAGCAGTTCGTGGCCGGCCGCTTCGGCTGGAAAGCGAATGTCCCGAACCTCGTACAGCAGGCGGCCGCAGCCTATGTCAACGACATGGGTGTCACCAACCCCATATTCCAGGGCGATGACGCTGACCCCGACATCGAGCTGGAGACCGTCGAGCTCGCCGCCTTCTACACCCAGACCCTCGGCGTGCCGGAGCGCGGCGCGTTTGACGACCCCGAGGT
>JASLXP010000878.1 GCA_030740295.1 Planctomycetota bacterium
CGTCTGCAAGTACACCGGCTGGCCCGTGGGACATGTTTACTCCGTCGATACGGAAGGCACCCTGGATCTGGCGCCCACCGATCTGTGGTATCTGGTTGAACCGGAAAGGTTCAACACTTTCGTAGAGATCACAGGGAAGACCAGGTTTCTTCCCGGGATTGGCTTGCCCGGCAGAGTTTTATCGAGTCACCAGCCTGCCTGGATCGTTGACGTCACAACGGACCCCAATTTTCCGCGAGCAAAGCTGGCACGAGACATTGATGTCCATGGTGCCTTTGGCTTTCCCGTTATCGTGAATGAGGAAGTGACGGCTGTGCTGGAGTTCTTTTCAGAGAAGTCGGAGAACCCTGACGAAGACCTGCTGGACTTTGTCGGTCAGGTCGGCCTTCAGCTTGGGCATGCCTTCGAACACAAACGGGCAGAGAGAGTGCTTGAAAGCAGCGAGGAGAAGTTTCGCGCACTTTTTGAGGGCTCACGAGACGCGGTAATGGTGTATGGACAGGACGGTGTCATCAATGGCAATACGGCGGCTCTGGACATCTTTGGCCTCTCCAGCGTGGAAGAATTCCTAGGATTGCAGCCATGGGATCTATCGCCTCCGACTCAGCCTGGTGGTGAAGACTCTCACGTCAAGGGAGTTCGCATAATCATCCAAACCATTAAAGAGGGCAGCCTGTTCTTTGAGTGGGTCCATCGGCGGCAGGATGGCACGGACTTCCCCGCGGAGGTCTCGCTGTCGGCTCTTGAGCTTGAGGGCAAGCCGATCTTGCACGCTATCGTGCGCGACATCAGCGAGCGTCAAGTCGCCGAGGAACAACTACGTAAACTCTCCAGCGCGGTCGAGAGCAGCTCCGTTTCCGTCGTCATTACTTCACAAGACGGAACGATTGAATACGTCAACCCCAAGTTTTCGGAAGTCACCGGGTATTCTGCCGAGGAAGCGCTGGGCCAGAGCACGAGGATCCTGAATTCGGGTGTGCAGCCCAAGGAGTTTTATGTGGAGCTCTGGGAGACCATCGAATCGAACCGGGAGTGGCACGGGGAGTTCTGCAATAAAAAGAAGAACGGGGAGCTTTACTGGGAACACGCATCGATTTCGCCGATTCAGAATGATGCCGGCGAGATCACGCACTACGTTGCCATCAAGGAAGACATCACCGAACAGAAACACGTTGCTGGAGAGCTTGCCGGTGCCAAAAAGGCCGCGGAAGCCGCTAACCAGGCCAAGAGCATCTTCCTGGCAAACATGTCCCACGAAATCCGGACACCCATGAACGCCATCCTCGGCTTCTCACAACTGATGCAGCGGGACAGTTCCCTGTTGCCCGAACAGCGGAAGAATCTGGACACGATCATGCGCAGCGGCGAGCACCTCCTGGCTCTCATCAATGATGTTCTCGAAATGTCCAAGATAGAGGCCGGCAGGACTGAATTGAATCCGGAGATTTTTGACTTGCCTGCCATGGTCAAAGACATGGAATCCATGTTTCGAATCCGTACCGAGGCGGCCCGGATACGGCTGGATACTGCAACTGTCGGCGACCTGCCCATTTTCGTATATGGGGACCAGGGAAAAGTCCGACAGGTTCTTATCAATCTTCTGAGCAATGCGGTGAAATTCACAAAGGACGGCGGCGTCTCGTTGCGGGTTGCAGCGCGACTCGTGGCCGACGTTTCCGATCCGGCCACTTCCGAAACAGGACATGATGCACAAAGCCCGGATGCAGAGAGCGGCCACTGGTTGCAGGAGCTGAGGGAACGCGGGCCCGCTTACCGCATTATCGTCGAAGTTCAAGATACCGGCGTCGGAATTGCCAGTGATGACCTCCCCAAAGTGTTTGGCCAATTCGAGCAAACGGAGTCCGGCCTCAAGTCCGGTGGAGGAACAGGGCTTGGCCTGGTTATCAGCCGCGAGTATGCCCGCCTGATGGGCGGGGATGTCACTGTGGAAAGCAAACTGGGTGAAGGAAGCATCTTCCGCTTTGAATGTCTCGCCGGGGAGGGGGACGAGTCGGAGACAGAGGCCGACGAGGATGGGTGCACGGTCATCGGCATCGCGGCTGGCTCCCCGGACTACAAGGTACTGGTCGTCGATGATACAAAGGCTTATCGAGACCTGCTGAACCAACTGCTCTATGATGTTGGATTCCAGGTTCGTGGGGCTTCGGACGGGAAACAGGCCGTGCAGGTGTTCGACGAATGGACGCCGGACATCGTACTGATGGACATAACCATGCCGGTGATGGATGGGTACCAGGCGATTCAGAAGATCAAGGAGACCGCACAGGGCAAAGGTACTCCCATCATCGCCGTGACTGCGAGCGCCTTCGAAGACACTCGCCGCAAGGTCTTCCGTGCAGGTGCCGATGGATTTCTAGGAAAGCCCTTCCGACACGCTGAACTCTTTGAATCACTCCAACATCATCTTGACCTGGAATTCGTTTACCAGGATGCGACAGGCACGGCATCTCCCTCAAATGAGCAGACCGATGACGCCATACAGAACGCATTGGCAGCGCTGCCCGGGGAGCTTTTGCGCCGCATGAAGACCACGGTCGCCGAGGCAGACCTGGATGGTTTCCTCGAGTGCCTCGCCGAAGTCTCATCAAACGCTCTGATTGAACCGGGTGATAACGTTGACAAGTCTCAGGCAGATCGTTGGGCCGCACGCAGCATTACGGGGAATTCCTCCCTTCAACTTTTCGTAGCCGGATTCGTCAGAATTCGGAAGATTTCGCTTGCGCACGCCCGAATTCTGGCGAATCCGGCTACTCATGAATAATCCGGGCCCAGGATATCTGAAAGAAAATCCAGAGGAACAGAAATGAAAGACGATGAGTATCGAGTTCAAGTTTTACAGACCGGCCACATGCCCGAGGCGCCTTCGTGCGGAGTACGCGCCATGCAAGACCTCGGAGAGTGGGAGCCCTTCTGCTACACCATGCTCGTCGCCCGATCCTCCCGGCGGACCGTGGTGGTGAACGCCGGCTTTCCCGAAGACATCACGGAGCTGGTGGGATTCTTTAACCAGATACACCCGCGGTGCGTGCTTCAACGTGATGATGACGAGCGTGTCAAAGCTCAACTGGGGCGAGTTGGTGTAGACCCATCAGAAGTGGAATGCCTGATACTCAGCCCGATCGGGCCCTACTCGACGGGACGAGTTGATCTCTTTACGGAGTCAACGATATGCATCGGACGGACCGCATGGGTTGACTTCCATGCTCCTCCGGCCGGCATCCCCTCGAGCAATCCCTACGAGATCGTGTTTCCGACACATATCCTCCGCCGGCTGGTTGTCGAAGATCGTTCCCGCATCCGTCTGCTCGAAGATGAGGATGCGGTCTGTCCCGGGATACGCGTGTTTCGGACCGGCGCACATCATCCAGGCAGCATGGCGGTTACCATCAACACTTCACAGGGAACGCTCATCTATACCGATTCGATATTTTCTTATTCGAATCTGGAAAACAACATCCCCATCGGATGGTGCCGCAGCACCGAAGAGTTTTACCAGGCTGCAAATCGCATAAGGGAAGAGGCGGACATCTTTGTTCCGGCCTACGACCCGTCCGTCTTCGAGAAGTATGCCGATGGCGTTATCGTCGAGTGATGGAAACCTGAGTTGCGCCCTAAGACTTTTGAATCACTGCGACCGATGCTCGAGTCGGGAGTTCCGGATATCGCCGAACGACCATAGCCACATGAAATGCGATCACTGTACGGCAAACACGGCCGCGGCCATTTCTTGATCGGCATCTCTCTCTTTGTCCTTGAGATTCTTGACCAGCTTATTATCCTGATTCTCCGTCGACAGATTCGTCCTGGAGCTGAGGTAGGCGCTTACCGTGCCAGGAGCGATCCCGAAATCTCGGGATTGTCGAATTACCATCGCCGTCGTAATCGTAATCGGAAGTCGAAGCCTCGAACTATCCCGCTGGGTCGGGACGATTACGATTAAGATCACGAGTGGCGATCACGGCTGTTCTTAAGAGCACAAATGAGACCCAAATGAGTGAAGAGATTGGCCGGAGGAAGTTTATGAAGATGAACATGGCTGTAGGTCTCGGGATGGCTCTCGGGGAGCCATTCCGGCTCGGCTCCGATGAGGCCAAGACCATTCGGATCGGCGTGATCGGCATGGGCGGACGCGGCACCGGGCTGATGAGAACCCTGCAAGGAATGAAAGGCGTGGCGATCCGAGCCGTCTGCGACATCATTCCGGAGCGGGTGACCAGGGCCCAGAAGATCGTCGTGGCGGCCGGGCAGGACGCGCCGGAAGGCTACTCGGATGGCGACATGGCCTGGTCTCGGCTGTGCGGCCGGGACGACCTCGACGCGGTCATCATTGCCACGCCCTGGGAATGGCACACGCGCATGGCCGTCGGCGCCATGAAGGCCGGCAAGTACGCAGGGGTCGAGGTGCCGTGCTCCATCACCACACAGGAATGCTGGGACTTGGTGAACACGTCCGAAGAAACTGGTGTGCCTTGCATGATGCTCGAGAACTGGAGCTTCCGCAGTGACAACCTGGCGGTCTTGAACATGATCCGGCAGGGGTTGTTTGGGGAGATAGTCCACTGCCACTGCGCGCATTCGCACGACTGTCTGGGCCATTGGTTCTTCGGACGGGCGAGGCCCTGGGCGGGCAAGTACCTGACCACGCACAACTGTGACCTCTACCCGACGCACGACCTGGGTCCCGTCCTGAGCTGGATGAACATCGGCTGCGGTGACTACTTCGACTACATCACCTCGACCGCCACCGATCCCTTTGGGCCGAAAGATTACTTCACGCGCAAGCACGGGCCAGACCACTCGCTCGCCAAACAGAAGTACACACAGGGAGACATCGTCTCCAGTGTGGTCCGCACCAAGAAAGGCAAGACCATCGTCATCAACTTCGACATGCAACTGCCTCGTCCGTACGACAACCGCTGGATGATCCAAGGCACACGGGGCATTTACAATGAGCAGCGGAACGCAGTCTACATCGATGGTGTCAGCCCCGGCCGGGAAGCCTGGGAGCCCTTCGAGCCGTACCATCAGACCTACAGGCACAAGTGGTGGGAGGCGCCGCGGTCCGGTGGGGGACACGGCGGAACCGACTGGCTCGAGCTGAAGCTGTTCGTCGATGCCGTGCGCAACAAGACGCAGACCCCGCTCGATGTCTACGAGTCGGTGACCATGAGCTGCATCTTTCCGCTCTCCGGGGAGTCTATCGCAAAAGGCAGCGCGCCAGTGAAAGTACCGGACTTCACCCGTGGGAAATGGGAGACGCGGAAGCCCTCCTTCGCGCTGGACGACAGAACCTTTGTGGTCCCGGGCGCTCCGCAGGTCGTCCGCAGGGAGGATGGGATGTTCGAGCAGACTCTCAGGCTCGGTGTGGACAAGGCCAAGGTGGACCTGCGGGGAGTAAAGGTCCGTTTCACGGGAGGACCCACGCCGTACTCCCGTTGGCCGGCGACCGGCACCCAGCCTTATTACTGCCTCTTCTCCGAAGGCGACTGGGGGATCGACGTCGTCGTGCCCAAGGGCACCACCGGCGAGGTTGCGGTGTACGCGTACGACCCGGAGGGGCTGCGCAAGCAGACGGTGACATTCCAGAACCGGGCGCCGGTTAGACTCGACGACTTCAGCAAGGGCGCCTGGGTCAAGCACGCCTTCACGGCCGCGGATAGTGCGGATGGTATCCTGAAGCTGGCCGTGAAGAGGCGAGGCGAGGGCAACTGCGTTCTATCCAAGCTCAGGATCGCCATTGCCGAAAACAAGTGACGCGCCTCTGTGGGCGACCCCAGGCCGCTTCCCAAATGGCAAATGCAAATGAACGCAGATGAAGGACCGACCCCAGACATGCCCCAATCCCTGCGAAGTCGTGTTTCCTGCAAATATCCTCCGCCGGCTGGTTGTCGAAGATCGTTCCCGCATCCGACTGCTCGAAGATGAAAATGCGGTCTGTCCTGGAATACGCGTGTTTCGGACCGCTCATCTATACCGATTCGATTTTTTCTTATTCGGACCTGGAAAACAAGATCCCATCGGATGGTGTCGCAGCACGGAAGAGTTTTACCAGGCTGCGAATCGCATAAGGGAAGAGGCGGACATCTTTGTTCCGGCCTACGCCCCGTCCATCTTCGAGAAGTATGCCGATGGGGTTATCGTCGAGTGATGGAAACACTGCTGTGAAGCATGAGTCTGTTCATGAACAGTTTTGACATCAACTGCATGCTGGGACCGACGAGCACGAACCGCGAGCCGAGCTTTCGCACGGCCGAAGCGTTGCTGGCAGAAATGGACCGGATTGGGATCGCCGACGCTCTTGTCTACGCCAGTCAGGCCCGGATGGCCCATCCGTCGGACGGAAATGCCAGGATTCTCGAAATGACGCGGGGCCACTCTCGCCTGCACGCGTGCTGGGTGGTCATGCCCCCTGGTACAAGGGAACAGCCGGAGCCGAGAGCCTTCGTGGAGCAGATGAACGCCCGCGGCGTCCGCGCTGTCAGGATGTTTCCTGAAGAGCACAGGTACCCGCTGGTGGAGCGCGCATTGCGGCCCTTGTTGGCGGAGTTGGCCGAGGCAGGCATTCCGCTGCTGATCGACACCGGGCGCACGAGCTGGAATCAGATCAGGTTGGACTGGCGGGAAATCTTCGCCATTGCAGAAGCACACCCCGCGCTGCCGCTGGTACTGCTTCGCGAAGGAGGTACGACGCAGCGCGCATTGTTCGGGCTCTGGGACGAATTCCCGAGCATCCACCTCGATACGTCCTACATCCAGGAGTCGCGAATCGTTGAAGAGGTCACGGAGCGCTTCGGCCACGGACGCCTGCTTTTCGGGACGGGGATGCCGGCTTACGATCCTGGAGGGCCGATGGCGCTCGTGCAGGGCGCGCAGATTACACAAGAGCAGCGCGCCGACATCGCAGGGAATAACCTGAGGCGACTGATTGGTCTTCCTGCAAAGGAAGCTGAGAAACATGACTGGCCCTGTGGCCCCGGGCGATTCCAGGTATTCGATGTTCATGGGCATCTCGGGCTCTGGGAACGGAAATACACCTGCGACCGGACGGCCGAAGACGTCGTAGAGCGGATGGACCAGGTGGGAGTTGAACGGTGTGCCGTCAGTGATATTCAGGCCGTCGGACCAGACTTCCGCGCGGGGAACGACCGGGTCGGCGCGGCGGTGGAAGCCTTTCCGGACAGGCTGGTGGGTTACGTCGTTTACAATCCAAACTACGGGCTGGAGATGGCTGACGAGATGAAGCGCGGGTTCGACGAACTGGGATGTCGGGGGATCAAGTTCCACTGTACCCTTCACGATACGGCCACGGAGGATCCACTTTACCGTCCAGGCTTCCGGACGGCACAACAACAGGGCTGTCCAATCCTCTGTCATGGCCACCTGGGGCCATCCCCGGAGTTTCTGATGCAGATACTGGCTGACCATCCGGACGCGAAGTTCATCTATGCTCACATTGGAGGGGGGACCCGAGAAGGGCTCAAGCCCTTTCTTGATGTGGCCCATGCACGGCCGAACCTGTTCTTCGACCTGGCCGGATCGGGAATGCCCCGGGGCGCTCTGGCCTGGGTTGTCGATCAGGTCCCACCCACGCAGGTCGTCTACGGCTCAGACTTTCCTCTGAACGGGTTCACCTTCCAACTCGGCCGGGTACTGCATGCCAACATTGCGGACACCTTGAAGCGCCTTATTCTGTGGAGCAACGCTGCCGGGATATTCGGGCTGTAAAGAATGGCGCAGCGTAGAGAAGCTGCGCATCGCATCTACCTGCTTTAATGGAGATATTGAATCATGGCGATGATCCCCCTGGCTTTTGACGGCGGCCCCCGGGCCGTTACAGCGCCCATGAACGATGCATGGGAGACGGTGAGCGACCTCGAAAGAAAAAATGTCAACGACGTCCTGGATCATTTCGGCGACGCGTACGCTTCATTGGATAAGTTTGAGGAAGAATTCCGTGAATTTGCCGGCACGAAGCACGCCCTCAGCATGTGCAACGGTACAGCCACGGTACATTCCGCGATCTTCGCGGCGGGAGCGCGCGTCGGCAGGGAAGTGATCGTCCCTTCGGTCACCTGGCATGCGAGCATTACGCCCATCTTGCACTGCGGGGCCACCCCGGTCTTCTGCGAAGCCGATCCCGAAACCTTTTGTGCCGATCCGGAAGACGTCAGGAAACGAATTACAGACCAAACGTGCGCCATTCTGGTTACGCACGTTTATGGGAATCCCGCAGACATTGACGCTTTTCTTGACATCGTTGAGGGAACGGAGATCAAACTGATCGAGGACGCCTCTCACGCGCACGGGGCGTTGTGGAATGACAGGCAGGTCGGCTCCATCGGTCATATCGGATGCTTCAGTCTCCAGGCGAGCAAAGCCATTAACGGAGTGGAGGCCGGCGTAGCCATAACCGACGACGATGAGCTCTACGACCGAATGCTGGCGCTGGGCCAGTACGGCAGGTGCCAGAAGTTATATGTCACCGACCAGTTCAAAGACCTGCGCGGCATGGGACTGGGAGTCAAGTACCGAGCGAATCCCCTCGGCATCGCGATGGCACGGGCCCAGTTGGAGCGCCTTCCCGGCGTGAACGAAAAGCGGCTCGCATGGTTCGATCGACTCGACCAACTGCTCGAGCCGGTCAAAGGGATCTCTCCTCAAAAGGTCTATCCAAGGGCAAAGCGAGGCGGGCTCCTGCTCTACACCGGCTGCATTGATCCCGAAGAGATCGGGGCTCCCGTCTCGGCCATCCTGAAGGCGCTCGTAGCCGAAGGCGTGGCTACAAAGCCGGAGATTGCACCACATGGCTACGGTGCGATGCACCTCGAGCCACTGTTCTGCAAATTCCCCTTCGAAAATCTTGGAGGCCCCTGGGCGGACCTCTCTGCTGATGTGAGGCGACCCATGGAACGCGGCTCTCTCCCTGTGAGCGAGCGCATCCACGATACGTGTTTCTGGCTGACCACGCCGGTGGACCCCAACCCCGACTGGGTGGAACAGACTGCCGAGGCCTTCCGCAAGGTCGTATCCCACGGGGAACGTCTTGCGAAAATGGAAATCTGAAATGCACACCAAAACCTTTGAATCACTGCGACCGATGCTCGAGTCGGGAGTTCCGGAGATCGCCGAACGACCGGGGCTGCTTTACGCCTCGTCGGAGCTTGAATCGGCTCTGGAGCGGCTGCAGGCCCAGCCTGAGATATGGGGTCAGATTCTCGGTGACGCGGAACGGACGCTTAATGACCCCGACCTCTTCACCGTTACGGAACCTTACTATTCTCTGGGGAAACTGGGATGTTTGACCGCGGCAGAGATGGTTCAGCCACAGGAACGGCAACGTGAAGCGGTCCTCAAACTGCTGCGTGTTTTTATCGAGAGGCCGCGCTGGGTGGCCCATGTCCATGGCCACATGAAATGCGATCACTGTGCGGCAAACACGGCCGCGGCCATGACGCTGGCTCTTGAAGCTCTCGGCCCCGAGATCTCTTCGGAGGATGAGGAATTCATCACCAACGGCATATATGAAAAGTGCCTCCGTTCCTTCCTCGAATCCTGTGAGGAACGGTCCGAATGGTGGGCCCTGCGGGACCATCCGTACAACTGGAGAATCATGACGTGCGGCGAGGCCGGTCTTGCTGCTCTCGGGCTGAGGAACTTGCCCAATCGCCTCCGAATCATTGAGTTCGGCCTGGAGGGGGTTGCGGACATCCTCGATCGCGTTCCCGCGGAGGGCGATTGGGAAGAAGGACCCGGCTACTGGTCGGCGACCCTGTTCTATGGCCTGCGATTCGCCCTTGCGCTTCGTCGGCTCACCCAGGGAGGGCTGGACCTGTTCCAACATCCAGCTCTCGAGACCAGCGCAGATTACTTCATTGACACCGCTCTGCCCGACGGCTCCGTTTTCAACTATGCGGACAACGTGCCAACCATCAGCCCGACGCCGTTGCTGTTACTGGCACGGGAGAATCGTCTCGAACACCTTGCATGGACCGCCCGTAAAATGGACCGCCAAAGTATCTGGGATGTCCTTTTTGACGACCCGTCCCTGTCATCGGGCGTCCCCGAAGGTCGGCCCATGGCAAAGGTCTTCCCCACCACGGGCATTGCCGTCGCCCGCAGCGACTGGTCCGAAGAAGCCATGTTCGTTGGCCTCAAATCAGGGCCGACTGAGGTAGGTCATTCTCATCTCGATATTCAGTCCTTTGTCGTCTCCAAGGGAGGCACCCGTCTGATCACCGATTCCGGTATATGGCCTTATGCGCACTTCCTCGGCTTCTTCGACAGCGCCGGCCCCAGATGGGACTTTGATGCCAATGGGACAATCGGTCACAACACGGTCCTTGTAGACGGGCAGGGCCAGACCCACGGCGCCGAATGTGCCGGACGTATTGTTGCCTCCCATTCGGACGAGCAAATCTCCTGGTTCATCAGTGACGGGAGTGCCGTCTATCCGGGACTGCTGGACCGATTCGACCGCTGGCTGGTCTTCGTCCGGCCCGACGTCGTGTTGATCTACGACGACCTCGCCTCGGCTGCGCCCCGGCGCTGGGAATGGCTCCTGCACCACGAAGGAACTCTTACCGGTGGCCGCTCAAGCCACCTCATCGAGAATGAGGGACACCAGCTCTCACTGACGCGCCTGTTGCCTGAACCGACAACTCCCTGGCGTAATTCAGAGCAGACCCGGACAACGTACTACGAAGACAGCAACGCGTTGAAGGAGGTAGAGCTGGCCATCCATCTGCGGAGCTTCGGACCGCTCTTCCCCTCAACCGAAATTGAATTTCTCTGGGCGCTCCACCTTGGACAACCGGACGATCTGAAATGGCATCTCGACCGCACCGATCGGTCCACCTTTGTCGTTCACGGAGAATCTTCCGGCCGAGAGGTGACCGTATCGTTTGACCTGGCGGGACGTCGCTGTTGTTCAGGTCTGTAGATACATGCGAGGGCATTACGTTTCACGGCACACCCAAAGCCGCGCACCGTTTTGAAATCGATCCTGCCAACGACCTCGTTGTCAGGCTGTAACGAGGAACATCCCTGATGAAATTTGGAACTGTCACCCATGCCGTCGGACATCACATGTCCTTCGAAAGAACCCTCGACACGATCAAAGAGATTGGCTTTGATTCCATTCTGTTGCTGACGACCCGGCGGGACGATTCTCTTGACACGGAGAAGGTCCGCACCAGCCGGGGGGCAGACACGGTTGGGCCGGACGGCACCTGCCCGAGCGCGTTTCCAAACGTCCTCGACTCCAATCCGGAGCATGTGCTCAAAGCTGTCCGCAATACCGGGCTCGAAATCGGTTCGCTTCATTTTTCGGGAAAGATCGATGTCGAGACTGACGAAGGTATCGAACCGACGACGGCAGCGATGAAGGAGTACGCACAATATGCCCTGGCTCTCGGCTGCAAGTTCCTGACGCATCCTGTGCCGGGCTGCGGTCGCTCGAAGGTTCCCACCGAAGAAAAGGAGGAGCCGATCAGACGGCTCGCCGCCTGCATGAACGCCACGGCAGAAGCTTTCGAGGACCGGGGGCTGCGTGTCGGCGTTGACGTTCATCATCGATCCTGGGTGGAGGGGCTGGACGACTGCCGCCTGCTGCTTGATTCCATGCCGTGCCGGAACGCCGGCCTGCTCCTCAACATCGGACACATGACGAGCGCGGAAGGTTACGGCTGGCTGCTTGTCGACGAGTACCCCAATCGGATTCCGGTCGTCGGATGGAAAGACCATAGCCTGGGCAAAGACCGGCCCCAGCCCATGTGGTCCATCGAACTGGGTACCGGTCACAGCCCGTTCGAGCTCTACATCAGAGCTTTCAAACGAAACCCGGACGAAAGAGCCCATTTCATCAACTGTGAAAATGTCCCTGACGAGGAACGGGTCGATGCACTCAAGAACAGCCATCAATACCTACTGAAGCTCTGGGAAGAGACTGGCTAAGCTTCGGATGTCCGTTCCTTGCCAGACGGATGCTTCGGGTTGGGATCTTTGAGGACGCTCTCTGTTTTACATCATGTTCAACGTAGCCAGCCAGAGAGTCCCCGCCGACCTCGTGTCGGTGGCTCCATGGCTGGAAGCTACTTTTCCTAAGGCTGCCTTCGGCCGCAGCCGCAGCTACGATAGAAATACCACGGATGGCAAGGCCATCCCACGGATGAAGAAGTTTTTATTCTGTCTTCATCCGTGGGATGGCTTTGCCATCCGTGGTAATTATCTCCGCGCTGCGCGGAGAAGTCACACCCACAGACTCTAAATCAGGTCATCCCCAATCAGTTTCTCGAACCGCGATTTGTCCTGAGACCGCATGTAGGCTTCCCGGGGAGTGATGAGTCCCTCGTTGAGCTTTTCCTCGATGGCGTCGTCCATATAGACCATCCCTTCTCCGCGGCCGGTCTGGATGTACGAGGTAATCTTATCGAGCTGCCCCTGTCGGACCATGCTGGCCAGAGCCGGACTGCCCACCAGGATTTCGATCACCGCCACCCGGCCATCGCCCTCCGCGCTTCGGAGCAGCAACTGCGCCACGACCCCGCTAAGCGATTCAGCCAGCATGGTCTGGGCCTGGGCCTGCCGCTCCGAGGGAAAGGCGTCGATGATGCGTGCCACAGTCTTCGCCGCACTGTTGGTGTGGAGCGTTCCCAGAACAAGTGCGCCCATTTCTGCTGCTGTCAAAGCAAGGGATATGGTCTCCAGGTCTCGCATGTCGCCAACAAGGATGACATCCACATCTTCCCGTGACGTGCTGCGGAGCGCATCGGCGAAGCTGCGAGTTTCCCGTCCTACCTCTCGCTGGAGAATCACGCCTTTCTTGTTCTGGTGCACGAACTCAATCGGGTCTTCGATGGTCAGGACGCGGCATGATCGCTGGGTGTTGATGTGATCTATCATGGCCGCCAAGGTCGTTGATTTGCCGCAACCCGTCGGACCCGTAACCAGGACCAGCCCCGATTGCAGTTCGGACAACCGGCGTACGGTGTCCGCAATTCCGAGGTCCTCAAGAGTTTGAATGTCCTGAGGGATAATTCGAAAGACTGCACCGGCGCCGAAGATTTGCTGAAAGTAGTTGCACCGAAATCTGGCTACGCCCGGAAGGCTGTAGGCGAAGTCGAGATCCTTGTCCCTGACGAATGTCTCCCACGCTCGGCTGTCGCACATTTCCCGCAGCAACGCCTTAAGACTCTCATCTGTCAGGCGGGGCCGTTCCCCAAAATCTATGAGACTTCCATGGATGCGAACTTTGGGCGGCTGGCCCGCCACCATGTGAAGGTCAGACGCACCGGCCGCCTTCATTTCGTTGAGGAGCGAATCCATTTGGGCCATGGGAATTCCCCGAAATAGGTGTTTCTTTGCTCTCGTTTGGGGACCGGCCAATTCACTAGAGTTTACGACGCCAAAGACCCGTTGGGAAGACATACGCCACTTTGCATCCTTGAAGGTCTCCTTGAATGCGAGTGTCCAGCCGTCGCCCTCCGCGCTGGTGACAGTCGGCAGAATCGAGATTAGCGCCAAGGCACAGTGGCAAAAAATATCTGGAGGATTTCATGATGGTCATCACTCGGCCTGATTGCCAACCGGCTCCATCCAGGCATCAAAAACGGCACGGACATTTTCGGCCGGATTGTTCTTGCCCCATTCACACTGGGCAATGACGCCGCCGCTGCCGTGGTCGAGAGCCCGTCGGACCCGCGCGACTGCATTGGTGACATCATCCACCGAGCCAAAAGGCAAGACCTGCTGGCGATCAATCTCTCCCCAGAAGGTAATCCTGCCTCTGAATCGCCGGCCAATGTCTTCGATGTCCATGCAGAACAGTTGGCTGTTCACCGCGTCCACGCCAATCTCGATGAGGTCTTCGTAGATTGCAGAGATGTGCCCATCGCTGTGCATGAACACTCTCTTGCCTGAGGAGCGGATGATCTCGCAGTACTGCCGGTAGAGGGGTTTGAAAAAATGTCGCCACATTTCCGGTGCGATCAACAGCGAAGTCTGGCTCCCCCAGTCATCGGAAAAAGATATCGCATCGACATCCGTCCTGGCCCAGCCCTCGACGGCCTTCAGGCCAAACTCGTGAACCATATCGAGGAGCTTCCGAAACTCGGCCGTATCGTAGGCCATATCCATAAATAGAGCCTCTGACCCGCGGAGGAACTGCATGCGCTCGAAGGGCTGTGCGCCGCTGCCCGCTAACATGAACATGGGCTGACCGGCGAGGTTCAGTTCCTGGGCCTGGTTGGCGGCATCCCAGTTCGCATTGTCGACAATTTCCCACGGCGGCTGGTACGATTCAAGCGCCGACCAATCGGACAGCGGCGGCTCTTTGACTTCGCCCACCACGCCATCCTCGGCCGATTCCCAAACGCTGCCCCAGTCGTCTAGGTAAGTTCCCTTCCGGCCCTTTTCGCCGCGAGAGCGGTCCCCTTGAGCCAATACGCCACCAGGCCCTGTGAAATCTCCGGGGAAATCGTTCAGTAGTGCCTTCAACTCGTCATTGGCAAACATGCCGACCCAGGGCAGACACCAGAGTTGGCGCGGCGCACGGTCGACCGGTTTGAAATCCAGCGTCCTGAGAACTCTCTCACGGGCATTCACTTGTTGGTCCTCCGGTAGGTCCTGAAATCTGGCAGTGTTGAAATTATGGAGTGTTGCTAACTTTTGGTCATCTTAATTTCTTTCTTGATGACCGGGTGTCGGATGTGCGAATGACTTCGCGGCTTTTTCTACCGAGGTGGTCCATCAGTGACGTTGTGAATGATCCGTAAAGACTTCAAGTAACCACTGAACCACCAGGCGTTGCCCGGCGCATCGTGATTCTTGCCTCCTTTGCCATAACCACCAAAACCGCAGGGCCCGATATTCAGCCCGGGGCCGGAGCAGGGAAAACTCTGTTCCTTATCGTTTACTCGCAGACGCATGGATGTGAAATCATAAACGGCCGACACTTTCGACCAACGGTCAGCAGCAATTTGGAGGTCGGACTTGAATGAGTAATGCTTGCCGCCTTGCGCGCTGAAGGAACCTCCAAGTTTGCCGGCCTGCATGAAAAGCATCAGTGAGCTGGCACGGAGTGAGCGGTGCATGAACAGGTACTGAGGCTTCTTGTCCGTAGATGGGAATATCTCGAAAGTGAGGGTGAACGGCCCGTGTCGCGGCAGAGCCTCACGGGGCAGGAGAAAGTAGTTGCCGATCCCGTCGAATTCGAGACAGGGGTGACCATCCCGCATCTTCCGAGTGGGCGCGGTCCTGTGCGCGTCCACTGGATACTGATACGTGCCGAAGCGAAATAGCGTGGCTGAAACTCCTCCTCCGTTTCCGCCGCGTCCCGAGCTGGAGTCGACGTATCCGCCAAGCTGACCCCAGAAAGGGCGACCGGCATCTGTGTGCAAGATAGAACCGTACTTCGGTGTGAAATCGTACGAGCAATCAGGGATGCGCACTTCCCGGACCTGGACGTTAACCGGATGCTGTTTGCTGTCCGAGTAGGCGCGAAGGTCGACAGAAGGTCCACCCATTGCCTCTGGCAGAAGCAAAGGGACGCTGCGGTATGTCTTTCCAGACTTTGACGTCACTCGCATGTGAAACTGCGACGTCGGGAGCTCTGGTTTCACACGCGCGGTGAAAGAGACCCGCGATCGGTCCAAGTGCCTGGGCATATCAGGCTGCTTCCAGTACTCCCCAACCGTCATGGTAAGGCCGTCCGGATGTGTTTCAGAGTAAATGCCGTTTTCAATAATCTGCTTGACGGGGATTACAGTTTTAAAAAGGTTGAAATCGAACTCCAGCCTGGCGGCTTCCGCTCTCTTCCTGGGGAGGGCCGCGTATACCCACCTCAGGTGGCTGCCCACTGGCGTCCGTATTTCGACTTTATCCTCCTGGACGTTAAGTGTGGGGGGCGGCTGGTGAAGGTGAAGGTTGTTAAAACGCCAGTCGCAGGTGGCACCGTGCATCGTCAATGTCCCCGACAGGTCCTGTTTTCGCAGCGAACGAAACTCAATCCATAGAAGAAGCTGGTCCCTGCTGTCGCGAAAGAATTCGTTATCGGGATCTACGGCATAAACGACATCGTCATCCTCCAGAACTTCCACCAGTGCGATCTTCTCATTGCATTCGAACGTGCCCGCCACCAAGGCCCGCCCGTCTCCACCGAGGGCACCGAGGGCGGGGAGCTGGCCAAATGTGAAAGATGCTCTATTCGGCCTTATCAGGTCACGGATCGGCTGCTTCACGAACTTGTAGTCCCAGTTCCAGGTTGCCCGTACCTGTATGTGATGCAATCCTCGGTCAATGATGATCGCCTGCTGATCTTTGTAGCCTTCGATGTTAAGGACGGGTATCAGCGACGGGTAAGCGGCGAGTTCCTCGGACGGGACTGTGCAGGTCTGAGCCTGAAGCCGGCCGGTATGAAACACCAGTGGATCGAGCTTCCGAACAAGATTGCCGGCATGGTCGAAGAGCTGAAGCTGGACCCTGTAGCTGTGCTTCTTCAGCGAGTCGGGAACATTCAGCAGCTCGACCTCGAGTTTTTCACCAAGCGTGAGAAGCTTCCGGTAGCTTACGATCAGGTCAGGCAGGGAAGTGTCGTCGCCGGGAGCTGGTGCGAGCGCTTTCCCACGCAACCGGCTCATGTAGTAGCGCAGGATTCGTTGTGTGGTGAACGAATTGTAGACCGTGGGACGGAAGCAGGTATTTTCGTTTACCTCATCCCACTCCGGCAGAACGATGACATCGGGTCGTGCGTCCATCGCTGCTTCGAAGGAATTGCGGAGGGTCTTTGTCCCGTCTTCTTGCAGACCGAGTGACAGATCGGCGTTGTAGTGCGAGTGGTATGCGCTGAGACCCAGAAACTTGTGCCGGTATCTCGCCTCCGACAGGACACTCTTGTAGATGGGAATGAGAAGCTCGCGATAGAACTCCCTGTCAAAAGTCCGGTTCTTCCGTTTCAGGGCGGCCGCGTAGTTGAAGTAGAGGCCGTCACAGACATCGAGATAGGAACGCAGAAATGCCTTGCATTCATCAACCTCTTCCCTGGCAATTGCGATTCCCTCCTGGAAATCACTCTTGAATCTGACCGGTTTCGTGAGTGCTGGTAAGAAGATGAAACAGTCACCGTAACGGTCTCGCAGACTGCTGAGTACCTTCTTCCATTCCGAAGGTTTCAACGCGCTGGCGACGTAAGACGTGACCAGGATCTTGCCTTTGATCCGAACGGTGTTCCTGCATTTCAGCGCGTTCTTCAGGACTTCAGCCTTGGCTTCGATATTGCCGTTTGGGATGAACTCCGGCAGCAAGACGAACTCTCTGGGAGCAGCGCGCTCGGTGAGCTCGA
Source organism: Planctomycetota bacterium (assembly GCA_030740295.1). The sequence goes on from JASLXP010000878.1 coordinate 17,357, forward strand.
ACATCCCCATGCGATCTTTAGTCTCCGGGAAGAAGGCCAGACCATCCAGGCCATACTGCTCGACGACATCCATCATCCGAACGTAACTCGGGTAAGGGGTGACGTACTTCCTGGGAACGCGCAGGGCGCGATCGACGAGTAACGGGCGATCGATCCACTTGCGCATGTAGTTCCTTTCCAATCCATATTTCATTTGCGCCCTCGAGAATACCAGCGTGCGATCGACAAGCGGCTTCCTGCTCGATGCCTCCCGCTGCAACTGCATCAGGACGTCTTTCATCTCTCGGGCATCCTCATCTTTCCTCTTCTCGACATCCACGATTCGGACGCTCTTCACTAACAACTCAGTCGGAGCGCCTGCGGTGTTAATGGAGATTGTCAGATAGCGCGCCTCTGGCCTGGTCCGGAACGTCAAAGAACGGATAGTCCAGATGTTTCGCTGGTGCGCCTGGACGGATCTGTCTTTGACTCCGGTTCTTGGGTAAGGCGTGATCGGACGCCGGTTCGGATCCGCGTATTCTCTCACCCACAGGCTGACGCTGGAGTCGGGGGCCGATCCAAGTAGCTTGAGTAGAGCCTGAACACGGTACTGGCGCCGAGGCTCGATCCTGATATGGGCTGTGTGGATCACTGCAAACCCCTTTGCCGATGTCGTACTTGCCAGCAAGAGCGGCTGACCGGGCTCGGACAGCCAGTCCGGGGCCGCAAGAATGCTGGCATCTCCGGTGGTCTGATTACTCAGGGCGCCGGCATTGAATTCCAGAACTGCCTTGTCCCCGAGGTCAGGTATCTTGCTGCTGCGAGGCGGGGTTTCCGGCCGCGCAGGGGGCGCTGTCTCTGCTTCAGCCGCCACACACAGGAGCATCGCAACAATGGGAATCAGAAGAACACGGACGAGGGTCCGCGGCACTTGCACACGAGATTCCGTGGAGCAATTCTGGTCACTTAGGTGAATAGCAATGGCGCCTGTAGGCCCGTGGGACATGAGACAGCATCGGAGGGGCGGAATCATGGATGCGAAAGGCATCATTCAGTTCGCGTTTCCGGCGGAGGATTCAGCCAATAGAGTCGAGTCGCAACCTTCGGCAACTTCGCGACAAACGATTGTCCATTCTGAGTCATGACTTCACCAGAATAGGCGTCGACGACTCGGCCGGCTCCGGGCAGGGCGATGTCTAACTGCACATCGCCTTCGTACCCGTTGTGCAGCATCAGAAGACGGTTGTCGACTTTCATCACCACGTCGCGATTACTGTAGAGATGGACACCGGCGTAACGTGCCACACCGCGCAGCAGGTCTGAATTCATTCGAGGCACTGCGCAGTAAACAGTTTTCCAGTCACCCATGTCTCTGACTGCGAGGGCGGCCTTTCCGTCGGGATACTTGCCGAGTACGACTGCTTCCGGATCCTCAACATGGAAAACGGGGCCGAACGCGGGAGGATGGAGTTCGCGCGACAGTGCGTAACTGAACGGCTGAATCCTGCAGCCTGCACCGTCAGCCAGGCGATCCGTAACAGGATGCTTTGTGTCGGTCACCTTGTATTCCATCAGTTCTCTCTCGGACTTCTTAGTCACACGGATTCCTGTGACGCGTTCGATGTTGCTCACCTTGAGGCCGGTCTGGCGGCTGACGTAACCGGGCGCGTAGAAGAAGAGTAACGTCTTACCATCTCGTTTGAGGCCCTCGATTGCCTGTCGATCGAACGGTGTAAGGTAGAAAGTGTTAAGGAAGATGTAGAGCTTGTAGTTTTCGCGGACAGCCTGGTGTGAGATGTCCTCCAACGTGTAGATGTCGTACGGCGCCCCCATCTTGCCCATCGCGTCCCATAACGTGTGCGGGATCAGGTTGTGGTAAATCGGCGCGGCTCGGTAAAGGTCGTGGTAACGCGCGGTCTTGCCTGAGGTGATCACGGCGATCTCGGAGACTGACGACCTTGGCCGTTTGAGTGCATCCTGGTGGATTCGCATCGTCTTCCCAATGGTGTCGAGGATGCCGGGGTCCATGAAGAAGCCGACCGCATCCCGTCCGCTATGGCGGCTCCAGTCAGCAAACCAGTACCCTGCACCGTCGATGATGGTTCCCGCCACATCGCGTTTGAGTACGGCCTCGGTCTCGGTATCGCTGCGCAGGCGACCGTAAGTTGTGGGCCCGGCGACGAAGGTTCGATGATCGTGTTCACCCATCAGGAGCTTTCCGTGAAGGCGCACAGAATCATGGGTGAATGATGTGTAGTAACTCGTTCCCGCCCGGCGGTTGCTATACGGCGTGGGCGCGGCGAAGAAGTCCCAGTCTGGGTTCTGCAGCCTTTCGTGCAGGTCGAAGTTATTGTTCTGAAACCACCCACCCGGATTGTTGTAACCGCGCAGTGCCGCGACGTTGTATCCGTAGTAAGTGCCAACGACTATGGGCCTACCTGCCTCGCTCCTGATCGTCTTCATCAACCGCGAATAGAAGCGACCCATGACCCCTGAGAGCCATTCCGCGTAGTCGAATGTCATCGCACTGCCCAATGGGTCGCGGAAGACACCACCATCTGCCCCCTCCGCCACCAATTCGGCAATCTTCGGTCGCGCCGTGTCGAACGTTAGATCTTCATCTTGCCAGGCATCTCGCAGTGCTGCCGCCGAACCTTTGTACTTCGTCTTCAGCCAAACCCGAAACTCAGCAATGGCCTGCGGGTTGTAGTCGCCGAAGGTCATCTTAGCCCTGTCCTTTTGAAACAGGTTGTCCTCAACCCCGCCCATCGACGAATCCGGCGCGCCGCAAGCCATGGGCAGATACCCGGCGATGCGGTCGTAGTACGGCTGCTTGTGAAGGTGAGCGATGACTTGCCTCACAAACTGGTGGATTTCGTCGTTGTACTTGGCAGATGAGAAACAGACCGGACCAAGCTTTCCGAACGCGGTGACAAGCCGCTCCTTGGGGTTACGTTTCAGCCAGTCGCCCCCCGGCCGCAGATCAAAATCAACGAGTAGCACTGCGCCCGGATCAGTTCGCAGCACGGCTCTGATGCGTTTGTCGAGATGCCCACAGGTCCGCTCGAGCATTTCGGGGGTCTCATCGTAGGTGAGCGGATGAGCCTTGACGTGGTAAAGGTGAATGCCCGTCTGTGAGTAGTAGTGGAATCTATCGAAGGAGGGGTCAGTGAATGACCATGCGGCCGGCGGAGTCTTCTGGCCACCCATATCCAGCGCCGCAGACCCTTGTTCAAACCTGGCAGTAGCGCTGTGAAGTGCCGGGGCAGCTTCTGGGTCGAAGCGCCTGATGTGGATTTTGGCCACTTCGTCAGTTTTCTCTCCTTCGGCGTTGAGGATTTCGAGAGTGGATCCTTGCTTTCTGCCGAACGCATGTAATCGCACGAAAGTCATCCCGTCAGGAGAGTGTTCGGGCAGACGAAAGTTGAATTTGAGGAGACCTTCCTGGCCGGGAGTCCACTGCGTCGTCGGTGTTTGTGGTTCCATCAGCACTTTGGCAATGGAAAAATTCTCCCACATGGGAAACTCCGACTTGTCGCCTGTTTCAAGGAGAAATGCGTAGTCGTCCTTAAGTTTCCGCGGAGCCTGCATACCCACTTCAACGGTCACGGTTTGACCGGGACGCGGCTTGGATGGATGAATGGTGACCCGTGTCAGCGATGCTTCTTCAATTTCCTTTGACCTCTGGCGGTTCCGCAGTTGCTCCAGAATCGGCTGATTCGGTCCGCGCACGGCCAACGATGTCAGAGCCAGTTCCGCTGGGTCGGCCTCTCTGATCACGACGCGCACACGGCCGGTCGAGGTTTCTTCGAAACTCGAGGTCAGGTCACGCTGGTCCGGCGCTTCATCGACCGCCTGGAGTAATTTCCACTTATCGTCTGCCCACCCGAAGACAGAATACGCAGAGACACTTCCTGCCTTCTGCTGGCGCAGGACAACTTCGTTTATTCTTAAAGGCACTTCCCACCGCACCTCGACCCATTGAGGAAGCGAATCGTCAAAAGGCTGCCACGCGGACGCGTCGGTTCCATCGACGAGGTTGTCAGAGTACAGTGACTCGAAGTTCTTGAAGGACGATGCCAGCGCGAACGCGCCATTCGAATCGAGAGCGATGTTGCCCTCGATAGGTTTTGGAAAAGCTGATTGGGCGCGCTTGTCTGGTTCTTGAGTCGATATCGACTTCGCCCCTGCTTCATACGCTTCCTTGACCTCGTCGCCAGACATGGCCCTCGGCCAGATAGCCACCTCGTCGATAGCGTTCCGCTCCTTGCCGAGGTAGAGCCAGCCCGGAGCCGGCGTGCCGACCGCTATCTCCCATCGGCCCTGTGAAGGAAGCGTAATGGCGGGAGCTTTGCCCCCAGGTTTTCCGTCAACGAAGAGCCGGTAATTCTCCGCATTCCAGGTCACCGCGAGATGATGCCACTCCCCCTTCTGCCACGACTCGATAGGCACTCGGATCATCGAGTTCTGCTTCCCCTTGACTGTATTTTGAACGAGCAGAACGAGGTCGTTCGCGTTCCAGTATTTGTAGAGGATGAGCCTTACGTAATCGCGTTTGATCTCTGTGAATCTGATTCGGGTGAAGAAAACGAAATGCCTCGAAGACGCGGGCGCCCAGTCTTCTGGCCGCACCCACAGCATCAGCGTGCCTCTGGGCGGGTGGAAACCGTTGTTGAGGAAGAAGCTGCACTTGTTCTTGCCCCCCAGAACCCGGGCCTGCCCCTTCACCCCTTGCACGAACGGCC
>JASLXP010000879.1 GCA_030740295.1 Planctomycetota bacterium
TCTCGATCTATCTCTGGCGCGTGGTGCCAACAATTGGTCATCGGCAGCGCGATGTATTCACAGAAGGCTCCGGGACGATTGACTCCGATCCCGCTCGTGTCCGCGCAGAGATGTCGTCGGCCTGCCAGGCAGTTCCGGCAGCGTCCGCAGACGACGTGGCCTTCGCCGCTGACAATTTCGCCGGGGTGAAAGTCCGACACGTTCGAACCAACGTCCACCACTTCACCGACAAACTCGTGTCCGACTACCATGGGCACCGGGATCGTTTTCTGCGCCCAGGCATCCCAGTTGTAGATGTGCAGGTCCGTACCGCAGATGCCTGTGCGATCGATTCGGATGAGCACGTCGTTCACGCCCACCTCGGGCTCGGGCACATCCTCGAGCCAGAGCCCGGCCTCAGATCTTGATTTTACGAGGGCTTTCATGGTGGGATCAGGTATCAGGTATGCGGTATTGGGCCCGGGTGCAGATCATCATGACGCTCACAGAGGCTTCTGCCAAGCCTGCATTCCTGCATCTGGAAGTTCGGCCATAAACCATCAGCCACCAACCATCAACTATCTTCTTTGATTTTCTCGTGACAATTCTACCTGGATATTGCACAATTCCGCCGTTTTCCATCGCGGATAGTGCTCCCCAGGAAGGAATTTTTCTGTGGCCGTAACAAAAGCTAAGAAGTGGTTCTTTTATGGCGTGAGCTTCTTTGGCCTGATGCTGGTCGGTCAGCTCGCGTGTCATGTCCATCTCTGGACGTCACTTAACAAGATTCAGGAGCTCCAGGAATCGCCTGAGGATTTTTCAAAGGGCGCCTATATCAGCGGCGAGATTGGGAATGCGCTTTCCATCCCTTTCACCGGCAGCATCTACAGGCTTACCGATTCCTCCGGTTCGATCTGGGTGTTGACCAAGTCAGACAATGTCTCGAATGATGAATACGTGGCGGTGAAGGGCCGGGTGCAGACCGAATTTTCTCTGGACGATGCGGGCAAGTGGAAGCCGATATTTGCCCTGTTCAAGGGTGAGGAGATTCTTAATGAGCTTTCGAATCCGGGGGCGGTTTTCATCGAAAAGGAGCGGCAGGGGATCCTGAAAGCGGCGTTCAGTTCCGTGTGGTAAGTTGGAGTATCGCCTTCAGACGGCCGGCATCACGGAATCTTTTCAACATATCTGTTGAGCGTTTCCGACATTTCGGTGAGCTTGATGCCGAACACCGCCTCCGCTTCCGAGCTGTCGCAGACATTGTCTTCCTGCATCATGATGAGCTGGTCTGTATTGAGAGCCGGCTTCTTTCCACAACAGAGCGGGCAGAGGATTTCCATTACCGTGGCAATGAGATACATCATCCACATCGGGAAATGAATGCCCCGTCTGGGTTTTACACCCATCGCCGCGGCGACCTGCTTTACGATCTCTTCCAGCGTGTATTGCCTCGGCCCGCCGAGATCGAATTCGCGGCCGATGGTCTCTGGTTTGTCGAGTGAGTTGACAAACATCTGAGCCAGCTCCTCAACGTAGACCGGCTGCAGCAGCCCCGCGCCTTCGCCGGGAATCGGGAAAAAAGGTAGCGGTATGCCAATCTTCTTCAGCGCAGGATCAAATTTGCCTGTGACGAACTCCTTCAGCATCTGCATGAATTCACCATCCGGCCCGTGAATAACTGAAGGCCGGAAGATCGTGTAATCGAGCGAGGCCGACGGCGTCTGGCCGAGGTCCGTCTGGGTATTGTTGCTCTTGATGTATACCTCGGCGTCATACTTGGTCTTGTGGTAGTTCGCATTCGCGCCGGGCCGGGCACCCAGCGCGCTCATGTGCACCAGGCGTCTGATACCGTGGGCGCGCATGGCATCGACCACCTTCTGGGTACCGAGGGTGTGCGCGTTAAAGAATGTGTTCTGGCCTACCTCGCCGATGACGCCTACCAGGTGGATCACCGCGTCACAACCTTCCATCCCCTGTTCAAGGGAAGCGAAATCGTGGATGTTACCGGGTACCGGTGTCACCTGACCGGAATCCGGCAGCGTGCTTTCCGAGCCCGGCCTGACCAGGCATTTTACAGAGTGACCCTTCTCAGTAAGTTTGGGTAGGATGTGGCGACCGACGAAGCCAGTGGCGCCGGTGAGGAAGACATTCATCGCAGTTTTTCCGTCGATTGGTTGAATTGAACCTGAAATTTTCAGCATAGAAAGAGCCGATATTGAGTCAATCGAGGAGGGGCATTGAGCCAGTCAATCTGGGAGGCTGTCTGCTGCGAGTGATACTCGATGCTGGATGCTCGATACTCGGTGCTGGCAAATGGTCTGAGGTCGGAGAGGCCGTCTCACCGGGACTGGTCCGATGCTGCTTTCTGTAGTCGGTCTCTTGTGACGGTTGTTCTTTCGCATTTAACGCCGCCTTCACAACAACATCGGCACTACCAGCATCGAGCATGACGACAGCCCCTTATTCCTCCCCAATTCCTTAGAGGAATACCGTTGGAGATTTTGAAAATTAACAGAGTAACTCCTCTCATTTTCTATGCGGTCGCCGCCTGCGTTTTCACCGCCGATGCGGAATACCTGTCGCATCCGCCGATGCGGCCGTTGCCGGTGGCTTCAAGAAGGCCAATGACGGTGGGGCCGGGATATTTTGTGGACAGCCGAAATGGTTCGGACGAAGGGCCGGGCACGAAAGCCAAGCCCTGGAAAACCATCAAAGCCAGCCTGAAAAAACTCGAAGCCGGTAACACGCTCTACCTGCGCGGCGGCGTCTACTATGAAGATGTGCACTGTAGTCTGAAAGGACATCCGGACGCACCGATCACGATCCGGGCGTATCCGGGCGAACTGGCAGCTATCGATGGCGGCCTGCGTGAGTTCCTCGAAGAACCTGCAAAGTGCTGGGAGCCCTGCCCGGCAGGGGCGGAGGGAGAATATCGCTCGACCGGAAAATATGCCGGTGCGACGCGGGCCGCGGCCATCTTTGCCGATTCCTTCGTGCCGCTTCAGTCCTACAAATTCCCCGTCGACCTGCGGGAAAACAACATCTTCTGGAATCTCGAGGTCAAGAGCGGGAGCGACGCCGGCATCTACTGCGGGCCTGGCGTCTGGTATGACAGCGCGACCGGGCGCATTCATATCCGCCTGAAGCATTACGAATTGCCCGCCCTGGAGAAGACGGATCGTTACCTCGGCGAAACCGACCCACGGAATCTGCCGCTGTTTGTCTGCCTCAATGACGGCACTCCACTGCGTATCGAAAACGCGAGCCATGTGCGCTTTCAGGACCTGCTGGTGCGCGGGGGCAGCTCGAATGTCTACATCAAGAGCTCAGCGGACATTGAATTGAATAACGTCACGGTCAACTCCGTCTTTCCGGCGTGCAATATTTCGGAATCGCCCCGGCTGCGGATCATCAATTGTGCATTTCGCGGGATGTCCGCCCCGTGGTCGTTTCGCGGGCATCACAAATACCGGAGTATGGATATCTATCTGATGTCAACAGGTGGGAATCCGCTGAAAAACACAGATTGGGAATTTGCATACAGCGAGTTCACCGACAGCCATGATGGCCCGCATCTGGGTGCTACACGCGGTCTCCGATTCCACCATAACCTGGTGGAGAATTTCAATGACGACGGCTTGTTTCTTACGGCCCGATATGGCGAGGCAGGGGATGTGAAAATCTATCAGAATCGTCTTGCCCGTTGCCTTACGACGCTTGCCTTCGGTTACGGGCACAGCTCTTTTCGTCGCCATGGCAAAGGAATCTATCTTTACCGCAACATCTTTGATTTTCTGCAGCCCGTCCATTACGGCATCCCCGGACCCGAAGCGACCAGCGTGCCCGGCAGGGCACGGCTGTGCGGCGATCATGGCAGCCCGACCTGGGAGCCGATGACCTTCTATCACAATACATTCGTAGCGAAGAAACCTGGCTGGCGCGGGTATGCTCTGGGCCTCGGCTATCACATGCAGCGAACGAAACGTCGAGTCTTCAACAATATTTTCATCGTCGATAAAATGCCCACACAGACCGCGCCAGCCCCCGCAGTAGATTACGCGGGTGACGGTAATCTGTTCTGGAGCCTGACCGCCGGACCGACTTTCGAGGGCGACTTCTTCGCGAAGCTGCGAAGCCCCCCGGTTTTCAAGGCCGTGCAAACTCGGTACGCTCCCGGCCTTGAAGCAAACGGAATCTTTGCGGAACCAAAGCTTGTGAAGATTGAAGGTGATTGGAAAAGCACTAAGGACTTTCGCCTGCGAGAAGGCAGCCCTGCGATCGATGCCGGTGTGTTCGTTCCTGTTTACAGTCCCGACCCGGTCGCCAGACTGGACAAGGGAAAACCGGATATCGGCGCACTGCCGTACGGAGTGAAGATGTTTCGATACGGGCAGCAGAGAGGGGAAGTCTTTGATTAAGAGAATCGCTGTATCTGGCGACGCTCCTACTTTTGATCTTTCAAATGCAAGATCAAAAGTAAGAGCCTGCGCACTCTGTTTCGCTGTTACACCACCTGTTACTGGAAGCCAGAAAAAGATATGAAGCATTCAATAGCACGATCAACACTTTTATTCGCCGCCCTGCTCACGGCCGTTCACGGGGGCGAGCGTAAGACAATCACCTTCAAGAGCAGCTTAGACGAAAGCGAACAGAAGGCCGAGATATACGTCCCTTCGGCACACGACGGCAAGAAGGAACTGCCTCTACTGGTGTATTGTCATCCCATGGGAATGTCCATGGCCTCCGCCCGCTCAATCGGACATCACGAAGCGGCCGAACGGTTAGGGTGGCTGGTCGTTTGCCCAGAACTGCACGGGCTGAACACGGAGGGTAAAACCAGCTTCGGCGCTGTCCCCGCGCAGCATGATGTAATCGATGCGATTCGATTCATGCAGAAAAACTACAAAGTTGACGACACTCGCATCTATTCAGACGGACGCTCCATGGGCGGATTGTTGTCGCTTTTGCTGGCAGCAAAGCATCCCCACATCTTTGCCGCGGCCGTGGCCGGTTCGCCTCCCACTGACCTCAGCATCAGCAATGGCAAACCGTTCCCCGAAGTACTGGTGAAGGAATTTGGCGGAACGAGAGAAAACAACCTTTTCGAATACCTCCGCCGCGAGCCGGTAAGGTATGCCCGCAACCTGAAGTACACGCCTGTCATAATCTGGCACGGCTCCCTTGACCGCCTGGTGCCGCCCCAGCATTCGGTCCGGATGTTCAGCCTTCTGAGAAAATACAATCCATTCCAACGTCCGGTCTTCTGGTTGGAAGGCACCGGCCACAATCCTGTGGGCTACGGTGCAGACTGGATATTCGAAAAGCTCCGCTGGCATCAGAACAGGGAGGAGAGGTTCAGTACCAGTCTCGATTTCATTCTTGACGAATCCGGTCAGTTTTCATGGGCCTCTATCGAGCAGCTTAATTCTGGTTTTTCTTCTGTTCAGTCTGGCATCGGAGAAAAAACCCTGGCCGTTTCATGTACGAACGTCAAGCATCTGAAGCTCGACATGAAACCATTCAATGAGTCGAAACCGACAGAGATTGTTCTGAATGCGGATGCGGAACTCACCGTTGAGGTCGTCGGCTTAGAGGGTGAGCCTGTGACTGAAACGATCAAGAAGAGCGGTCGGATAAAATTGCCATAGCCCGATGTACAGCCCGCCTTCATTCTGACAGCGATTACCATGCAAACGTATCAGCTCGGAACGACGACCATTGACATCACGCCGCCTGTCGGTGTTTTTCTCTCAGGTTTTGCGGCACGCGAAGGGCCCTCGACCGGTACTTATCATCCACTTCGAGCAGTGGCGTCCATCATTTCGGATGGAGAGTCTCGAGCCTGCCTGGTCTCTGCGGAATGGCTGGGTTTTTACGACCGCGCCGAGGAGGCCAGGGAACAGATCACCGAGGCAACAGGCATCGAAGCCGGTCGCATTTTTCTGTTTGGCTCGCACACGCATTACGGCCCGTCCGTTCGAAGGGATATTGATACACGCAGGAAGTGCTATGTTGACGAGGAATATGTCGCAGGGGCGCTGGACGCTATGGCAAAGGCCGCGGCAAGCGCTTCGGAAAAAATGGAAGCAGTACAACTGAGCGGCGGCAGGGGATGGTGCGGCTTCGCTGCCTCCAGGCGCGAGCCGGATGGGGAGGGCGGCATTAGATGGAGCCCAAGCCTGGATGCCCCTCACGATCATGAAGTTCCCATCATCGTCGCGAAGAGTGAATCAGGAGAGTTGCGGCAGATTCTCTTCAGCTATGCATGCCATCCAACTAGCGGAGGTGGCACGCTGAATGAAACCGGCGGGGACTACCCCGGTTTTGCTCTCGAGCACCTCGATTTGGCGCTTCCAGGCTCTTCACCAGCCTTTCTCCTCGGGTGCGCGGGCGACCAGAAGCCGAACGCTGTCCATCCCGACAAGCCCGGATTCCGGCCCCTTGAAGTCGAAGAAACGAAGGGGCTCGGGGACCAGCTCGGAAGGGCTGTCGTTCGGACCATCGAATCGGACGACCTGCGTCCCATCAGTGGCGATTTGAGAATCAATCAGCAGATGCTCGCTCTGGAATTTGACGCGGTAGATGACGAGATGATTGAAGAGTCACTCCAGTCGTCCAGCAAATACGTCCGGGAATGGGCAGAGCATCTGGCTTCCCTGGAGGAATTGCCTGAAAGCATCCCTTTCGAGGTCCAGACCCTGGCGCTTGGAGATTCGTTCGCGCTGATAGCTCTTTCGGGAGAAATAACCGTGGAATACGCGCTGCGGCTGAAACGTGAACTGGGCGCACGCTATGAAAACGTCCTCGTCCTCGGCTATGCCAATCACATCATTGGTTACGTGCCAGTGAAGCGACAGATCCCCGAGGGCGGATACGAAGTCATCGGCAGCAACCAGCACATGTTCTATCCCGGTCCTTTTGCAGCGGAGACGGAAGAACAGATTTGTGCATCCGTTCATGGCT
>JASLXP010000880.1 GCA_030740295.1 Planctomycetota bacterium
TCCTGAACAACGACCCAAAGCGAATGGTCCTGCCGTTTATCGAGAGGAGCACGAACAGGTTTCTGATTGGCTGTGCCGCTGAATTCAAAATGCTCGCGGTAGAGCCGAACAGAGATGGCTCTGCTATTACCGCGAAAGCTCACCGTTGTGGGTGTCTCTTTCCCCGTGGTTTCGAACGCACACCGAAATACGAAATGCGAAGAATTGGCTGCCTTCCAGTCTTCGGAGAAAAGCGGCGGGCCCTGCAGGAGCCACAGAAACGCCAGGAGATGGAGGAAATGCATATAGCCGATTCGGAAGGAGCTGCCGGCACCTCGAGTTCTTTGCCTTAACCTAACACAATTTCATCGATCAGCTTGTTCACAAGCTGGGGATCGGCTTTGCCTTTCGACGCGCGCATCACCCCGCCGACGAGCGCTCCCTTGGCTTTGCCTTTACCGCTCTTGTATTGCTCCGCGGCCTTGGGATTTTGTGCGATGGCGTCCTCCACCATCTGGCGCACTTCATCGGTGTCGCCGATTTGGCGCATGCCTTTCTCTTCGATGATCTCGCCCGCTCTCTTACCGGATTCCACCATCTCGGCAAACACTTCCCTGCCCTTGTTCTTGCTGACTTCGCCGGCCTCCACGCGCTGCAGCAGGTCGGCGGCCGCCTCTACAGACACTGGAAAATCGCCAATCGAAAGCTCACGGCTGTTCAGCTCCTTCATCACGTCATTCATGATGAGGTTGCTGACGGCCTTGGCATCGCTATGCAGCTTTGCGCACTCCTCGAAGTACTCCGCTATCCCAGGCTCCTCGACGAGCACGCCCGCGTCGTACGTAGGCAATTCATACTCTTTTGTGAACCTGAGCTTCCTGGCAAGTGGCAGTTCAGGAATGGACGAGCGGACCTCTGCAATCTGATCTTCCGTCAAGGTCGCCGGTACAAGATCGGGTTCCGGGAAATAACGATAATCGTGAGATTCTTCTTTACGCCGCATCGGGCGAGTTTCGTTTCTGAATTCGTCATACAACACCGTCTCCTGGGAGACCGCTCCACCGTTGTCGAGAATCTGAGTCTGCCGAGCGATCTCGTATTCCAGGGCCAGCACGACAAACCTGACCGAGTTCACATTTTTGATCTCGACGCGGTTGCCGTATTCCTCCTGCCCGAACGGGCGCAGCGAAACGCTCGGCTCGAAACGCAGCGATCCTTCCTGCATCTTGCAGTCGGAGATATCGAGATGCTGGAGGAAGAGGCGCATCGTCTCCATGTATGCCTTGGCCTCTTCGATGCTGCGCATGTCCGGCTTTGTCACAATCTCGCCGAGGGGCTGGCCCGTGCGATTCAGATCGACCTTGCTGAAGTTCACGTTTGAGCCATCAGGATGCACGAGCTTGCCGGCATCTTCTTCCAGATGGATGTTGTCGATACCGATCTCCTTGATCTCGCCGTCCACCTCAATCTCGACGAATCCGTCGACGCCAAGACAATGGTAGTCCTGCGAGATCTGATAATTCTTCGGCTGGTCTGGGTAGTAATAATTCTTGCGATCCCAGGTGGTTTCGAGATCGATTCTGCAGTTCAGCGCAACTGCGGCTTTGAGGGCCAGTTCAAAAGCTTTCTTGTTCATTACCGGCAGAACACCCGGAAGACCAAGGCAGACGGGACATGTCTGAGAATTCGGTTCCGCACCAAACTCGGTACTGCAGCCGCAGAAAAGCTTGGTCCTGGTCTTGAGCTGCGTGTGCAGCTCCATGCCGATGACTATTTCGTATTCGCCCATGATTAACTCGCTCGGATTGTCTGATCAGCCTGTGGCCACGGGCTGCCAGCCTGTGAGCCCATTTGTAGTAAACCAAGACGAAGCTGATTTTACGGATTTCAGGGGCAAAGCCTGGGCTTTACCCACATTTCTTTACACCGAAGGTGTTGCGCCTTAAAGCCCAGGGTTCGCGAGCCTCGGCGAGCTACCCTGGGTCACTGGGCTCCGAGTACATCTACCCCGAAGGGGTTACGCCCATATAGTAGTCTGTCTGTGTCCACAGATTGTATGGGCGCAACCCCTTCGGGGTAGAAGATGCTCCGCATCGGAACCCAGGGTAGCTCGCAAAGCCTCGCAACCCTGGGCTGTAAGGCGTAATGCCTTCGGCATAAAGAAGCTGAGTAAAGCCCGGACCACCGCACTGGCAAACGGCCGGAGCTTTGCCCATGAATGCATATTTTAAATCCGCAAAATGACCACTGTGTTGGCCTGGCTATAGCTACAGAACTCATCTCGTGTGGTGGATTGAAATAGTTGCCAATTCGGGAAGAACGACCCCTGTGGGCTCGCCCCACAGGTGAAAAAGGTTGAACAGTTAGAAGCGGACGAGATTATCCAAAGACCCCCGTGAGCTCGCCTCACGGGTGAATCAGGTTGAAAGGTTAGCTCAAGAGCCAGGGAGGAAACCATTCAACCTGATTCACCTGCCAGGCAAGCTGGCAAGG
>JASLXP010000881.1 GCA_030740295.1 Planctomycetota bacterium
GTGGCCTTTGATGACGTGGCGTGTCTCGTGAGTTTTCGAATCCCAGAGCCGGATGGTGTTGTCGCTGCTGGCCGAGGCGAACTGGCTGCCGTCCGGCGAAAAATGCAGGCAGGTGATGCGTTCCGCGTGCCCTTTGAGAGAGGCAATCTGTTTTACCTTTGCGCCCTTGCGGAATTGCCAGACTCTGACGGTTTTGTCGCTGCTGCCGGTAATCAGCGTCTTACCGTCCGGCGAAAAAGTGTGCGCATAGACCGCGCCTTTGTGGCCCTGGAGGGATGCGGTTTCCTCTCCTGTGGTTGGATTCCACAGTTTGACAGACCGGTCCCGACTCGAAGTAACCAGCGATTCACCATCCGGAGAAAAGGAGGCAGAGAGAATGCTGTAGTTGTGACCCTCGAGCTCGCAGAGGACCCTCTTCCTGGCCATCTCGATGATGGCGATACTGCTCGAATTACCCACGGCGAGGAAGTGGCCCTCTACATCAAAATCCACTGACTGCACCCAGTCTTTTCCAGTGCCGAGATTGAAGATTACGTCGCCGGTATGCACATCGAGATGAAGTACGGATTCGTAGCTGCCAACGGCAAGCGTCTGCCCGCCGGGGGAGAAGGCGAGTTTCATCACTGCATGTTTGTTCGGGCGATGGCTGGCGACTTCTTCGTAATTTGAGGTGCTCCAGAGCTTGAGCACTCCGTCGCGGCTTCCGGTCGCCAGCCTCTGGCCGTCGGGCGAGTACTTGAGCGAGAGCACGGCCTTGGCGTGGCCTTCGAGTGTCAGCTTTTCCAGCGGGTGCTGATTCTGGATGTTGATGTCCCACACCTTTATCCGCTTGTCGAAGCCGGCGGTGGCCAGGCGTTTTCCATTCGGCGAAAAATCGAGAGATGAGATGACGTCATGGTGACCGTGGAGATTCGCGACCTCTTCGCCAGTTTCCATGTCCCAGATTTTGACGGTGTTGTCCTGGCTGCCGGTCGCGAGCATTTTGCCGTCCGGAGAAAACGAGGCGCAGGTAATCTCTTTTACGTGCCCGGCGAGCTTGAAGACCTCGACCTGGGATTCGACGTCCCAGACGCGAACGCTGTTGTCCGCGCTGCCCGAAACCAGCAGCGAGCTATCGGGTGAGAAACAGACGCAAGTGACGAGACGTGTGTGTCCCTTCAGCGTGCCGACTTCTTCCCAGGTGCGAGCGTTCCAGATCCGTACCGTGCGATCCTGGCCGCCGGAAGCGAGGAGTTTCCCGCTGGGCGAAAAGGCGACGGCCCACGCGCCGGCGGTGTGCCCCCTGAGCTGCGTAGTGAGACGATGCTCGGCCGCGGTGTCCCACAGTTTCAGTGTTTTATCAAAACTGGCAGAGATGAGACGTGTGCCGTCGGGAAAAAACGCCAGCGAGAGAATGCCGTCCGTGTGGCCTTTGAGAGTCGTTCGTTCTTTTCCGTCGCTGACGCTCCATACCTTTACGATGCCTGCCATGTTGCGCTCGCCGCTGCCGGAAGCGAGCAGATTTCCGTCCGGCGAAAACGAAAGGCAGACGACACCTTCACTGTGCCCCTGAAAAGTCATCTGTTCCCGGCCGCTGTGGATATCCCACAGTTTGACCGTCTGATCCCAACTGCCGGATGCCAGCGCGCTGCCATCCGGAGAAAATGCAGCGGCATTCACCGACCCAAAGTGGCCTTTGAGGATCGTTGGATTCCGTTTGCCCTGCCGGATCTCACGGACGTCCCAAAGATAGATGTTTCCCGGCTTATCCGGGATGCCGCCGCCAGTCGCCAGAATGCTGCCGTCCGGAGAAAAAGTCACGACGCGTACGCGGTGTGCGTGGTCGCCGACTCGCGTAATCTCTTTGCCGTCCGCGGTGTCCCAGAGGATTACGTTTCGGTCGAATCCGCCAGACGCGAGGATGTCCCCATCCGGCGAGTAGGCCAGCGTGCTGACTGGCCGTTTGTGTCCTTGAAACTGCGCGCACTGGGCACCGGTTTCCAGATCCCATAAACGCACGGTCATATCACCGCTGCCGGACGCGATAAATCGGCCGCAGGGCGAAAAGGCAAGGCAGGTGATGACCCGCGTGTGTCCCGGCAGTGTGGTGATTTCCTTGCCGGTGCCTGTATCCCAAATCCTGATGGTTCTGTCTTCGCTTCCGGAAGCGATGGTTTTGCCGTCGGTCGAAACCGCGACTGCCCACACGGGCTCACGATGTCCGCGCAGCGTGTTTTTCTGACGGCTGTGGCAGAGCTGCCAGAGGTAAAACCACTCAAAGCCACGGACGTCCTTCTGATCTTCCTGGGGCAGATGCGTCTCGAGCAGCGCGTGGACGCGGCTGACGTTACCGACTTCCCATGCCTGCTTGGCCAGGTTCATATGCGCTACGTAGAGGTAGCGGCGCGCAGTCTGCTCTCGCTCTTCGGCACGGATACGTTTTTCCAGTTGCCCGGACAGATACTGTTGAACATCGCGGGCCAGGGAGTCCGCGTTGGAGTAGCGATCCTTGGGATAGGGCTGCAATGCCTTCTCGCAGATCGCCGCAAGCTCGGGTGGCGCGTGGGGTACGACCTCGTTTACCGGTCTGATGATCGCTTTGCCCGCGGCCACAAGCGCTTCCGTTTTTGAATCACTCTTGTAGGGTGACTGCCCGGTGAGAATCTCATACAGCACTGCGCCCAGCGAGAAAACGTCGCTCCGTTCGTCGATCTCTTCAATCATTCCGCGGGCCTGTTCCGGCGGCATGTATTCGGGTGTGCCGATGACTTCACCCACCATCGTGCGATAGCCATGCTGTCCCAGCTCACGGTGCTTGGCAAGGCCCCAGTCGAGGACCACGGTCTCACCGTAATCGCCGATCATGATGTTCTTGGGTTTGATGTCGCGGTGGATGACGCCCCTCGCATGCGCGTAAGCGATGGCATGGCAGACGTCGACAAAGTTCGACAGCAACGGCAGCCGGCCGGCGAGATCGAGAGGAAGGGAATCCTCAGGGATGCGGAGCTTGGATGCCGACACTGTGGTCGTGGAAGGCGACTTTGTGCCAGATTTTTTTTTGAGCCGCTGGTGAAGAGTCTTGCCGCGAACGATCTTCATGGTGTAGTAGATTCCGCCGTCTTTGCGCTGGCCAATCTCATAGACCGGCACAATGCTGGGGTGCTCAAGCTGGCCTGTGATACGTGCCTCGGCCATGAACCGCGCGATGCGTGACTCTTTAAGCTGCCTTTCAACCGTGGACAGGCCAGGCATGGGGAGAAGCTCTTTCAAGGCCACTTCACGGTTCATTTCTCTGTCTTCCGCCTTGAGGATGCGCCCCAGCCCGCCGCGACCGATTTCGCCGACGACCTCGTAACGCTCTTCATTCACCACCTGCATGTGGTTGGAGCAATGGATGCACTGGATGTGGACGCTCTTGCCACGCAGGCTGGTCGGATCGATCAGTTCTGTGGCCTCGCCGGCGTCCTCAGGAGCGTATCGCGTTCGCAGTTCGTGCGTGTGCTCGAGGAGCGATTCGATGACCGGCTCTCCCGATTCGACAAGCCCCGGAAACTCGCGGATATATGCCTCGATAGAACGCTGGTCACCGGCCTTCCAACGGTGTTCCAGATCTACGAGAACCAGTTCACGAAGGAGCGCGGGTTTATTCTCATCGGGCACATCCTCGATAAACCTCTCTATCTCGGGCGGGACGTCTGACTGCCAGGCCGTTTCAAAATCATCGAGGATCGGATCCATCCATTCCAGGAGAGATTCGTAATCCTGAGATAGATGCTTCTTCAGTTCCCGCGTCTTCTCTCCGCTTTCCGTTGTCGCATCGGGAGTGGCCTCAGTTTCCAACCGCGTTCCCATCAGTGGACCCTCATGAAGGCGCGAGGACGTTGATGCTGTCTGCGGCTTGCTCCTTCCATCTGTTCAGGATGATCCGCATCTTGCGTTCAATCGTCCGCTTGGAGCAATCCAGCTCTTCACTGATTTCCAGGTTGCTGTAGCCAGCAAGATGCCGCTCGGCAATGTAGCGAAGGTTGTCCGGCAAAACGTTCAGATAGTGCTGATAGCAATCGTGCAGGATGGCCTCTTCTTCGGGCGTCGGCCCCTTGCCTTTTTCATGATCCATACCGCCGCGATAGGAATCAGAACCGGCCATGTACCCGAGGACAGATTCTCCGCGCACCTGCCCGCCGCCGCGCTTGATGCGTCGTTCGTGCTGCATCTGATTGATGGCTTTGCGTGCGGTGATGATACCGAGCAGGGCATACAGGTCATGACGATTATTGAGCCGGGGGACTTCGCCGTCCTTGAGCTTCTGATAGAAGGCCCAGAATGCCTGTCCCGCAATATCCTCTTCGTCCGCTGCCCCCCGCTGAGGCCCACGCATCTTCTTGCGCGCCAGGTTTACGAGAAATGGCCAGTACCGATCATGCAGCTTGGCGAGGGCCGCGTCTTCGCCCCCTTTGAGCTGCGTAATCCAAAGCGTTACAGAACCACCAGAAGTTGATGACATTTTGCTGTTACCACGGACAAGGTCAGATAAAGGAACGACGGTCGTTCTGATTCTAGATTGGAGCATACTCATGGCAAGGATGATAGTGAAGCGAGGCCGAGGATTTAACCGAACCTCGGCCACGGCCGGCAGCCTGGCTGAGGTATGGGAACGGGGAGGGACCAACGGAGGAGGAGCATGGAAAGAAGGAGTGTTCGAATGCTGGACTACTCAAGTCTCATTGGTTACATCAGGTTTTGATTTGAAGTGGAGACAGGCAAAAATAGTTTGGGTATGAAGTCCAGAGATATAAATCCATGAGCATCAGATACGGCATGATCGGAACCGGCATGGTTGCCGGCTGGTTGGTCAGAGGTTTTCAGGGCTGTGAACGATCCGAGCTTGCCGCAGTTGCCAGCCGGAGCGAAGAGAAGGCGCAGGCATTTGCTCAACAGCATGAGATATCGAGTGCACACGGTTCGTATGATGAACTGCTGGCTGACGATTCTATTCAGGCGGTCGTCATCACCACGCCGAATACGTTGCATCGTGAATGGACGGAGAAGGCCGCACAGGCTGGTAAGCATGTCCTGTGCGAGAAGCCGGCCGCCATGGGCAGTGACGACACCCAGGCCATGATCGCGGCATGCGATTCGAACAGCGTGCATTTCATGGAAGCGGCGATGTACCGGTTTCAGCCGCAGATAGCACGAGTGCTCGAACTGATACAGAGCGGACGCATCGGCCAGACACGGTTGATACAAGGTGCTTTCTGTTTTCCATTCAAGCAGGAAGGCAATATCCGCCTCCAGAAGAACATGGGTGGCGGGTGTCTCTTCGATCTGGGTTTCTATCCGATCAGCTTTGCCGTGTTGGCGGCGGGGCAATCGCCTTCGAACGTCTTCGGGGCTTCGTTTTATGGAGAGACCGAGGTGGACCTCTCAACATCCGCGGCTCTGCAATTTGAAAACGGCGTCTCCGCGGTCGCCGAGTGCGCGTTCCGCACGGACGTTAAAATCCACGCTGAAATTACAGGAGAGGAAGGCGGCATCAGAATGCCAGATCCGTGGACTGCGAGAGGCACGAAAAAGGAAGTCGAAATCCTGAAAAACAGAAAGCTCGTTGAAACAGTGGAGCTTGAAGACCCCAACGCTTACACAACAGAGATCGATCATTTCTCCGATGTGATTGCCGGCGAGGCCGAACAGCTCTGGACGGCTGAGGACACCCTCCGAACCATCAGCACTCTCGAAGCCATCAGTAAGAGCGCTCGTATCGGGGAAGCAATGAACGTGGATGGGATTCAACCTGTCGGGCCAGACGAGTCGGGGCCAGACGAATAATTCAGAACAGATACCTTCATTCGTCTGTCCGCGCTCTATTCCCGGGCAGGCGCGCTCCTGCCGTTCTTGACGAACTCATCCAGTTTTGTCTTGAGTTCTTTTACGATTTCCGGCTGCTCCAAATACAGGTTCTTTCGCTCGCCGGGATCCTCATCAAGATTGTAGAGCTGTCCTGGCGCTTTGGGCGCGCTGTCGGGAATAGCGAACTGTCTGAGGTTGGGGCGGTCGTAACGATTTCCCCCGGAGCCCTTGTGGTCGAGGAATTTCCATGGCCCCCGGCGAATGGCGAGTGCAAGCCTGATGGTCTGATGCAACGTGTAACGCCGCGCCGGCTTGACATCAGATCCATTCAGTAGCGTGGGCAGAATATTGAAACTGTCTTCCGCCGCATCGTTTGGCAGACTCGCTTCTGTAATCGCGGCACAGGTGGCCATGATATCTGTAAGGCAGATGGTCTGTTCGGTCGTGCTTCCCGGCTTGATTTTGCCCGGCCAGCTTGCGACGAAAGGCACACGATGCCCGCCTTCCCACTGATCACGCTTCATACCGCGCCACGGCCGAGCGCCATCATGCTTGTGAGTTTTTCTCATATTGACGACCGACGTCACCTCCGGCCCATTGTCGCTGGTTACGATGACCAGCGTATTGTCCGCGAAGCCGTGTTGCTTCAGTGCTTTCATCAACACGCCCACCACATGATCAAATTCGAAGATGAAATCGCCGTGCGGGCCGGCCTTCGTCTTTCCTTTGAAGTCACGGCCGGGGAAAGAGGGGAGGTGAACGGCCTGTGCAGAGTGAAAAAGGAAGAACGGTTTGTCAGGTGTAGTCTTCGCGTGGTCTTCAAGAAACTTCAGGCTCTTGTCCAGGAAGACCATGTCCACTTCTTCAACATCAAAATCAGGGGCAATCATCCCGCGGCGGTTGTCGCGCGAGTAGGGATGTTTGGGAAGGTGTGATTTGTCCAGGAGCTTTGTGGGGGGTACGGGAATGCGGTCGCCATCGATGTACGCGTAGAGCCAGTCGGTGGTCGGACAGCATGCCGTGCCAAAAAAGTGATCGAATCCCCGGTGGATCGGCGCATCTGGAATCGCTCGCGAGTAATCGATGCGTTTTACCGGCTCGAGTCCGCCTCTGTTGATGGCTTTGCCCTCCTTGTCCAGAAAGGTCAGCCCGACGTGCCACTTGCCGAATAATGCAGTGGCGTAACCTTTTTCGCGCAGCATCCCAGGCAGCGTGAGCCTTTCTTTCTCGATCATGCACGGCCCGCCCGCTCCGGTAAAGACACCTCGCATCCCCTGTCTGAAGGCCATTCGTCCGGTCAGTAGACTGTAGCGGGTAGGAGTACATACCGTCGATGGCGCGTGCGCGTCTTTGAACAGCATTCCCTCTTTTGCGAGCGCATCAATGTGCGGCGTCGGCACTTTCGATTCCGGGTTGTAGCAGGCGATGTCACCGTAGCCGAGATCGTCGGCAAGGATGACTACGATGTTGGGCATGGATTCAGCATGGCTGGAAATCATGGATGAGAATGTGAGTGAAAGGAGAATATTCATGACTCTTAACGATCAGTCTGGTTGGTCATAAGAGGACCACGGATGAAGAGGGCCACGGATGAAGAGGGCCACGGATAGGCCTCTTATTCGGAACGAATGAAGCACTCGAGGCATTTCATTCGCGGTTCTCTTCATCCGCGGTTCTCTTCATCCGTGGTCCTCTTCATCCGTGGTCCTCTTCATCCGCGGTCCTCTCTTCTTCATCCGAGGTTCTCTCTTCATCATCCGCGGTTCTCTCTCCTTCACCCGCGGCCCTCTTCATCCGCGGTCCTCTCTTCTTCATCCGCGGTCCTCTTCATCCGCGGTCCTCTTCATCCGCCTTCCTCTTCATCCTCTACTTATCCCAGACTCGAGGATCAAGATCCCTCGACCACACATGCTGCGTCATTTCGGTAAACCGTCCGCTGAGCATCCCTTCAACGTATTCGACGGTCTTGGCAACCGCGAACTCGGCGAATTTTTCACCCTTTTCAGCGGTGGCCAGTTTCGCTTCGGAATCTTCGATGGCATCGTGTCGCACGTTTTCGGGGAAGAGGTGGAGCGCCATGGAAGTCTCGTATTCGGTCGCGTGGCCTGGGATACCCGTCTCACAGACCTCCTCTGCCTCATCGCGAGACAGATTCCAGTACGAGTTGAATTGAAGATTCACGTCAGGCATCACGTTTTGAAAATAGAGCTGCCACTGGCGCAGCATGCCGTAGACCGGCTGTTCGTGTCCGCCGTGCCCATTTAGAACCAGAATGTGTTTGCAGCCGTGCCGCGCCATGCATTCGATAGCATCAAACAGGACGGTCATCCACGAGCCTGGCTTCGCGGACAGCGTGCCCTTGTGCATCATGTGATGTTCCGAAATTCCGATACTCATAGGAACAGCGACGATGGCCTTTGGATAGAGCCTCTGCGCGGCCTGCTGTGCGACCCAGGTGGATGAACGGATGTCGTGCTCCATGGCCAGGTGTTCGAGATGCTGCTCGATGGCGCCGGTCGGAATGATGGCCACATTGAATTTGCCTTCCGCCATGGCTTCGCGCACCTCGCGACGGGTCATCTTTTGCACATTTATTTCTTCAGACATGGCAGATCCTTTTATTTTTCGTGGGAGAGAGTATTCAGGGCCTCCAGCAATGTATCGATTTCGTCTTCAAGAAGAAAGAAAGCAATGCTGGTACGCAGGCACTCCATACTGTCAGGGGCGGGGTTCTTGATAATGATGTTCCATCGCTCTCGCAACGCGCTCACGAGGTCCTCTCCCTTCCAGCCCTCGAGATCGAAGGTGACCAGTGCTGCTGAAAAGTCAGGCGATTCTGGTGTAAGCAGACGTGCCCCTGGAACGCTCTTCAAGCCCTCCTTAAGCCTGTTGCAGAGCAAAACCGTGCGCGCCCAGATGCTGTCAAGGCCGCATTCATCCAGGTAGTCCAGCGCGCTCACCCACGCGTGAATGAGCGGCCAAGGCCACGGCCCGTACTCGAAACGCTGCGCGGTCTCGTGCATCTCGTACGTATCGTGATCGAAGTCGAGAGCCTTTTCAGAACGCCCGCCAGCGTATGTGACTTCGATGTCATGCAGTCTTTCCTTCCGAATAAAGAGGACCCCTGACGAGTATGGCGCATACATCCACTTGTAGGAAAGGATGCCGGCGAAATCGCAGCCGAGCTCTCGAAGGGGCATCGGGCAGAGCCCGGCCGAATGCGCAAGGTCGAGGAATGTCATGACGCCGCGCTCCCGTGCGGCATCGCAGAGCTCCTTTGCGGGAATCCGAAAACCGATGTCGGTACCGACGTGGCTGAGCGCGACGAGTTTTGTCCGATCCGTCATGCACTTCTTGAGCGCGTCGACCTGCTGTTCAGTATCTGGAACAAGCGGCATTCGGGTCACTTCGACGCCGAATCGATCACGGAGGTGTAATGCCGGGAGAAGGAGAGCGGCTTCTTCGTCCGCAGTAATGATGATCTGATCCCCTTCGTGCCATTCCATCCCTCGCAACACTGTCTGGTAGCCTTCACTGACACCGCGCATCTGCGCAAGCTCATCCTTTTCAACGGAAAAGAATCGGGCGATGCGTTCCATGCTCTGCGCTCGCCGAGGCCACTCCATGTCCGGATAGATGATGTGCACCGGTCCGTGATCGAGGAGTTCCTGCATGAGATCTGCATACGCATCCGCAACCGGCCGCGGCGTGATGCTTACACCACCGTTTTGGAACCACGTGTAACGTTCGAGAGCAGGGAAGTCGTTTCGAATTCTTTGGATGTTCATAGTTGGCTGAATGGGTGACGGCCCCGATTGTGATAGGTCAGACGAATGGAGGCAGACGAATAAGAAGAAACAGATAAAAGCAGCCTTAATTCGTCTGACTCCATTCGTCTGACCACTGTTGACCTCAAGGGGAGCTCCGAATCACTCTCTCAGCCCGCAATAATGCGCGGCCGTGAGAGCATAAACTTGTGCAGCGGATTCCATGCGCGAGATGGAGACGTTTTCAATATCCGCATGAGCGGTTTCGTTGGATGGCCCGTAGTAAATAGTCGGCACACCGCTGCCGTGCACGTAGAGATTCGCATCCCCGACAATTCGCATCCCGATGTGCTCCGCCTCAGAGCCAGTGACTGTCTTGTGCGCGGTCTCAGCCGCCTTCACGAGCGGGTCGTCTGCTGCGGTTTCAAACGGCTCTCGCTGATGTTCCATGCCGACCGATAGCTTCAGATTTCCTGCGTCCGCGAATGGCTGGGTTATTTCACGTAATTCGTCGAGGATGCTCTCCGCGGTTTTGCCGGGTGTCCAGCGTCGTGTGCCTGTCAGCGCGCATCGCTGCGGAGTACGGTTGAAGTAATCTCCGGCTTTAACGATGCCAAGATCGATGCGTTCGGGGCCGGCGAGGGGATGCGCTTCTCCTGAGTCAAGTTCCTTCTGCTTCTCGAGAATGCGCTGGATCAGATCGCTCATGTGCCGGATCGGATTCTCAGAGAACGGGACAAAGTTCGTATGCCTGCCACCGCCTGCCTGGTCGAGATGGATCGTGAACACCATCGAGCCCATGCTCATGACCCAGAGCTTATCCGGACCTTCTACGATCATAATCCGGTCGCAGAGAGTTCGTCCGCTGTTGATATCCTCAATCAATGCCTTCGGTCCGTCTTTCTCTGCTTCCGGCTCTTCGTGCCCGACCACTGCGGTTAGCCACAGGTCACCTTGCAGCTCTGTGCCGGTTTCAATGATGGCTTTCGCGACGCCGAGTATCGCAGCCATACCGCCTTTCATATCCGTGGTGCCGCGGCCAAAGAGCAGGTCTCCCTCTCGAAAACAGGGCTGATTATTCTGATTAGGGATCGTGTCGAGATGGCCGTTCAGCATGAGGGTCCGCCCGTCACCGCTGCCTGCGATGCGCGCATAGAGATTATTTCTGCCTGGTGTTACCTCACGGACATCAACGTTCAGCCCAAGATCGCGCAGCATCCCTTCATACGCAGCACATACGGCCTCCTCGTGCATCGTGACACTCGGAATCCTGACGAGCTCCTCGGACCGGTCGACAATCCAATTGCCATCGATGGCATTGAGGATGTAATTCGGTTGGGACATTGACGCTTAGCGCTCCTCTCCATGAATACTCCGAAGAATGCATTGTGGGGCGGGCGTCCCGCCGCCGAAGCAGCGAAGCTGCTCTTCCGAGCCTTGAGCGACTTCGTCGCTAAGACGGGCGGTACGCCTGCCCCACATATCACTGCTGTATCCTGTTGGAGTATTATGAGAACGACCACTTAGTTTTCAGTTGTTTTGCATCCAGTATTCCCGGAAAGCACGGAGGCGGGGGAGAGACTCCAAGTCTTTCTGTCTTCCGCTGGCTTCTTTGCTGGCGATGATGTCGTCGAGATGACAGACGGGGAAACCTTCAACTTCAACTCTACGCATCCAGGCGTCTTCAAATCGTTCGATACCATCAGGGGCGAAAATCAGGTCAAGATCAAAAGGTCCGTTTTTCAGTTGTACGAAGTCCTTACCACGTACGATTTCATCCGCCTGACTTTCAGTAAGACCGAACCCCAGTTGCGTAAGTGCTGTGACAAGAGCCGCCCCGTTCTTGCGGTTGCGCTCGACAAACAGATCGGCGTCCTGAGTGGTATCCGGGAATCCAAGAAGAATTGCCGCAGACTTGCCAAGGAACAGATATCGGACCCCGTGATCTGCCAGAGCATCACGAACTTCTTGTGCCTGCCGGTATTCAAACGCTGCCATAGCCCAGCCACTCCGGGAGATTTTCGGTACACCAGTGCCGGTAATCTGCCATCGTCTCGAAAGATCGGTAATTGGCGTCGTCCAGCACAGGCTTGTAGGTGCGGATGAATGCATAGCGCATTCGTATTTCCAGAGGCCGCCGTGACGCCGCTTCAAATTCTTCGAGCCATTCGGCAGGAATTCGCTCGGATTTACTCACTGTGTCGTTTGAGATTTCTGAGGACGAATCCGATTGAGATTCTTTAGGGCCTGTAACCATGATGATTCCTAAATAATGGTTTGCGAGACCCCCTCATCATAATCTGATGTTGCCAAAATACACTCCAGGGCACCTCCTTCTCACTTCCGTCAAGAAATCCCATCCGCCCGTGAATAAGTTCCCGCATCCTACTTTTTCGCTTTTGGCTTTGGCTTCGGTTTTCTGGGCTTCTGCCAAGGAATGACATTGGCGCGCTCGGCGTACGACTGCCACATGGCTGCGAGAGCCTGGGCGCGCTCGGGCTGCGCTCCGGCCAGGTTGTTCAGCTCGGAGCGGTCGGCCTCCATGTCGTAGAGCTCCCATTTTCCATTGCGGCCGCGGGCGACGAGTTTCCATTTGTCCTGGCGGACCGCGCGGTTGCCTTCGTGCTCCCAGTAGATGGCTTCACGCTCGATCTTCTTGCCTTCGAATGCGGGCTTGAGGCTCTTGCCTTCGAGCGGTTTTATTCTGTTGCCTTTGTAATCGGTGGGGTAGGTTGTGCCGGAGATATCTACGCACGTGGCCATCAGGTCGATGAGGTGGCTGGGCTGGTGTTCCAGTTCTCCCTTGCGTTTGATACCGGACGGCCAATGGGCGATGAGCGGCGTTGAGATGCCGCCTTCGTGCACCCAGTGTTTGTATTCACGGAACGGGACGTTCGAGACGTTGGCCCAGCCTCTGCCGTAACCGATGTAAGTATCGGCCGGGCCGGGCAGGACACCGGTGCCTCTGAGCACTGGCCAGCCGTCGCGAGTCTGGCGTGGGATCATCCCGGTCTGGAGAGCTTTCGGATCCATGGGTTTGAATTTCGGCTTATCCGCGCGCACCTGGTTGCCGCGGCGTCCCATGCCTTCTGCACAGCCTCCGTTGTCCTCGAAGTACATGACGAGCGTGTTATCGAGCATGTTGTTCTTCTTGAGCTCATTCACGATGCGACCGATGCCCTGATCCATGTTGTCAACCATCGCGGCGTAGACTTCCATGCACGCGGCTTCCCATTCTTTGTTCTGGACTCTTTTCCAATCGCCGGCCTGCGGGGACATGTTCCAGTGCTTTTCTATGACACCGAGCTCGAGCATCTTTTTGTAGCGTGCCTCTCGAATGGCCTTGTATCCGACGTTGTATTTGCCCTTGTATTTCGCGATGTCTTTGGGATGGGCATGCATGGGCCAGTGCGCAGATGTGTAGGCCACATAGATAAAAAACGGTTTGTCTGCGTTCTGCTTTGCGTGATCCGATATATATCGCACCGCGTGGTCGCTGATCGCATCGGTGTAGTAGTAATCTTTGGGCTTGTATTCCGGATCCGCGTAAGGGGAGATGTAGGTATTGTCGCGGGTGAGCGTATTGGGATCGAAGAAGCTTCCTGCGCCGTGGATGGTGCCATAGAAACGATTGAAGCCGCGCTGCACTGGCCAATTGACTTTCGGGCCAGTTGGTTTGGTCTCCTTGGTGATATGCCACTTGCCGGCCATGTAAGTGCGATAGCCGTTCGTGCCGAGCACCTCGGCGATGGTCATACACTGTCTGTTGAGATTGCCGCGGTAACCATCAACTCCCCGGTCGCTCATCATATGGCCCACTCCGGCCTGGTGGGGATAGAGTCCGGTGAGCAGGCTGGCGCGCGTCGGGCAGCATCGTGCAGTGTTGTAGAACTGGGTGAAGCGGAGCCCGTCTGTGGCGAGCGCGTCGAGGTTTGGCGTTTCAATCTCGCTGCCGTAACAGCCGATGTCTGAGTAGCCCATGTCATCGCCCATCATCAGGATGATGTTGGGTTGATCGGCGGCGGAAAGAAAGTTTGTCGACACGAGGACACAGAAAATTGACTGGATCAGTAGACGCATAGGAACGAGGTTAGGATTGCTGGATTCTGGATT
>JASLXP010000882.1 GCA_030740295.1 Planctomycetota bacterium
GGTGACGATGCCCTGAAAGCCTTCTTCGATACCGCCCGCAAAAACGCACTGAAGCCTGATGCTGCCATCGACCTGCGCGTCGCATCGCTCGGGCTCTTTGGCCGGCAGCCACAACAGAGAAAGAACGACATTCAGTTTCTGGGTAATCTGCTGAACAGCTCCAACCTGGCCCCGATTCAGCGGGCCACGGTTCATCGATTGGCGAGTCTGAATGCTCCCGAATGTCCGGACCTGCTCCTCAAGAATTGGGAAAAGCGTGGCCCAACGCTGCGAAACCTGATCCTCGATGCGTTACTGGCGCGCGTGCCGCTCACGAAGGCTTTGCTCGCTCGGGCGGAGCATTCGCAGGTGATGCGGGCAGGTATCGGCAGGTCTCGCAGGCAGGCCCTGCTGGTTCATCCGAACGCATCGATTCGGGAAATGGCGGCAGCCCTCTTCACGGCAGCATCCAGTCAGACCAGGCAGGAGGCCATCGACAAGTTTCGACCCGCGCTGAAACTGAAAGGAGACGTCGCAGTCGGCAGGGGGAGATTTCAAAAGCTCTGCGCGAGCTGTCATCAACTGGCCGGTACCGGCAAAGCCATTGGCCCGGATCTGATGGCGTTAGGTGATAAGACCCCGAACGGCTTCCTTGTTGCCATCCTCGATCCCAATCGGGCCATCGAAGCCAGGTACGTTCAATACACCGCGCTTGATGCCGATGAAAATCTGACCTCTGGAATTCTTGCCGAGGAGACAGCGAACAGCATCACGTTTGTAACTGCTCAGGGCGAGCGAAAAACGCTGCTGAGACGCGACATCGCTGCCCTCAAAAGCAGCGGTGTCTCTCTGATGCCGGAGGGATTGCAGGCCGGCCTCAAAGAGCAGGACTTCGCTGACCTGGTTGCTTTTCTCGTCGCCACCACAAACTCGACGCCGAGGAAGGAATTCAGAAACAACGTTCCCGAGAAGATCGTCCAGGCGGAGGATGGATCGCTGTCGCTGCCTGCCGCGGCCAGTGAGGTCTACGGCCCCAGGATCATTTTCGAGCAGAAGTATCGAAACCTTGGCTACTGGACCAGCCCGGACGCGCGGGGTGAGTGGTCTGGCGAGGTAACGAAAGGCGGAGAGTTTAACGTCTGGATGGATTGGGCTCTCGCCGAATCGGGGCGGAACACGATGGTGCTGCGCATCGCAGGACAGGACGTCGTGTTTCGAGTGCCATCAACCAGGAGCTGGGACGTTTATCGCTGGCAGAAGTTTGGCACTGTCAAGATGGGGCCTGGCGACTTTCGAGTTGTAGCTCAATCTGTTGGAGCCTTGAAGGGGCCACTCATTGATTTGCGCACAATCAGACTGCTGCCGCCGGATTCAAAAGCCCCCGCGCCAACACCTCCTCCGCCACCCGCAAGAAAGGTCTCATCTCCGCAGCAGCCATTGCCGCCTTCGGCCAATCAACCCGCGCTGGTCGAAGCCGAAGAGGACGGCTCACTGCGCCTTCTGGCTTCGAACGCGCAGCTCATCGGCGACCGAATCGGTTACGTGAAATCCATGCGGTGCATCGGCTGGTGGATTCAGGCGACTGACCACGCCAAGTGGAACGTGAACATCCCGGAGACTCGTCAGTACGACGTCTATCTCGAATGGGCCATACCCGACAACATGGCCGGCAACAGATTCGTCATTGATGTGGA
Source organism: Planctomycetota bacterium (assembly GCA_030740295.1). Next base: position 1,674 of record JASLXP010000882.1, read on the forward strand.
AGGACGACGTGGCCTGACGGGCAGGATTTCGAGCACGGGCAGTTTCAAGAAATACAGAAACCAAAAGTTCGGATCGATAATTCTGAACGCCGGCCGGCAGGTCATCGCGATGTGGCCGGACGCTCCTGTCAAGGGCGAGCTCGCAGACCTGCGAATGGTTCATCTCAGGCCTGCGAAGTCCGAGCTCGAACCGGTCACCATTGCGCAGCCGATGCATCCGCTCATCCCCATCGGCACTGCGAAGATTGATATCACCCCTTCGTACCCGGTCACGCTCGCAGGCTATGCGGGACGACGACAGGAGACGGACCAAGTCGTCAACAGGCTCTGGGTGCGCGCCCTCGCAATGGGCGATGATGATCCGGCCGTCATTCTGGCTGTCGAGAATTGCGGCGTGCCATCGTACCTCACGGAGAAGGTGGCCGAGGCGCTCAGAAAGTCATCGGGGATAAAACGAGAGAGATTCCTGGTCTGTTCCACGCACACGCACAACGCGCCCACGCTGGTCGGCTTCGCGGTCGGGATGTATGGCGATTCTCTACCTGCCGAGCAGCGGCAGCGAACCGCCCGTTACACGGAGGAGTTGGCCGCCCACATGGTGAAAGCAGCCGGGGCCGCATTGGAGGCCCGCAAACCAGCGAGGCTTGCGTGGACGCAGGGCATGGCCGGCTTCGGCGGCAACCGGCGGGCTTTGCGGGGCGAACGTTGGCGAGGCTTTGGGTTCCAGCGGGATGGCGTGGTCGATCACAGTCTTCCCCTCCTGGTCGCGGTCGACGAAGAGAGCATGCCTTTCGCCCTCGTAGCGAACTACGCCTGCCACTGCACTACGATGGGCGCGTCTCGAAATCTCTGCGGCGACTGGGCGGGCTTTGCTTCGCAGTTCATGGAAGAGAATCATCCGGGTGCGGTCGCAATGATGACAATCGGCTGCGGTGCTGATATCGGCCCGCAGCCGACGGGCGCAGTGCAACACGCTCGAAGGCACGGCCGAGAGATCGCCAGGGAAGTAAAACGCCTTCTGAAGACGCCGCTGCAGCCGCTCACGCCGAAGCTCTCGGCCACCTTCAAGAAAGTCAGACTCCCCTTTGCTCAGTCGCTTCCCCGCGAGCACTGGCAGCGTTACGCCGGACAGAACAACACGAACGGCTACCGGGCCCGTCACCTGATCAAACGGTTCGATGCCGGTAGTGGCCCGATATCGCATCTCGAATATCCGATCGCAGCGTGGTCGTTTGGCGAAGATCTGACGATGGTCTTTCTTGGCGGTGAGGTGGTCGTGGATTATGCGCTCCTGCTCAAACAGAGGCTTGACCCCAAACGTCTCTGGGTTTCGTCTTACTCCAATGATGTCCCCTGTTACATACCCACGAAACGGATTCTTCGGGAGGGTGGTTACGAAGCTGGTTCTTCGATGGTCCTTTACGGGCAGCCGTCGAGCTTTGCACCCGAGGTGGAGAAGATCGTCATGGATGGCGTTCAGTCGGTGGTATCGCCTGCGTTCAAGTCCGTGAGCAAAGAAGTCGATTCTCTGACGAATAAACTCACCATCCGTAAGACCGCCGCTGCAAAACAGCCGGCAAGCATCCGCCCCGGCGACAACGGCATGCTCGTCCTTTCCGCGACGGATGCACGCATCCAGGGGCCTTCCATTCGATACAGCGAAGAGCATCGTGTTCTGGCCTTCTGGTTTTCTGATGAAGATACTGCAACCTGGGAGCTCGAAACGAAAGAGCCCGGCAAGTATCAGGTCATCCTCGAATGGGCCGTGACACCGCAGGATGCCGGCAAGGTGTGTTCGCTGAGTTTTGGCGGCAAGAAACTCGAGGCAGAAATCGCAGACACCGGCGGCTGGGGACGCTACCGGCAGGCGACAGTTGGCGAGGTCGAACTCGCTGCCGGCACACACACACTTGTCTGCCGTTCCGCCAAAAAGATGACAAGAGGAGCTCTTATGGATCTGCGTACGATTGCCCTGTCGCCCACGTCTGATTGGAAGGCCGGGATGGCCTCCGCCGACATCACACCGACCACGCCCATTCTCATGCAGGGATACGCCAACCGAGTTGCGGAGTCGCGGGGCGCATCGGATCGGATTTACGCGAAGACGCTTTTCATCGAGCACGCGAAAGGAGATGGAGCCCTGCTGGTCACCGCGGATGTGTGCGTCTTGAGAGCCGGCTTTGTGAAGAAGCTCTGCGCAAGTATCACCGAAAAGACCGGCTTGGAGCGCGGCAAAATCATGGTCAACGCATCACACACCCACGCGGGCCCCGTGCTCGGCAGGGATGATCTCTTTCGCTACAAACTGAGTCCCGATGAAAGAAAGCACATCGAGGATTTCGAAGCGCACTTCATCCAGTTGGTGACCGGTGCCGCGGACAAGGCCATGAAGAGCGCCGCGCCGGCACATCTTTCGTGGGCCAAAGGCAAGACAAACATCGCGGCTAACCGGCGACGCAAAGTCGATGGCAGAATGAGGATGTCCCCGAACCCGAAAGGATACGTTGACCGAGATGTCCCGGTTCTGCGTATCGCCGATCCCGCAGGCAACACACTCGGGGTCCTGTTCGGCTGCGCATGCCACTGCACCACGCTGACCGACGCTCAGACCAGGATAAGCGGTGACTACGCCGGATACGCACGGCAGTATCTTGAAACACGTTTTGATGGTATCCAGGCGATGTTCATGACCGGTTGCGGTGGGAGCGCCAATCCCAACCCGCGCGGAACACTGACCCTGGCCCGCCAGCATGGCCACAGCCTGGGCATCGAAGTCGCTCGGATTCTCGGCGGCAAACTGCAAGAGGTGACCGGGCCGTTCACGACTGCCTTCGAGCAGGTCGACCTCCCACTGCAATCGTTTTCCCTCAGAGTGCTTGAACGCATGGCCAGAGGGCCGGTATGGCAATCCTACAATGGCCGACGGATGTTGAAGGAAGCGAAGGAAGGACGGAATCTGCCAACTTCCTATCGTGCGCCGGTCGCCTTCTGGCGCTTCGGAAACTCCCTTTCACTGATCGGCCTGCCCGGCGAGATTGTGGGCGAATACGTACCGCTCATTCAGAGAGCGATCAAGGATGAGCCGCTTTGGATCTCGGCTTACAACAACGATGTCTTCGGCTACCTGCCAACCAAATCAATCCTCGAAGAAGGCGGTTACGAAACCCGCGGCCTTGTCGTAGAGATGGGTTTCTTCAGCCCGGCGGCCGAGGATGTTCTGATCAACAAAGTCGTGGAGTTGGAGAAGAAGCTCGAAGAGAAGGTGCGAGCCGATTGAGCACTCGCATTACGGTCCAACATAGCCTTTGCTTTTCAGCATGGGTGCGATATCGGTACCTTTTGCGTCGGGCTTAACCGTCTCTGCCTCTACAACGATCAGCGCATCCGCGTCATCACCATAAGGGCCTCGAGCCAATACTTCGCCGCCCGGACCTACCGCGAGGGAACAGCCGATGACTTTGCGTCCTGACCACGGCCCCGCGTCCAGCCAGCCGACGTTGCTGACGCCGACGATGGTCAGATCGTACAGCCGTGCCAATTCGGTGTAGGAGTCGAGCCAGAGTTTGCCGTAAGGCTCTTTTTCATCGTCGTGATCTGCATCCACTGCCCAGGCGGAAGGAGAGAGAATCAGGCGAGCGCCCATCCGTGCCTGCACGTGGGAGATGGCTTGTGAATCTCCGAAGTTGTCCGCACAGATGTTGATGGCAACTTTGCCGAGTTCGGTGTCCGCCACGGTGAGCCGATCGCCGATGGAATAAACGTCGTGCGCGATGCTGAGCTCGTTTATCTTTCGATGCAGGGACAACAGTTCACCGTTCGGTGCGATCAGGATCGCCGAGTTGAACAGTCGTTCCCCGTCCCGCTCTACGAGCCCCGCCACCACATGGATTTCGTTTTCGCTGGCGGCGTCACTGAGTGTCTGGCAGTGCGCGCCCGGAATCGGCTGCGCGTGTTCGTGCGCGCTGGGATGGGTCCAGCCCAGGTCCATACACTCAGGCAGCACGATAAACGTGCAGCCGAGATCCGCTGCTTCCCGAATCCGGTTAACGGCTCGGGCCAGATTTGATTTTTGCTGGCCACCCTCCACCAGGATTTGGGCCATGGCAATTTTTGATGACATGGAAGATGCGTAATGAGTAACAAGTAATGAGTAATGAGTAATGCGCAATCGTCTTTGCGACCAACGGTCGGTGAAACCAGGTGCTGCTGTCGGGTGACCTGAAACTCCTAACTAAGATGTTTCAACAGGGCTTGGCAATATCTGAGATTCCAACTGCAGATCAGTCTGATACAGTCTGCATGTTCAGATTACGTATTACGTATTACTCATTACGTCCATCAACCGTTCCGCCGTATGCAATCAACCATCCTCTCGACTCTTCTTTCCGTCACTCTTCTCTGCACCTGTTCCTTTGCGGAATCCTTTTCGCCGCACGTGGTGGTGGCGGAGGGTGAGAAGTTCGTTCCGCAGGATGATCGTGGCTGGCGCATCACGCGACAGGACGACACGTATGCCAGCCATAGCTACGGCGGCATGTGGATGACTCACGGTGGATGCCTTGGCGCGTCACATGACAGCGTCGATTCAGTGGCCACATCGATTGTCTCACTGCCCGCGGATGGCGAATATCGCGTGTGGAGCAAATACCAGGCGATGCCGTATTTCAGCTACCTGCACAGAATCGAGATCGTGCAGAACAACAAGACCGTGTACTCACATGTGTATGGCGGCGAAAAAACAGATCGGTTGTGGAGCTTCAGTGCGAAGAGCAACGTCCTATGGTGGCCGTGGGGTGTGGATCACGACGCTGCTGAGGCGCCCGCGAGAACAGCCCGGCTCGATGCGGGCCGAGCGGAGATTCGCCTGATTACGGTAAAGAATCCAGACCGCGGTGCGGACCGCTTCATCGATTTCGTCGTGCTGACCACGAGCAAGAAAGATACCTACCTCGGCCACAAGCCGTACCGAGTCGGCTCGCCATTCACGAACGAAGCTTTCGCCGCGACCAGGGTCTTCATGAGGTTCCAAAACAAATCCAAAGCGCCGGCCAAGATCACTCTCCGCCGGGCAGGACATTACCAGCCTAGCTACGGCGGCGCGAGCGCAAGTTACCCTGAAATCGCGGTGGCGCCTGACAAGTGGAGCAACTGGTTCAATTTCGGGCCTTTCTGCCGGCTCGTGCACAACGAAGGCTTATGGCTTTCCGTTAAAGGAGCCGATGTTGTCCCGATTCAAATCGCACAGGATGTCAGTGGTGAACAGATTGTCGGGGACCTGAAAGTCCCAAATGGCGAAGCCATCAATATCCCGATCGACATCACCTGGAATCCCGAGGCGCGGGTCAAGACAAGCCGGCAACTGGCCTCCGAACTGATCGAAAAATCCAAGACCTGGCGCAAGGCCAACAGCGGTAAGAAGCCCAGCCACATCCTTTTCTATGGTGCTTTCCGCGGCAAGGGTGACTGGGTTATGCAGATGAAAGACGCGCTCGGGTACAACACCATGCTGCCCGACAAATACGAGCATGTGAAGCGAGACGGTTATCACACCCACGCTGGCAATGAAGCCCGAATCAAGAGCCTTGCCGCCAGTTTGAAGGAAAAGGAAAACTTCCGAGTGTTAAGCTTCGGCGATGAGATCCACCTCGGCCGCATCAACTACAAAGACCCGGACAATCTGAAGAAATTCCATGACTGGCTGGATGCGAAAAAGCTGAAGAAAAGAGACCTCGGCGTTAAACCGGAAGACGCGCCGCTGCTCGGCCCGCGAGCGGTGACCAACGAAAAGACGCGCCGACTCGTCTGGTATTCGCAACTGTTTAATGAAGAAGAACGATTCGCTCACTACCGCAGCCTGACCGAGCTTGCACAAAAGGTCATCGGGCCGCATGTCCTCACCGGAGCGAATTATTCACCACATCACCTGGCTCTGTGCTATGGGCCAGTCTACAAGTGGGTCGATATCTTCAAGCACCAGGGCATGAGCATGTTCTGGACTGAGGACTACATCTTCAGCGTGCCAGAAGCCCCGCAGATCATTTCGTGGATGTTCGCCCAGATTCAGTGCGGGGTGAAATATCACAACCAGCCAGTGCACTTTTACGTGATGCCCCACGCGCCCGGGCAACTGCCCGGCTTCCTGCGGCGTAACATGATCTTTTCCGTCGGGGCCGGTGCGCTTCACATCGACAACTTCTGGATCGGCCCTCAAGAAAACTTCACCGAAAACTACGTGGCGTGGGGAGAGGACGATACCTTCAAAGCGTTGCACGATGCCATCTATGAAACAGCCGAAGTCGAACCTTATCTCATCGGCAGTAAGCCGCGCCCCGCGCAGGTAGCGATCATTCTCAGCAAGGCCACCGACTTCAACGAGTCACGCCTCATGATCGAAAAGAGCAAAGATCCCCTTGCTGCCGATTCCAGAAATGCGCCGAAGAAACTGAACCAGATTCTCTGCAGAAAAGATCAGCAGATGCTCTACCTTGCGCTCCGGCATACGCAGCATGAGGTCGACCTGATCACTGAGGACGACATCGTCGATCTCGAAATCCTCGATAGATACAAAGCTGTCTACTTCGCTGGAGAGTGGGTCGACAACCGCATCCTCAAGCCGCTCAAAAGTTGGGTGAGGAAGGGCGGCGTCTTCTTTGCCACCGCGGGTCTCGGGCACAGGAATCAGTTCGACGAGCCGGAAGAAGGCATGCTCGACCTGCTCGGATTGAAAGCCGCCACTCTCACCAAAAACGCGGTGATCATTCGCACGCAGCTCGAGCTTCCCATTCTCCCTGCCATCGACACCATGGATTTCGAGGGCGCAAAGATCGAGGCCATCGGGATGAAGCAGGTGCTCACCACGCGCAAGGCCAAACCCATTGCCCACTGGCCCGACGGCACAGCGGCGGCCACCGTTTACGAATACGGGAAGGGCAAGGCCATCGCGGTCGGTACCCTTGCCGGCAATACGCACATGAAGACCGCTGTCAAAGCCCAGCCATGGCCTCGCGGAGGACGCAAATCTGTCTACAACCCCGTGGACTTCAGCGAAGCCACCACACGCCTCGTACGACTGGGTATCGAACCCGGGCTTGAGAGGCAGGTCGAGTGTTCCAATCCATTTGTGGAAGCAATAGTCCGCGACAGCGAGAGGGGAACACTCGTAACTCTGGTCAATTGGACAAACCAGCCCGTGAATGGCCTGAAGGTGAAAGTCCGGATGCCTGCCAGACCTGCCCAGATCCGCTCTGTGAGCCAGAACAAGTCGCTTGGAACAGATTTTCAGGATGGTTTCGTTCTGTTCCAGACCGACTTGAAGGAGGCGGATTTTGTTGTTCTGCAGCGCTGATTGTGCGGTAGGACATGCCCTTAAATGTAGACGGCCTCGACCAGCAGGACCCTGTCTCAGGTGGCAACATCCGATGAATTCAAAATCTAATTATCTATTTCCAAACATCTTATACTCGCCTTCTGACGATTTCTTTGGCTAAAGACTTATTGACATTGAATCTCAAGTTGATAAACTCGCCCAGTCTTCCAGGGAAAGTGCTGTAAAACACTTTGACCATTGAGTTTAAACTGAATAATTGAATAGAACCCAGAATGAGAGGGACCAGGATGCCAACCATTACCAAGAAAGATTTGGTGCAAAGCATCTCAGATAAGAGAGGCCTTAACCCGCTGCAAGTAAAAGATATAGTCCAGGCCGTTCTCGACGAGATCATAGACCAGCTTTCTCAGAGCAACCGAATCGAGTTTCGGGACTTTGCTGTCTTCGACATCCGCGTCCGGCCCGCACGCATAGGCCATAATCCACGAACGCTTGAAAAAGTACCCGTGCCGGCCCGAGCTGTGGTTGAGTTCAAGATGGGCAAGAAAATGAAAGAGGCTGTTGCAGCCCTCGCCCTTGAAGAAGACCGCAAAGCAGCAGAGGCTGCTGCCGGTTCGGAAGCACCTCAACCACCCCCGGCCAGCGAAAAGCCCGCACCAGCTCCGGCGCCTGTAAAACAGCCAGAAACTGCACCAACCACCAATCCAGGAACGGACGGAGAAGGCCAGTCGGGATAATGCCAATCGATTTCGCAATGACAGAGGCTCGCCAGTGTGCGAGCCTTTTTTATTGGCATCACGGTGATCTGTCTTAATCTCAAACTGCTGCCGGGCGAAGACTGTCAGCCCGCCGGTTCTGACGATGAATTCCAGTTCGCAAGCTCGTGAATACCGCCTGCGCAGGCTGACCGAAAAGGTGGGAGAGGTGGCTTCAGGAAGTGCTGTCCTGCCTGTTTCCCGCTCATTTTTCAGGTTGACTCGAATTCGGATTCCAACCTCCTCCAAGCGCTTTGTAGAGGCGGATGAGGTTGGAGATGATGTTGGCATCGCTGATGGCGAGCTGGTCCTGCTGGCTGAAGAGGGTGCGCTGAGCGTCGAGAACGGTGAGGAAGTCTTTGACGCCGGCTTTGTATTGGTCATCGGCCAGCTTGACGGCTGTCTGTGATGTGGCGACGCTTTGGGACAAGGGGATTCGGCGGGCGTGTTCGCGAGCGTGGGCGGAGAGTGCATTTTCGGCTTCTTCGAGAGCGAGCAGGATGGTCTGTTCGTACCTGGCGAGGGCCTGTTTCTGCTTTTCGGTCTGGGCTCTGATGTTGTTGCGGATACTGCCCGCGCTTAAAACGTTCCACTGAAACGCCGGGCCGAAACTGGTTTTGCGGCCGGTGGGACTGAACAGTTTGGCAGCGTCTGTGGCCTGCAGCGAGAGATTGCCGCTCAGCGTGAAGCGTGGATACAGGTCAGCTTTGGCGACGCCGACTCGTGCGCTTTGAGCGGCAAGCTCTCGTTCAGCCTTGCGGATGTCAGGGCGGCGACGCATGAGGTCGGCGGGAACGCCCACGGCGATGGCAGCCGGGCCGACTGGTATGGGTGCTTCCTTTGAAAGTTCTTTGCCGAGTGCGCCGGGCTTCCTGCCGAGCAGCACGGCAAGGCGATTCATGGCCCGTTTGAGTCCTGCTTCGAGCGGCGGGATTCCGGATTGGGTATTCAGAAAGTTGGTTTCGGCCTGTTTGACGTCGAGCTCGCTGGTGATCTTGGCATCGAAACGTGCCTTGGCGATGCGATAGGTCTCCTGCTGGGCTTTCAGGTTTTCCCGCGCGATGGCCAGGCGATTCTGAAAAGAGCGCACCTCGATGTAATTCAGAGCGACTTCAGCGAGCAGAGAAATTCGCAGGTCGTAGTAAGACTCTTTGACTGCGGCGAGGTCGGCGCCAGCAGCTTCGATGGATTTGCTCACGCGCCCGAATACATCCAGCTCCCACGTGGCGTCGAAGCCTGCGGCGAACACCTCGGAAGCAGGCGCCTCGCCGGTCTTGGATTTCTGCGCATTCCCGGATGTTTTGAGCGTTGGGAAACGGCTGGCCTCTGCGATGCCCCGCTGAGCCCTTGCTTCCCGGATTCGGGATGCTCCCTGCCGCAAGTCCAGATTCTGTTTCAGTGAAGCGGCAATCAGCCGATTTAAAACGGGATCGCCGAGTTCCTTCCACCACTCACTGAGGTCACCGGGCTTCGTGCTGAGCCCGTAATCCATTTCCTGGGACCAGTCGTGGGATTCAGGAATCTCAGTCGATGCCGTGGGCGGCGTTGGGCTGGTCCTGCAACCGGAAAGGCAAAGGGCGCAGATAGCGATTGTCGTGAAGGCTTTCATTCTTCGTGATTCTCCTTATTTAGACTGACCAGCCCGAGGTCGCCCAGGATCGTGTAAACGCACGGGACGACGAGCAGCACGAGTGCCGTCGATGCGAGCAGACCGAACACGGTACTGATGACGAGCGGGATGAGGATTTGTGCCTGGAGGCTTCGTTCAAAGAGGAGCGGCAGGAGGCCGGCGATGGTTGTCGAGGAGGTGAGGATGATGGCCCGGAAGCGTTGCCGACCAGCCTTTGCAGCAGACTCGACAGATGATTCTCCTGCCTCCCGGCGGGCCTTCAGGAAGACGACCAGGAGTATCGAATCATTGACGACGATTCCGGCCAGGGCAATGAAACCGAAAATGCTGGGAACACTCAGCGAGTAACCCATCAGCAGGTGCCCCCAGATAACGCCGATGAGAGCGAACGGGATGGCCATCAGCACGACGAACGGTTCGACGTAGCTGCGAAACTGAAAACTGAGCAGCATAAAGATGCCGAGCAATCCGATCACCATCGAGACCATCATGGACTGGCTCGTGCGGCCCGACTCCTCGACTTCACCCGCGAGGGTGACTTTTATGTCTGGATACTTCTCCTGCAGATCGGGCAGGAAATCGGTCCGCAGGAGGCCGATAAGCTCGTTGGTGTTCGCCACTCTTGGGTCGAGGTCGCCGCGCAGAGTTACGGCTCGCATGCCGTTGATCCGTGCGATGCGTGCCCAGCCGCGGCCACGTTCGATGTGTGCGACCTTTTGCAGCGGCACCTGCTTGCCGTTCCTGAGCTGAACGAAGAAATGCTCCAGGTCAGCGATGCTGTCCTGATCCTCACGATTGAGCCGCACATCAATTTCGTAAGATTCCGTGCCGATCTGAACTTCATCGGCAGTGACGCCCTGGAACGCAGAGCGCAGTTGGTTGGCGACCACTGAGGCGTCGAGCCCGAGACCGAAGGCACCCTCTCGCAACCTCAGCCGAATCTCCGGTTTGCCCGGACGCAGGTCATCGGAAAGGTTGAACACGCCACGAAACTGAGCGAACCAGTTACCCAGTTCGGTAACGGCCTTCTTTAGCTCGTGAAGATCGTTCCCGCGCAGCCGCACATCGACAGGTAGACCGCTCGGTCCGTGGGCAGGTTCAGCGAACGTGAGGCTGATGGCGTCCGGCAGCTGCCCCGTCTTCTCGCGCCAGTCGGCCAGGTAATCGTCGATGAAACCGCTGCGAAGCTCGGCTTCCAGAAGGTCGACGGTCAGCGTGGCGACGTGTGCACCGCTCTCAAATGCATCCGTGTTCAGGTTGTATTGGACGTGATGAGACCTGACCAGATCTGCGCCTCCCGGCTGCAGCGGTTTGTATTTTTCATTGGTCTGTTCGAGACCATGAATCAGTTTTCCGATGAGTTGTTCAGTTCGCTCAAGCGGCGATCCCTGGGGCAGCAGCAGGCGCGCTACCACCACGTTGCCTTCCAGGTCGGGGAAGCTGACCGACTTCAACCTGCCGCTGCGAATCATGGCGATGGAAACAATGAAGACAGCGACCACGAATCCCAGGAAGAGGTAACGCCGGGCGAGAAGAAAATCGATCAGCCGGCCGAAGACTCTTTCACGCAACCAGTCGATGAACGCCTCAAACCGCAGGCGAAAACGGTATTTCTCCTTCCCCTCCGTTCCGTGCAGCGAATGGCCGAGGTGAGAAGGCAGAATGAGAAACGCCTCGATCAGACTGATGGCCATGACCAGGATCAGCATCATGGGGACGACCTTCATGACTTTTCCGATCTGACCCTTGATGCTGATGAGCGGGCCAAGGATGCAGACGGTCGTGATGAACGACGAGACGACGCCGGGCAGGACTTCCCTGGTGCCATCGACCGCAGACTGAAGCGCTGCTTTGCCTCGTTCCCTGTGAGAGGCGATGTTTTCTGCGATGACGATGGCGTCATCCATCATCAGCCCGAGGGCGAGGAGGAGACCGACCATCGTCAGCATGTTGATGGTCAGATCGAGCTCCGGCACGAAGTAGAACGAGCCGAGGAAGGACATCGGCAATCCCATCGCCACCCAGAACGAGACTTTAAAACTGAAGAAGAGCCAAAGCGTGAGGAACACCAGCACCAGCCCCTGCCAACCGTTCTTGACAAGCATGTCCAGGCGATCGACCAATTCCGAAGACAAATCCTGGTTGATGACAAACTCCACCTGCGGCTGCCGTTCCCGTTCCTGTGCAATGAAGGCCTTCACCTGGCGGGCGATGCGGATGGTGTCCTGTGCATCGGTCTTGCTGACTCGCAGAATGCCGGCCCGGCGTCCCTTCATGACGACTTTGTCCTCTTCACTCTCGAAGACGTCGGAGACTTTGGCAATGTCCTTCAGCCGAACTTCCGCTCCGCCCAGCCCTGCCATGACGACGAGTGATTCCAATTCCCGCGGGGTGCGTCTCTGTTCGACGAAACGGATGAGCAGATCGCGCTCTCTTGCCTCAATACCGCCCGCTGGCAGGTCGACGCTCTGTCGACCGACAATATCAGCGACGTCAGCGGCCGTGAGCCCATAGTGGAGCAGCGCATCGGAGGAAAGCTCGACCCGCAACTGGTGATCGGAAAAGCCTTCCACCTCTACGAGCGAAAGACCCTCCTCCTTCATCTTCTGCTTCAGCTCTTCGCAGTAAGCCTTGAGGCCAGGTGTCGCCATGGGGCCGGAAACGAGCACAGCGATGACCAGGTCAGTCATCCCGAGCTCTTTGATGATCGGGTCTTCCACATCGCTGGGAAAATCGTCGATGGCATCGATCTCTTTCTCTACGTCACGCATGAATGTGGCGAAGACACCGCCCTCGGACATCTCGACTGTGATGAGCGCGAAGCCTTCACGGGATTCGGAACGGACTTCTTCGACGAAGCTGATGCCGTCGATGGCATCTTCTATTCGCTGCGAAACTCCCTCCTCGACTTCCTCCGCGGACGCGCCGGGATAGACCGTGCGAATCTGCAATTCGCTGGGCATGAAGTCCGGCATAGTCTCACGCCGGATACTCGGAATCGCAGAGATGCCCAGCGCAATGAAGCCGAGCATCATCAGATTAGCGGCGGTCGGGTGGCGGACGAAGTAATTGATCACTTCAGCGGGCGCTCGCCGTTTGCCTGTGCGAGGACCGTCGCCCTCAACTGTTCGTCTTCCGTGGGTGCGATGAGCATGCCTTCAATCGCCGGCACCGGGTCGGACACGATGATTCGTTCCCCTTCGTTCAAGCCGCTCTCCAGACAGACGAATCCGGATTGCTCAAAGACGACCTTGACGTCTCTGCTCTCCAGTCGATTTTCGTCATTGACCACGTAGACCTTGTCGTGGTGGAGCGCGTCGCGGGGAATGATAACCCGCTCTATCGACCCGAGACTCCGCAGCTCCACCTGGCAGAACATCCCTTTTGTCAGGGGCGGGCGCTTGCCGGGAATTACCTGCTTGTACGGTTCGGCCACGGCGACGACCACGGGGAAGGTGCGCGTCTGTGGATCGACGGCTTCACGGATACGGGCAAAGGTTGCGTCCCATTCGGCGAAGAACTCTCCGACACGAACTCGAACTCTGGCCTCAATGTTGAACAGCTTGCGCACCTGTTTCATGTTCAGACCGGGATGAAAGTTTTTTCTTGCCTCAGGGCTGAGCAGGATGCCGAGCCTCCCGGCTGGGAATTGCGCCTCGACTTCGGTGACCGCCAGGCTGTGCGCCTCAAACAGTGTCTGCCCTGCAGCCAGGAACTGGCCAATCTCGATGTTCACCTCGCCCAGCCGACAATCAAACGGTGCTTTGATGACGACCTTCTTCAGATCGAGCTCCGCCTGCTTCAGATTGGCTTCGTGAACCTTCAGCGCGGCTGCCAGCGAGTCGCGCTGTGCGGGAATGAGCTTCAACGAGTTTTCGAGTTTCTGAATGCTCTGACGCTGCTGGAGGACGCCGCGCTCTTCCCGGTCGACATCATCCTGGGAGATCGCATTCTTGGACAGCAGTTCCTTACGACGTTTCAGAGAATCCTCCGCCAACCCCAGCGAACGCTTCTCGATTTCCAGTGACGCACGATTGTTCTGCCCCTGTGTCGCTAGCTCGGCAAGCTGCGCATTTGCCTGACTGATGTTCGCCCGCAGGCGGGCAGCGGCCAGTTCGTATTCCTGCGGATCGATCTTCAGGAGTTCGACGCCCTTTTTGATGATCATCCCCGAGTCCAGTTCCTCGTGTGCTTCGACCACACGACCGCGCACCTCCGAGACTGCCTTCCAGATCTGGCCGGGCGTCGCAGTGCCGTATCCGAGCACACGTGGCACGACCGCAACCTTCGGAGCACGGATGACTCGCAGCGCACGCACGTTCTCCTTTTCTGGAACACGCTCAGGCTCTTTCTGGCCGCGTACCAGAATCGCAAAGAGACCGACTGCCACAGCGATCGGAGGAAGCACGAGCCACTTTCCAGGCTTGGGTTTGCTTTGAGACATCTGAATTTGATGAATGGACTGAATGGGAAGATTCCAAGTCCCGGGGGCTGAGAATTCAAGGAAGCTCTGCCTACCCGGTACTCACGCCTGCAGCATTACGATAGCAGAAACGTGAGCAAGCATGAAGGGGGACGGTGAAGTTCGGTGCGAGCAGAATGGTGAATTGGAGGACGATGGACATTTTTATTGAGGGAGAAGTGGTGCGTCCTTTTCGACCCGGCGAAGATGGAGCTCGTGTGCAATTACTTCTGAAGACAGACTTCTCAGTCGGCCAAGTTGTCCAAGTAGCCAGCAGCGCATGCTACCCAAGCTTCATTCTCACATCTTGATTCTGGCGATTTGAAGCACAAGGCCATCATGGCTCTTCCTCTTCGATAATGACTATGCCTTTCTGGAGTTCGTCATTCGGCGAGACGCGAGGCTTCTTGCCACTGGTCGTGGTAAGTCCCCGGACGCTCACTTTCTGGCACGGCACGTACGGAAATGGGCGTTCCGTTGCCGGTGTGGTGTCTTCGCCGCCACCACCGATCTCGTCTGGATCGGTGAAGAAGTACATGCCCTGGTAGTCCTCGGGATGATTCCCGTCGTCGACGAACAGCCCGTCGACGGTTACCTCCCGGGGCATGGAGCAGGGGTAGCCGAAATCGTGTTTGCCGTCGTTGCTCACGCCGATCATGTAAGGCCAGGTCGTGTCACCGCAGGCCGGCACCCAGCGGGAGTTGCGGATGACGAGGCCGCCGTCCCACGTGCTACCATAGTCGCTACGGAAGCGGACAAGTGCGTTGCCGTACAGGGTGGAATCCTCGACCGTAAGCACGCCGCGGCCGATGGCGTTGAGGCCCATGTAACCTAAGTGACAGCGGCGGATCGTGTAAGTGCCGGAGACCCCCATGTGCGTATCCATCCGGGAGAGGGTGCAGTCCTCGAGCAGGATGTTCTTGCAGAAGTTCGACCCGATCACGCCCCAGCGCGTGCGGTCGCAGATGTGGTTCATCCGGCAGTTGATCATGCGGAAGTTCACCACGCTGCTCGCGGACACGTCATACGAACCCATATTGACGGGCTTTCCCGCCGCTCCGATCGTCGAGTAGATCTTATGCCCCGTGAAAAAGCAGTTGCACAGCGTGATGTCAGCGCATTGGCGCACGTTGAGGAAGCCGCTGTAGGGGTGGCCCACCGTGGTCTCCCCGACGACGTAGTGGGTCAGGCCGTCGACCTCAGTGTTCGAACGGGTGATCACGATATTCCGGGACCAGTAGTTGTACCCGTCCTCCTGCTTCATCCGATTGGCGAAAGTGGTGAAGACACCACCCCGCAGGACGAGACGCTTTTCGTCAATGGGATGGGCATCAATACGGGTGATGGTGTCGTAGTTCCAGTCGATGTCGCCTTCGACCGATCCGTCCCGACGAAGGATGAAGCAATCGTGCTGAGGCACGCCATTGTTCTGATTGAGGCCACGCCGGATGTAGAGCCTCCTTTTCTCGTTCTCCACGAGGACGTGACAATCGCGTTCTGGCCGCGCGCCCACCTGCTTCTGGTCGCGCGTGAGCCGGTCGACCTGCAGTTCCTCAGACTCCAGCAGCGAACGCACTTCGAAAAGCGGCGTCTTGTGGTCCTCGACCTGCGTGTCGTCAATGGTGAAACGAGAAGTAGTCCAATCGGTATCGGTCGCGATAATAGCCGTGAGCGCGCGGTTGCCGAGATGGTAAGTTGCGTCCGGCTTCGTCCTGACGCGCAAGCCGTGCGCGTTGGCATACTCATGCGCTTTGCAGATCGCGGGTAGATCATCGGTCACACCGTCGCCAGTCGCGCCGAATGTTTCGTAGGCGACGAAGCCGTTCTCTTGAATCATGTCAGGCTCCTCAAGCTATTTGTGGCCCAGGGGGATTCGCCTGCCACAGCCGAACGTCACAGCTCACTGGCGGCGGCAGAGGAATGAATTTACAGGAAGCGTACTGAGTTCGGGACGTCAAGGCCCCACGATTAAAACGCCGTTCAATGCAGGGGGCTTGTGAACGCGGCATGGGCGTGAACTGATAGGGTTTAGGTCCCCTGAAGGAGGATCGTAACCCCGGCCATTTCCGCCGCAAGAGGCCGCCGTATGCTGCCCCGCACGTACGGTGGTGTGGGTCTGGGGGCGAGACCCAAGGGCTCAAGGATAAAATGAGTAATCAGATATGGATAGTAGAGGACATATTTCAGGAGAGAGCTTGTCGTCTGTCAGTTCGTTATGCAAGACCAATGGTGACCACAAGCCAGTTGAAGGGACCGTGGCTGCTGTGGCCGATGCCGTGCGCCAGGGAGCAGACCTTCGCCGTTTTTCCACCTACCACCTCCAAGGTACAGGTCTGGTTGAGGAAACGATGACACTGCAGACAACCTGGGTTTTTGACGACGGGAATGTCGGCGGGCTGCAGACCTTGCGTCATCCGGTGGATGCCGCCCTGGGCATTAGTATGCAACCTTCAATAGCCCTGTGGATATTCGGTGTAGCGGCTCCTCAACATTCCGCGTTCGTGCCCCTGAATGGTGAACCGATGCGTAATGCCACTGGAAAATGGACGCAGGTTGATAATGATCCTTATGGTGCGGAAAAGGGGGATTTCGTTCCCAGGCTGTATGAGTGGTGGGCACGTAGCGACTGGAAACAGATCTGCGTCCACGATGAAATCGGTAATCCTTCGCAGGGAAGCTGGAAGGAAATGAGGCAAGCGGCTGGTGACGGCTGCATTCTCAAGGCAGGCATCAAGAATCTCTGGTCTTAATAGCTCAAAATAGAGGCGGTAAAGATCGGCGTACCGGTTTCTTCGGCCAGTTTCACCATCGCCGATGCTTCCTCGAATTTTGATGCGAAGGGCTTATCCACGAAAACCGGGATTCGTTTCCGGAGAATTGGCTCAACCCATTCGAGATGCTCAGAACCGTCGCCACCGCCGTCCGCGAGGAAAACGCCGTCGACTCCTTCAGTCGCTTCGTCCATGGTCGCGCATACGCGAGGCCGACGGTCCACGTACCTCGAAAACGTCTCCCCTCGCGCTGTGCCCTGGATGTCCCAGACGCTGGCGATCTCGAAGCCGTCTGCCTTCTCTACGTTGGCGAATTCGTTCGGATGGTTCAGGTCTGTATGAAACTGGTAGCTGGTCGGCCACACCTCCTTTAGCACCATCGGATCGCAGTCGTCCATGAATGGCGCGTAATGGTACGAATGGCATTCATCACGCTCACCCTTCTCGCATTGGAGCATGGCGATTTTGAATGAACTCATCGGGGTCTCTCGAACTGGACAGGCGGAATGGGTCACCTCAGGAGGCCAGAGATGAGTTTGTATCCTGGAATCGATCTTCATTCGAATAATGGTTGTTGCTGGATTGCTGACGAAAACGACGACAGAGTTTTCAGGAACGGTTAACCAATGCTCCCAACATCGGTGTCGATCGTGAGATCTTGTGTTCATTAGAGGCAGTCCACTGTCACTCCGGGCCAGTCGTCTGTGCGGAAAGGTACTGCAGGGAGCCGCTCGGAATTGATCAGATTGCTGTCAGGATTCTGAGCCCATGCATAACGTACGGCGGCCGGTTTCTTTACGGCGTGGGCGCGCAGAATGATTTCATGGCCATCGATGCAGGCATCGGCCCAGACGAAGCCGCGGTTGCCGCTGGTGAAATCAGAGCAGCCCGCGGAAATGGCAAAACCCATCGGCGGCCCGCCGTCGCTGGTCTGGAGCCCGTCGTATGTGTGGTCGAATTGGATTCGAGCAGTATCGCCCTCAACAGACATGGACTTGAAGACCGGGCCGGAGTAAGGGATGTCTTCGCCGTAGGCAATCTTGCGGGCAGCCAAAGCCAGGCGTTCGCCGAGGGGCTCTTTCCTGATGGGGTGGATGTTTTTCTCTTCGCCGGTATCAATCGCCACGGCCATAGCCGTGGCCCGTTCAGACAAGCCCATGAATTGCGCTTCGCGGAGCTCGGCCCACGAGTGCTCGCACGGCTGTTCACGTCTGGGGCCAAAGTTCGCCTCCTGGCCAAAGATGAACGGCATCTCAAGTCCCCATGCGTCTCGCCAACTCTGGATGAGGCGACGAAAGATTGTCCGGTATTGGAACGCACGGTCGGGCGCCCCCGCCCCCTGATACCAGAGGATGCCTTTCACGGGAGTCGAAGTCAGCGGAGCGATCATGCCATTGAACAATCCGGACGGCGTCCAGTGGCTGCCGGGCCCGACCATCTTCGGGTGTGGACCGGGAATGGGTCGGCCTTCGCGCTCTGCCAGATCCGCGTCACGATCCCATTGCACAAAAGCGTCCGCATAATCCTGCCCTCGGTCGGGATAGTCTTTGAGGCATTGTTGCCACCGGTCAAGTATCGGTGAAAGGAGTCCGTCCGATTCCAACACCTCCATTGGTACCCAGGCCTCGCCCGGTGTCTCACCTCTTGCCGCCTGTACAAGCCCAATCGGCACGTCAGAAATCCTTCGAAACCCCCTTGCTGCGTAGTGGGCCAGTCCGGAAAAATCGATGGCTGTATCGGGAGTGCACGGAAGCCACGCGGCTTCTGCGATGTCAGTGAGCGGTTCCAGTGACACACGAATGGGGACAGTCAACAGCCGAAGCCCATCGTCCGCAGCGTTCGTCGCGTCCTCCTCGCCGTTCTCCGCACCACGCAACGCCATTGCCATATTCGACTGCCCCGAGCAGACCCAGACGTCGCCCACGACGATGTTGTGAAGCTGGAGTTCCTGTTGCCCAGACTGAATGGTAAGCGTGTCAGGCCCGCCGGATACAAAGGGGCCGAAATTGGTCTTCCACTCACCGCTTTCGTCTGCTCGTGTTGTCCAGGATCTGCCAAGGAATGAGATATTGATCGAACTGCCACTTTTTGCGCATCCCCCAATAGGGAGCGGCGTGCCACGTTGAAGGACGGCAT
>JASLXP010000883.1 GCA_030740295.1 Planctomycetota bacterium
GTGGGACTGGAAATGGGACAAGCGTTTGAAGTAAAGACGCCCGGAGGTGTGCTGACTGTATTGGTGAATTACGCGGGTAAAGAGCTCCGCTGTGGAAATCTGAGCGGGAAGGAAAGAGTAATGGTGGAGTGATGGAGCGGCAGAATGCTGGAAGCATGGAATGCTGGACTGCGGTGTTGCAGCGGTTAGATTGACTGACCAGCATCCGGGCGAGTCGAGCGCAGCGAGAAGAGTCCTGATGGAAACACAGATTCCCCATCCCTCCATCACACCACCACTCCATCCCTCCATTCTTAACCCATGCCCAAACCAAACATTCTCCTCATCATGACCGACCAGCAACGCTGGGACACTGTTGGTGCAGCCGGTGGTTGGGTGAATACGCCCAACATGGATCGTCTCGCTGCTGAGGGAATCCATTTCGTTAATTGCGTTTCCAATTCGCCGGTCTGCGTGCCTACCAGGCTGTCCATGGCGACCGGCCTGTATCCGCACAACACGCGGGTATGGAATAATACGCGTCACTGCATGCCCTCCGAAACGCCGACCTGGATGCAGGCCATTCGAAACGAGGGTTATCGCACGAGCTTGTTCGGCAAGACTCACCTTCATCCCCATGAGGGAGACCTGCGTGACCGAGAGGATTTGATGCACGCGTACGGCCTCGATGACGTCAACGAAATTGGCGGGCCAAGGGCAAGCTGCCGCGTGAAATCGCACATGACCTCCGAGTGGGAAGAGAAAGGGCTGTGGGATGCCTACCGCGATGATTTCACGGAGCGCTTCAGCAACAGGCCGCATGTCGTGCGCCCCTCTCCGCTCGGTCTTGATAATTACTACGATGTTTATGTGGGCAGCAAAGCAAGTGAATATATCGAGGGCTACAGCCGCGACGAGCCCTGGTTCTGCTGGGTAAGCTTCGGCGGCCCACACGAGCCCTGGGATACCCCTGAGCCGTATAACACGATGTATGCGCCGGAGGAGATGCCGCCCCCCGTGCTGCCGGAGTCTTCCAGCCACCCTCGCCCAAACGGACGCCTCGATTCGATGCGGCGAGTACAATTCGAGCCGGATGAGGAACTGAGGCTCCGGGCTGATTACGCGGGCAGCGTGACTCTCATCGACGATCAGGTCGGACAATTACTGAAAACGATTGAAGAACGGGGT
Source organism: Planctomycetota bacterium (assembly GCA_030740295.1). The sequence goes on from JASLXP010000883.1 coordinate 1,168, forward strand.
GAGCTGGAAAACACAGTCATCGCACTGGTTTCCGATCACGGAGAAATGAACGGCGATTACGGCCTGATCTACAAAAGCAATTTCCTGAACGGAGCGGTGCGCGTGCCGTTGATCGTTCGTACCCCGGAAACCGCGTCCGGTCAGAACGCGGGCATGGTGCATCACTCTTTTGTTGAATGGTTCGATGTCGGCCCCACGCTCACAGAGTGTGCCGGTGGAAACATCGAGCACGAACAGTTCGGCCGTTCCCTTTGCCCAGTGATAGGCGACCCCAATAGAGTGCACCGAACAGATGCCATCTCCGAGCTATCCGGCGAGATCATGATCATCACCGATGAATGGAAGCTCGCGATCAATACTGCTGGCGAGCCGTACCTGTTGTTCGATGTGCAGAACGATCCGGACGAAAGAAACAACCTGGCCGGCCTCAGCCACTACAGGGAAATCGAATCCAGCCTCAGGCTCAGGATTCTTGAGCGTGTGATGCAGTCACAGATCAGGCTGGATAAGTAATATCGGCAGCCAGGACGTCACTGATTTCAGGCCAGTCGCTGACCCACATTCGGTAAACTAAATCACTTCAGATGACCTATGCTTCAGATTGAGACTACTGGCAGTTGGCGCGAGATGGGGCAGCAGATTGGTGAGGAATTCCGCGATTGGTTTGAGCCTGTCAAGGAACACTTTGCCTCCTGGCTCGTTGACGATTTTGAAAAACATCAGCCGGCCATTGCAGGACTCCGCGCACTTCTCCTCGAACACTGCCCTGAACTCAACGAAGAGACCGAGGGAATGGCCGAAGCGGTCGGCTTCGAATCGGACTTCATGCTGGGGCTTCGATTCTTTAATGAAATCCGGCATTTCTCGCCAGGATGTTCCGGTCTTTTCATCACAGATTCAGATGCTGGGCCCCTGCTCGCCAGAACTTGCGACATCGAGCCGGACATCAGCCAGGAGATTCAGTTGTTGCGTACAAGTCGTCCCCCTGATGGTCCGGATACAGTGCTGGCGACTTACCTGGTTCTGACCGGCGGGGTAGGTCTGAACGAGCATGGCCTGGCGATGGTCGGTTCGAGTGCGACGCCCAGAACTGAGACTCCACCCAACGGCCTGCCTATCGCCATGGTCAATCATCTCATGATCTCTCGATGTTCAAGTCTGGAAGAAGTGAGCTCTCTTCTCGCTACGCACCCGGTGAAGGGGAAAGGCGCCGTTGAGCTGTTGAGCGATGCGAGCGGAGCATCGATGATGATCGAGTTCGTACCGGGCCGCCGGCCAATCCTGACACCACGCAGCGAAGATCGTTCATGGCAGGCGTGTTCCAACTTCTGCTTCTCCAAAGGCCTGACCGACCGCTCGGGGCCGGCATATCTGGAGAACGCATACACACGCTACGGCCGTATCGTTCATCAGGTGGGTGAAGGCGTCATGGAGCGTACCCTCGATGGCGTGAAGCAGCTCATCCTTGAAATCTCGCAACCCGGTCTGGTGTGTCCGGAAGAGCACTGTTTCTTCCACACGGCCTACTCATTTATCGTGGAGACGAACAGCCGCTGCCTGCACGTTTGTCCGGGCCATCCGGCGGATAATGATTACTTCACGGTGAGATTGTGAGTAACGAACTCATGCCCCCCGGAAGGCACAGGATCCTGGATAGCGTGATGAGATGGCAGGGATGAGGGGATGCCTCATCCAAGACAATTCTCATACAGCTCGATCGTCTGCCGCACTTTATCCGTTGCCGAGTGTTCTTCAGCGACCTGGCGTGCCTCTATGCCTGCTCGATGACGGATGCTGTCATTGGCGAAGGGCGAGAGCTTTTCCGCAAGCTCTTCCGGGTTTAGCGGGTCTTCGACGATCGCACCCGCGGAGCGATGGTCCAGGATCTCTGATACACCACTGATCCTGCTGGCCACCGTTGGAATCCCGGTGGCCATGGCCTCCAGGTGCACACAACCGAAGGGCTCGTAGTAGCTGGGCAGCACAGAAAGATCCGCGGCCGCGCAGACCTGTTCCGGATGCTCGTGCGGGCCGACAAAAATCACTTTGTCAGAGACTCCCAGAGAATCGGCCAACTGCTGATACCTGCGGCGGCGGCCCTGCCCCACGACTACAAGACGAAACCCCCGCTGCTTCCACTGATCGTGAGCCAGTATGCCAAGGGACTCGATAAGTGAGCGAAGCCCCTTTCGAGTAAATCCCGACCCGAGGAACAACAGAAGTAATTCGTCTTCCGAGATCCCGTGCGAGGTGCGAAATTCGTTACGAAAGGAGGAAACATTCCTCGGATGAAATCTGTCGAGGTCGACGCCGTAGTAGACCACCTTGATCCGCTCTGCAGGAATGTCGTAATTCTTGAGGATTTCATCCTTCACTCTCTGCGACACTGCAATGATGACCGGGGTTTTCAAGTAGCCCTGCTGCTCCATCATGACATCGACGTGCGATTTTATGCTGAAACTGTCGAACGGAATGGCCCGCCGCAGCGCGGAACCAAAGATCTTTTTCTTCCACCGGAGCCACTCCCGCGCACAACCTCCCCCAGCGGAAACGACATCCTGCGAGACCGTCTTTGCAAAGCTGTGCACCACGTCAAAGGATTCATCCTTAAGCCGGCGTTTTACCAGGAATGCAAATGCGACGATCCGCAAGATGGATGGCTTGTTCGGCACTTTGATTTCGTGAACATTCACCCCATCCATCCATGATTCCCCCAGTTCCCATTGCCTGGCGAACAGGTGAATCTCGTGGCCCTGGAGCAATAGCTCTTTCATGATGAGGGCGGCCTGCCGCTCAACCCCACCAAAGGGAGAATACTCGGGCTGTATCAGGGCAATCTTCATGGCTTGGGAGGCGTGGCTTTCATTCGGTCTCAACTTGGCGAAGGCAGATCGTTCGCCGTTCTACCTGTTCGTCCTCCGGGCGAAAAGTCATGCAAATGAAATTACAGCCGGAAGAGCGGACAGTGCTCCTGAGCTACAGGGCTGTTCAGGAGCGCCCTGAGAGGCCATTTCATCACAGCCCGGTCTGATAAGAAACCAAGAAACATGGAGTCGCAGCGTCCCCCTTCAGGCCAAACGTCGCTCTCCATCAACACATCGACACCACTTCCGCCGCCGTAATTGTCACCAGATCCTGGCACGACATTTTCAGCGAGACGGTGTGGCTGCCTGCGTTGAATGCGACCTCGTCGAAAGCAGTCAGCCCTTCATCCAGCAGGACACGGAGCCCGAAAAGCTGCCCGAAAGGCGGAACGCTGCCAGGATGACATCCGGTGAGATCGAGCAGCTCTTCCTTGTTCGCAAAGCGCAGATGCTTCGAGCCGAGGAGCCGCCGCACTTTGGAGTTCTTGGTCCGCTGGTCACCGCGCAGGACGAGCATGGTGAAGGTGTCTGCTGCTTTCACGATGAGCGCCTTGGCGCCCTGCTCTGGCAGCGTGTTGCGCACTTCCGCGGCCTCCTGGCTGGTAAAGACAGGCTCGTGCTCGAGGGTTCCGAAAGGGATGCCGTTTTCTTCGAGCAGTTGGATTATCTGCCGAGTGACAGGCTGGTGACCTCTCAGGACTTGCTTATCGTGGCCTTGATTCTGAGAGCCTGACATGAGTGGCGCAGGGGACCGGCTAAGACCCGCAGCCTCCACAACTGCTACAGCTACTGCAACTGCCGCAGCCTCCACAACTGTTACAGCCGCTGCATCCCCCGCACCCACCGCATCCGCCGCCGCCCCAGAAAAACCAGCCTCCTCCCGGGCCTCCCCACCAGCCACCGGGATAGAAGAAGTTACTCATGATGGCCATAAAAAAGATGATCAGTATCGCCCATACAAAACAGCCCATGATTAGTTCTCCTCGTGTTTGTCCACAATTTCAGCCACCGTCTGCACGGCAGTGAGGAAAAACCCGTAAAGCTCTCGAAGGCCTGCGTTGTCTTTCTTCAGAGTGCCGGCTTTGAGGTCGAGCACATCCTTCAAGGTCTGATCATCCAGATCAAATTCTTTTCCGGCAGCCTCCGCTATTTCACGTTTGTTGGTTGGGGCGTCGCCGGTTTTCAGGGTCAACAGAGTGGCCAGCGAATGCATGAACCCGGTAATGCCCTGGGTAAGTGTTCCTTCGATCAACTCGGGCTTGTACCCGCGTTGCAGGTAGGCCTGCCGGAGGCGCAACAGGTGGTTCTTGATCTCCTGCTCGCATCGCAGGCGAATGTGCGCGTCCGCTATCTCAAGATCTGCGAGGACGTCTTTGCCCACGAGCAGCTTGTGATCTTTCTGGATGGTCATGAACTTCGCCGGGAAAACGTCCGTGGAGCGCTGCAAGTCATTCTCAGTGAGCATCATGATGGCCAGACGCCATTCACGCCTGCCGGTGCGGAAAGGCAGGCCGATCTTTGTCAGCGTATCCACGTTGGCATCGGTCACGATGACCATGACGTTTACGTCCGAATGCATTTTGGAGAACTCGCCCTTGACAAGGCTGCCGTAAAGGATGATCGAAACAAGGTCTTCGTCGAGCGCGGACTGGGCTTCGCCGCAGAAAGTCTCCAGACCCTGTTTGACATTATCGGGGGCTTCAAGATCGTTGAGGCCTTCTATCGCCATGGCTGATTACCTTGATGGTTAATGGTTAATGCTGATGGCGCACATCTTACATAAGACTTGTGTTTTGTGAAGGGCGAATGAACCTGTTTTCTTTATGGGCCGCGCCGGTATAATCAGCCGCCCTCGAGCGGGGACAGGAATTACCAACACCATATATTTCATTTCTACGACTCATACGGAGGAGCGAACATGCCCCTGAAGAGAAAACTACGGATGGGAATGGTAGGTGGAGGCCGGGATGCCTTCATCGGCGCTGTGCACCGCCATGCCGCGGCCCTTGACGGAGAGATCGATCTCGTCGCCGGCTGCTTCTCATCAACCGCTGACAAGTCCAAAGCCTCTGGAAAAGACCTGCTCTTACCGGATGACCGGGTTTACGGCTCTTATCAGGAGATGATCGAAAAGGAAGCCGCACACCCTGAAGGGATCGACTTCGTCAGCATCGTGACTCCGAATCACGTGCACTTCCCCGTCGCCGCGGCTTTCATCGAAGCCGGCTTCGACGTGGTCTGCGACAAGCCGATGACCACGACGCTCAAAGATTCGGAAAAGCTCTGCCGGCTGGTGAAGAAACACAACGCGGTCTTCGCGCTTACTCACAACTACACCGGCTACCCGATGGTAAAACAGGCGAAGGAACTCGTGGCCAACGGCACCCTCGGCACCATCCGCAAGGTGGTCGTCGAATACCCGCAGGGCTGGCTGGCCACACTACTGGAAAAGGAAGGCGCCAAACAAGCCGTCTGGCGCACTGACCCCAAACAGGCCGGCGCATCTTCATGTATCGGCGATATCGGCTCTCATGGAGAAAACCTGGTCTCCTACATTACCGGCCTGGAAATGGAAGAGCTTTGCGCAGACCTGACCACCTTCGTCAAGGGCCGCCAGCTCGATGACGACGGCAACATCCTCATTCGCTACAAAGGCGGCGCACGAGGTCTCCTCTTCGCATCGCAGATTGCCGTCGGCGATGAAAACAACCTCAACATCCGCGTCTGGGGCACCAAGGCATCATTGCAGTGGTTTCAGGAGAATCCAAATTACCTGCATGTGAAATACCCTGACGGTCCTGAGCACGTCTGGAAGCGTGGTAACGACTACCTCTGTGAAGCAACTCAGGCAAACTCTCGCCTGCCCTTCGGTCATCCTGAGGCATTCATCGAGGCCTTTGCCAACGTCTATAAGAACGCCGCCCGCACCATCGCCGCCAACCGCGGTCTGCTGGTCAATGAGAAGGGAAGAAAGATCAAGGCAAGCAAACTGGAGAAGGATTTCCCGACCGTCCAGGACGGTGCCCGAGGCGTCCACTTCATCAACAAGGCCGTCCAAAGCTCTCAAAGGGGCGGACGCTGGGTGAAGATGAATTACTCGCCACCGAAGTAAATGCGATGGAATGATGGAATGATGGAATGATGGTCCGCTCCGCAGACCGAGCGCCAAGGACTGAGAAGGTCTCTTCCCCGCATCGCCACTCCAAATCCCATACTCGCCTCTACCAACCTTTCTCTCTTCCATTCTTCCACTCTTCCACTCTTCCAACATTCCATTACTCCAACACTCCAATACTCCCACCACCACCATGCCTGTAAAAGCATCCGTCATCCAGGAACCCGGCCGCATTACCATTGAAGAATTCCCACTCCCTGAAATTGACGAGCATTCGCTGCTCGTACGCGTCGATGAAGTGGGCGTCTGTGGGAGCGACCGTCACATGTATCTCGGACACAGCAACCTCAAGTGGCCCGTTCTGCCGGGACACGAAATCGCAGGTACGATTGTCGAACAGGGGGACGCGGTCGATGAAAGGATGAAGATCATCGGCGGGCCGATCCAGGTGGGTGACCGGATTACCGTTGTGCCGAGCTCTCAGCAGTGCGGCAAATGCTGGTACTGCATTCATGTACCCCATATGACCGCCCTCTGCTCGAACCGAACGGTCTACGGCTTCCGCACCTGCGCGGAAGCGCCGCATCTCTGGGGTGGGTATTCGGATTTGATGTTCGTCCATTCTCATTCGTGGGTGTTCAAGCTGCCGGATGACCTCGATCCTCTGCGAGCACCGCTAATCGAGCCGGTGGCTGTCGCGACGAGGGCCGTGGATCGAGCCCTGGAAATGAGCATTCCCCACATCGGCGAAGGATTCGGGGTCGGAAAACGAGTAGCGGTCGTTGGGGCCGGGCCCATCGGCGTCCTTGTCGTTGCCGTGCTCAGAACGCTCGGCGCCGGCCTCATCATTGTGACGGACGCCATGGAGAGTCGGCTCGAAATGGCGCGGCAAATGGGGGCCGATGTGACCATCAATATTGGGGAACGGGATCGCCAGGAACGACTGCAGCATATTCTTGAAATGACCGATCAGATCGGCGTCGATATCGCCATCGAATGCGCGGGCGTACCGGATGCCTTCAGTGAATGCATTGATGTGACCCGGCGGGGCGGGCGGGTGATCGAGGTGGGCCACTACACCGACCCCGGTGAGACTTCCCTGCGTCCGCACCAGGTGTGCAACAAAGAACTCAATGTGCTTGGCTGCTGGGCCTATCCTCCGATGCAGTTTAAGACCGCTATTGACTTTCTACGTCGGACACCTGTGGCGGTGGAAGAGATCATCACGCACAGGATGAGCATTACCGAGCTTGAAAGAGCCATTGAGATGATGGCCGAGCCGGACGTGATGAAAGTGGTCCTCGGTGCAGACCCGCAATAGCCGAGGGTCATTGCCGGTTGTTTATCCAGCATCGTTTATGTAATTTTGCTCCACGGAAGTCCCAAGCGTGCCAGGGTGGGACCATCCATCTTGAATCCGAATCTGTGACCGGGCCCGAAAGCCCGGCAGTCTCCTCACTCTAATGAAGGGTATCATCATGATCAGAAAAGCATCGGCCGCATTATCGATATTGTCCATGTTGCTGTTCATCGGTTGCGGAGGCGATAAGCCGCCCAAGCAGGTCAAAGCTCCGGTGAAAGCAGCACCTGTCACAGACGAAGAAACTCCTGAACCCGCGGTTCCAGGGATTGAAAGCTCAAAGATTCTGAGCACGGAATCCGGCCACTTTCCCGTGAAAGCCAAAAACCCAAAGACCGGAAAGGAATGGGAGATTCTTGGCATCATGACGGATGGCCATAACTTCGATAAGGCCAAGGCCAATGCCGAAGATACTTTGACCAACCATCCCGACCTGGTCGCCATGATCGGGCTGTGGGCATACAACCCGCCCAAGATTCTTCAGGCTGTCGCGGATGCCAACAAACTCGGCAAAGTCAAAGTCGTCGGCTTCGATGAAGACCCGGACACCCTTCAGGCTATCGAAGACGGAGGTTGCGAAGGAACGATCGTGCAGAATCCTTATGCCTTCGGCTTCCGTTCGGTCGAACATCTGGCCGCCCTGGTCCGGGGTCAGGAGGTGAAGGTTCCTGATGATCAGATCATGTTCATTCCGACGCGGGTGATCACCAAGGATAACGTCGAGGCATTCAAAGACGAAGTCCAAGCCATGCGCGACGGCAAGGGACCCGAGCTCGAGCACGGCGAATACAAGACAGAGAAGAAGGTGCAGGTAGCTTTTCTGACGAACTCCATCGACCCTTTCTGGGAACTGGCCAAACGCGGCTGTGAACGGGCTGAGCCGATATTCAACGCAAAAGCCGAAGTGCTTATGCCGCCCACCGGCCAGGTCGAAGAGCAGAAGCGCATGATGGAGGAGCAGATCACCCTGGGCACCAAGGGCCTCGCCATCAGCCCGATCGACCCGGCCAATCAGGGCGAAATGATCAACGCCGCGTGTGCCAAGATGAAGGTGATCACCCAGGACTCAGATGCGCCGGACACCAACCGGCTGTTTTATCTCGGCACTGACAACTATTCCGCGGGCCGACAGGCCGGCGAGCTCACCGACAAGGCCTGCCCCAACGGCGGCAAGGTCATGATTCTCGTCGGCAAGATGGAAGTCTTGAACGCCCAGGAACGCAGCCAGGGCGTCATAGACGTCCTCCTCGGCCAGTAGCGACTCTGACCATATCGAACTGAAAAAGGCTGTCCGTATATCCGGACAGCCTTTTTTACGTTCTGGCATCATGTAAGCCCACCCCCTCCAATAACATCCTCCCACACCCAACCACGGGACCTCCCCGCGCCCTATAGAATGACATCTGCACACATTTTGCGCGGCACGGCTGTCCCGGGGCAGCCGTGTGCTGATGTGCCTGACATCCTAAGCGGTTCATACTGAAAGCCTTAAAAAATCAGAGAAGATTTCCTCCTCGGCAACGGCATTCG
>JASLXP010000884.1 GCA_030740295.1 Planctomycetota bacterium
GAGAGATCTCGAAGGAATCGTTCGGAGATCTGGACTTCGCCGTTTTCATGCACGAGAGCGGCAACGGCGCCTGCCTCGTCCCTGATGAGACACTGGTTTCAGAAGACCGGGGAATTCTGGTCTACTTTAATGTCGATGGCCGAATTCGGGACGCGGTAGAAATGGCAAAGCAGAACGGAGGCAAGGTCATCGAGGATACACATGCCATCGGCCCCCACGGTTTCAGGGCCCTCCTTGTCGATTCGGAAGGCAACAGGATCGCCGTTCATTCAAATACTGATTCCTGAGCGGAGAGATGAAACAAGTAGAGTGCACTGTTCCCGTACTGGGAGTTGAAAGTCTGCAGAGGAGCATCGAGTTCTACACGAAGACCCTTGATTTCAAGCTGGATTGGGGAGACGAGAGCGGCCAGGTGTGCTCCGTTTCCAGGGACGGCTGCAGTATCATGCTGGCGAAATTTGCCAAACCAGGGACGTGGGTCTGGATTGGCCTCGAGGATGATTCCCTTTTCAGCCTTTACGCCGAGCGGGGCGTGAAGGTCCGCCAGGAGCCGAAGAATTTCCCCTGGGCATACGAAATGAAAATCGAGGATATCGACGGGAATGTTCTCTGGCTGGGGACGGGTCCGAGATCCGACGAGCCATTCGATAATCCTTAACGCGGCCACCGTCCTGTAGCATTGCCGTCAGGCGCTCAATTCAGTCACCGCTTCCTCGATGAGCGTTTCCTGGCGGATGTTTTCCGATTCGCCTTCGAAATTGAGGATCAGCCGGTGGCTCAAGATCTGTTTGCTGACGGCAATGATATCCTTGGGATCGACGGAGCCTCGGCCATCAATCAGTGCCCGGACTTTGCCGCCAAGGGTAAGCGCCTGCGCACCTCTCGGGCTCGAGCCGTAACGAAGAAACCGCTTCGCACTGTCGCTGCCTTCCGAGCTGGCCGGATGCGTCTTGAGGACCGTGCGGATGGCGAACGCGGTCGCATCTTTGCTTGCCTCGACGCGGCGGACCATGTCCTGAAGCTCGAGGGCTTCCTTCGCGCCGATGATTTTACTCAGTTCCACCTCCCTGCTGCCGGAAGCCAAGTCACCGATTTGCTGAAGGTTATCCAGGTCAGGAAACTCGATCGAGAGTTTGAAGAAGAATCGGTCGATCTGCGCTTCGGGCAGGCTGTACGTGCCCTCCGTGTCGAGCGGATTCTGCGTAGCCAGAACAAAGTAGGGCAGTTCTAGTTGATGGGTCTCACCGCCCACTGAAACCATCCGCTCCTGCATGGCTTCAAGAAGTGCCGACTGAGTTTTCGGCGTCGCTCGATTGATTTCATCGGCGAGCAGAATCTGCGTGAAGACAGGGCCGGGCTGGAACTCGAACACCTTTTCCCCTTCGTCCGATTCCATCACGATGGTCGTTCCGATTATATCGGAAGGCATCAGGTCCGGGGTGAACTGGATACGGTTGAATTTCAGATCCAGAACTTGTGCCAGCGTTTTGATGATGAGCGTTTTGCCGAGACCCGGAGAGCTCTCCAGCAAAAGGTTTCCGCCGGCAAAGAAGCAGACCAGGAGGTCTTCCACAATTCCGTCGCAGCCGATAATGGCCTTGAGCATTTCGGACTTCAGGTCCGAAAACGAGTTCTGAAATCTTTCAATTTCCTGATCGGTGATGCTCATTCAAAATTCCTTTCAGGCAGCGTCGCTGGCGTCCATTTCTTTAGTGTTTTCGATGATGTTTTCCACGATGTCGTCCGATGCAATTTCCTCGGCCTGCCCTTCGAAGGTCAGATGCAGGCGGTGGCGCAACGTGGTGAGCGCGACATCTCGAATGTCTTCGCAGGCCACACTGAATCGGCCGTTGAGCAGGGCACGGACCTTGGCCCCCAGCAGCAGTCCGACAATCCCCCTGGGGCTTGCGCCGCTCTTCACGTACCGGCGAACCATGTCGGTCGCGTGTTCGTTGTCGGGATGCGAGGCAAGTACGAGTCGTCCCGCGTAGCGTTCCACGTGCGAGGCCACCGGCACTTCACGAACGAGGGAGCGCATCTCGAGTACTTTCTCTCGGCTCATGACGGCGCGGATCTCCGGCATCTGCTGACGGGTCGTGCGCGCGATGATCTCATCCAACTCATCGAAATCCGGATACCCAACGATCAGCTTGAACAGAAACTTATCCAGCGCCGCCTGCGGGAGCGGATACGTTCCCGATTGCTCGATAGGATTCTGCGTTGCCAGGACAAAGAACGGTTCTTCGAGGGTGTAGGTATGCGTTCCCACCGAGACACTGTGTTCTTCCATCGCTTCCAGCAGGGCGGACTGCGTTCGCGGCGTCGCACGGTTGATTTCGTCCGACAGCAACAGGTGGGTGAAGATCGGCCCCTTCTGAAAGACCAACTCTCTGCGGTGGCCGTGCTGCACGATCATGTTGGTGCCGATGATGTCCGTAGGCATCAGGTCAGCGGTGAACTGGACCCGGCGGAAATCACAATGCAACGCCTGAGAAAGAACGCGCACGAGCATCGTCTTGCCAAGCCCGGGCACCCCTTCGAGCAGAACGTTACCGCCGGCAAATAGGCAGATAAGCGTCTTCTCGACCACATCCTCATAACCGACGATCATCTTCGCGACTTCCTCGCGCAGACTGTTGAAATCGGTGATGAACTGTGAAATCTGTTCCCGGTATTCAGCTTCGGTCTTGGACATGAGAACCTCGTTTATGCATTTGCTCCCAGCATGAGCTCACAACAACTCAATCCTGTTGTGAGAGGGCTTATCTACTTTTTGCATAGAAGACTGTCCATCCGGTTTGGAGTGTCGGTTCTGTCTTTTCCTTGATCATTTGACCATTGTTTCAGCCAATGCGAAGCAGCACGAGCTTTTCGATTCACCAAGGCTTTTCTTCCAGCCGTCACGCATGTAGGGATCGCCCGGGACCGGTTCACCGTCCAGAGTAATCGAACCGGAGTCTGCAAAGACCAGTATGGTGAACACGATTTTCGGATGAAGCGTAGGCGGGCCGACGAGCGGCGCCTTCAGGGCCAGCCAAGTGGTCACGATCTCTCTGCCCTGCGCTGCGATAGTCCAGGTCGGGCGTTCAAGAATGTCACCGCCCTTACTGAAATCTGCATCTACGATCGGCATTTCTACATCATAGGGCGTGTAGGCCCCGATCTGTGTGTCTTTAACAAAATGCGCGAAAGCAATGTTATCGGTGCAGAATCCCTTGAACCCATTCTCGCCCTCGATCTGCACGAATGCAGCCGTGCCCATACCGGCCGGGCTGGTATACGCATGGTAAAGACTCAACATACCGGTGTCCTGTTCAGAACCCTCTGGCCGCAGGTAGACCATCCAGTGTTCGCCGCTCCAGCGCAGTGCCCCTTGTGTGAGTGCATTTGAAGTCGTTTCCATCTTTATATCTCTGCAGGGCCAGGGTGAGACGCAGAATATAGGATTGAACGCCGCAAGGGAAAAGAGCTGGATGAGCCGTCCATCCAGATTCGGTGAATCGAGAGCGGGAATGAAGCTCGATTCCGCAGTCTTGACAATTCGCGGCGTGAGACGATCTTCCTGCCTTCCGCCTTTCACCAGCGAGAAATCGAACGCCTGCAAACAGAGCTCAAGGGTGCCGGCGAGAGCAGTCATCTACCCGAGTTCCCCAGAGGGAAGGACGCTCTGAATGATCTGCTCGTGCGGATCAGATTGGGTGGGCAATAGTGTGGCGTGACTTTTCAAGGGCGTTACGGCAATTCCCAGAATGTCCTCGGCCCCAATTGGTTGCCCGGCCCATTTTCCCGTCAGACCGCTCAACTGAACTCGATAATCGTGATCCAGTTTGGCCCTTTGCCCACTTCGTAGACCTCCAGCGGTTCAAGATCTCCCGACTCGGAATTCAGGCGATAGGAAGCGATCTGATCCGACCGCTCACCGGCAGAAAAGAGGAACGCGCCGGTAGGGTCGATGCGGAATCCTCTGGGCCAGGCTTCGGTCTGGGTGACGCCGAGGAATGACAACCGACCGTTCTCAGCCACCGAATAGCGAGCAAGGCTTTCGTGTCCGCGATTGGAGGCGTAAAGAAACCTTCCGTCCGCGGTAATGTGAATGTCCGCTGTGTAGCTTTCCACATCCGCGCCTTCCGGGAGGGTGGAGATGTATTGTACGACTGTGAGCTTGCCGGTCGCTGAATCCAGCTCGCAGACGGTGACGTCGTTGCCCTTTTCATTCACGAAGTAGACGACGTCCAATGAGGGGTGGAAGCAGAAATGGCGCGGGCCGGTGTTCTCATTTGTTGGAACGACGGGATCTTCGTTCGGTGTCAACGTGCCGGTCTCCGCATCGAACAGATATTGAAGAATGCAGTCCGCGCCGGTGTTGGGCACGAACACATACCTGTCGGACGGATCAGGCTGAACGGAATGCGGGTTCTTTCGTGTCTCGACCACGGAAATAGCTTCCGGCACGACGACACCGTCATCGCCGATCGGATACGAAGCCGCGACAGCTCCTCCGTACGAAGACATGAGCAGAAACTTGCCGGACTTGCTGGTGATGACGTAGACCGGATTATCCACGAGGGTTGTCTCGCCGATCTGCGTCAGCGCGCCGGTTGCCGAATCAATACTGAACGCGGTTGCACTGTTCGGGCCGCGCACGCCGGAATACAGAAATCGCTGGTCGGGGCTGACACCGATGGAGCCGGGCGCTCCGCCGACATCGTTACCTCCGGTGGATTCGATTTTGCCCGTCTCGGGGCACATGCTGAAGGTTGCGATCTTCTGGTCGCCACCAAGGCAGACGTACATGAAATACCTGCTCATCGTTTTCTCCTGATGCAATTGCAGAACGTAATGACTGTCACTTTTGCCGGATCTTTTTGATGGACTCTTGTGCGGCTTTCCTGACGTATTCCGAATCGTCTTTGAGGAGCTTCTTGATGGCGGGAACAGCATCCGCCGCCACGGGCCCAATATTCCCCAGGGCTTCCGCGCTGTACATCCGGATATAAAGGTCCTTGTCTTTCAGTCCCTCTATCAGTCTCGCCTTCGCCGGCTCGGCTGCGGGGCCCAACTCGGTGAGAGTCGTGATGACCATCTGTTGAAGCTGAGCGTCATCCAGGCATGCCACGCAGGCCCTGGCCTGCCTCTCTTTCCCTCCGGTCTGTTTGATGACGAGGAATGCCTCTTTCTTGACCTTCGGGCTGCTGTCTGACTGAGCTACTTCATGTAACGTGTCAAGGATCGTTGCAGGAGGGGTACCGATCCTTCCGACGGCAAATATGACGGCTGCCCGGACTTCGGCGTCTTCATGTTCGATCATTGTGATAAGCCTGGGCATCACCTTTCGCGAGAGGTCGCCAAACGAGGCCACAGCCCTTGCCGCGGCGGCTTTCTCTTTGGGGGTACCGTTTTCCAGGCGCTCAGCGAAGTGGTTGAACTTCTTGGTGCGGGCATCCCCGCATCCGGTGAGCGCACAGAGAAATGAAAGAAGACCGACGGAGATCAGGAACGAATGCAGTTTCATCAGTTGGTGCTGCCGATGGTGCGTCTCACTCTTCGTGTAAAAGTGAGCTTGAAGGGATCTCCTGCTGCGACGTATTGGGCCCTGACCACTGGGAGACGAGGTACTTGGGCCCGTCCCTCTGCTCGTAAGCGATGGCAAACTTGTAGGGCCTGTCTTTCTCCACCGTAAACATCGGCGTGGAATCAAAATCGCCTTCATAAGCTACCCACCGCCTTGGGGCCACCCATTCCGTTTCAAAACTGCCGTCAAAATCCAGATCGAGCCCGAACCAGATGGAATCGTCATGTGAGAAGTGAAATTGCCATTCTCCGGAGTAAGGGAACTTGAAGAATCCGTCCCCCCTCAAAGTAAAACTGGACGGTTCTCCGGCCATGCCTTCGAGCTGGGCGCCGGAGAACGTCAGCTTCACGAGTTCCGCTTCATAGGTTGGCTCGATGGTGAATGAAACTTCATCCCCTCTGCTCTTATTGTTGTTGGCATCAAATTCGCGATTGGGGAAATTCCACACCCGCAGGCCGAGGCTGTCTTCCACGATGTATGTGTCTACCAGCCCATGCATATCTACAAACACGACGGCACGGGCTTTCTCGTCAGTTGACCCGGGCTTGGGGTGTCTCTTTTCATTTTCTTTAACCGCCACGGACCTGGTTACCTTGATGTTGGGGTCTGAAAGATTGAGCCCGGCGAACCAACCGGTGACCACGTAGGAGCTCGGATAACCGAAGCGGTTCTTAGCGGGCTCACCATCTGCCGGGCAGGTGAAATCATCCACCATGTCTTTGTTGAACGTGTCATACGCTGGCTCGCCCTCGATTGGGTAATTGAAGAGCTTCACGTAATAGTCGCTGTGCGGGTTAGTCCATCCATCCCAGCTCAACGAATAGGTCCGAATCGATCCGGCGATTGCGCGGACCTTTGACAGGCATTTTATCGCAAGGCTCTGCTGTTGTGCACGCTGCAGAGCGGGAATGATCATGGTTGCCAGCACGGCAATGATGGCGACGACAACCATGAGCTCGATGAGTGTGAATCCTCGATTGCGTTTCTTTCGCACTATGGCTCCTTTCAAGCAGAAATGTGGACACACCCCGATTACCTCCACCGGTGTACCATAGCAAATCTCCCACTTTACGCTGGCAAGAAAATGTCGACGAACCTGCTGGCTAAATCCGGTAGCCAACATCTACACTTTACGGATGAACCCGACACTGAGGAGTAACCAATGTCACAGTTAGATATCCGAATGGGCACGCTTGTCCCCTGTAACCGAGCTAATCCGGAGGACTACATTCGTCAGATTTCCGCACATGGCTTTGAAAGCTACCAGCTTTTTTTCTGGCAGTTCGTGGGGGATGTTGATTTTCGAAAGCTGGCCAAAAAGGTCGAAGCCGCGCTCGATGAAGCGGAAACGGAGGTACGGCCGGTCATCAGTTCCATTGGCATCTTTGGCAATCCGTTAGAGGACAAACAGAATGCCAAAGACTGGCGCCGTTGTATCGATGCCTGCCGCTGGTTTGGGCCGGACTGCAGCGTTGTCGCCGGTTTCGCGGGCTGCATTACGGATCGGCCTGTGCCGGAATCGATGAGGCAATATAAAAAGGTCTTCACGCCGTTGGCGAAGAGAGCGGAGGACAAGGGCGTGAGGATCGCCTTCGAAAACTGTGACATGGGCGGGTCATGGCACGCGGCCCGGTGGAACATCGCGCACGCGCCCGCTGCCTGGGAGATGATGTTCGGCGAAATAGAATCAGAAGCGATCGGGCTGGAGTGGGAGCCGTGCCATCAGATGAACAGCCTCATCGATCCGCTGCCGCAGCTCCGCCAGTGGGTCGATCGCGTTTATCATATTCATGGCAAAGACGCGACGGTCCTGTGGGATGTCGTCAAGACCAGGGGAACAAGGGGAGGAGCACCATACGTTTTTCATCGCACGCCCGGCTTCGGCGATACGAACTGGACGGACGTGATTTCCATCCTGCGCCAGGGCGGCTTCAAAGGAGCTATCGATATCGAAGGCTGGCACGATCCCGTTTATCGCGGCGACCTCGAGATGACCGGACAGGTGCATGGCCTGAATTACCTCAAGCAGTGTCGTGGCGGTCCTTTTGTACCTAATCCGGTGTAACGGGGATTGACAGCGGGAAACGCCCCTCGGTATTCTCTCGCCCACCAGAACAAAACGCACGGCACATTCACCACCAGGAGAGAACCATGTCTCATGTACGCAGCCTTTTACTGGGCGCTGTAATCGCCGCCACTCTGATGCTCGTCGGCTGCAACAAGGGCAGCACTATCGAGGGAGAGAAGTTCATGCACATCTACAAGGAATCATTTGGCAGAACAAAGGACGGTGCCAGGACAGTCCTTTATACGCTGACCAACAAGAACGGTCTTATCGCAAAGATCACCGATTACGGCGCGACGCTCGTCGAGATGCACGTGCCCGACCGCAGGGGCGTGATTGTCGACGTCGTCAATGGTTTCGACAACGTGAAGGGATACCAGGGCGAAGGAAATCAGTTCTTTGGCTGCACCACGGGGCGGGTGGCCAATCGCATCGCCAAGGGGAAGTTCAAAGTGGATGGCAAGGAATACACGGTCGCCATCAACAACGAGCCGAATCACCTGCACGGCGGCGTCGAACGCAGCCTGGACAAAGTCGTCTGGACGGCCGAGCCGAAAGAAGGCGAAGAAGGCCCGGCCCTGGTGCTCACCTACACCAGCCCTGACGGCGAAGAGGGCTACCCTGGCAACCTCGCCATCGAAGTGACGTACACCCTTACCCACGATGATGAGCTCCGCATCGATTACAAAGCCACAACCGACAAGGCCACGCCGGTCAACCTGACCAACCACGCCTACTGGAACCTTGCCGGCGCGGGCAGTGGAACCGTCCTCGATCACGAACTGATGCTCGCGGCAAAAAACTACACGCCGGTCGACGACACGCTCATCCCGACAGGCAAGATTGCACCGGTCGCGGGCACGGAGCTCGATTTCACCAAGTCGGAAGTCATTGGCAAACGCATCCCCGCGGACGACACACCATGGAAAGGCTACGACCACAATGTCGTCCTCGACAGCCAGGACGGAAAACTTGCCCTCGCGGCCCGACTGCTCGAACCCAAATCCGGGCGCGTGCTGGAAATCCACACCACCGAACCGGGCATCCAGTTCTACACCGGCAACTTCCTCTTCGGTCAAAAAGGGAAGAAGGGCAAGACCTACGTGCATCGCGGCGCGCTCTGCCTCGAGACCCAGCACTATCCGGATTCCGTAAACAAACCGAATTTCCCGAACACCATCCTGCGCCCGGGCAAGACCTACACGCACACCACCGTGCACCGGTTCGCCACGCATAAATAGCGCTGGGATTACGACGGTAAAAACGTCCCGCGACCCGCGTGGCACAGGTCTCCAGACCTGTGGATCTTACGCGACTTCTCACAACTCTGGAGAGTTGTGCAGCGGCCTGTTCCGCGAAGTCCATTCCACCATCATTCCATCCCCAGTAACTCCACCATTCACCATCCTCCATTCACCATTCACCATTCACCTCTTCCACCCCTCTTCACGCCATCCCCGTCCCATTCAAGCCCCTCGTCCACCTCGACCAGGTGATTCATGAACGCCTGCTTATCCTCCGGCGAGATCAGTAGAGTTCTCCGCTTGCCATTCCTCTCGAACAGGATCTTCATTCGATCGAGCGACCATGCTGGCGCGCTCCACAATGAAAATGAGGGAATTACCTCGACGACCTCATCCACGGGTACACGAACTCTGAAGAGGCCAAATCTCACACTGATTTCACCCTCCTCGATTCGATAACGCATTGGGGTGGTGAACGCAACAATCAAGGCGATCGCAAAGAGACCTATCAGGAAAAGTGTCTGACCCTCTTTCGGGTTATTCGCTGCGAGCCACAGATGGAGACCCATTACGGTAACCACCACAGGCCCGGCCCAGGCCAGCAGATAGAGCCACCAGTCCACCTTGGATTTCTGGACCATCATTCAGCATCCGAGGCTGCGAGCCCGTGATGCAATCTTCCATTCGCCGACGAGGTGACCATCCTCGACAACGTAGGCAAACTCCTGCAACGCGCAGGTGGGACAGATGTGTGCCGGGATCGCGTATACCTCGTCCCCCGGCGCGAAGTCATCCGCATTCGGTGTCTCGACGACCAGGTGTTCCTCGTTCTGGAGCACCAGCCTGGCATCGGGGACGTTCAGCAGTTTGACCCGGTTCTCCAGGGGCGGGTCGGATGCTACCGCCTTGTAACCGAGATCCAGCGTAATCCTTCCGCGGGATGGCGTACTGATGACGCGGGTGAGCAGGACGGCCGCGGGCGTGTACTCCAGCTCTGGAAAGCCCTGTGTGTTGCCATCGTGCAGGAAGATGGTGCCCGGCGAACATTCGACGCCTTCCACCTTCGCGTACACGGGAAACTGCGGCGTTCCGCCCACGACGAGTTTTTCTACCGGCAGCCCTTCTTCCTCGAGCCTCTTGCGGAAGGCCATGATCTGCTCGAAGTATTCATGAATTTCTTTCTCTCTTTCTTCGACATTGGCGTTTCTGTGATGGCCATCGTAGATGTGCAGCCCTGCCGCTTTGAGTCCTGGCAGCTCGTGAACCAGGCGATAGAGAGCGGCGGCCTCCTCGCCCAGCTCGATGCCCGACCGATGCATGCCGGCATCGACATCCAGCATAACCGGCGCAGTCAGACCCTCTCTCTCCATCACTTCTGACAGCGACCTGATTGGCTTCTCATGATCCACAATCGTGCTGAATGTCGCTTCAGGAAAGCTCTTCATGAGCTTTGCCAGCCGAGCCTGGTTTGGGCCCACCATCGGGTAGGCGAGCATAACGTCCCTTATGCCGCAGCCCGCCAGCATTTCGGCTTCCGCCAAGGTCGCACATTTCTGCTTGGTGAGCCCGGCGGCAAGCTCCATCTGTGCGATCTCACGCGTCTTGTGGGTCTTCACGTGTGGGCGCAGTTTGGCTGGGTCACCGACCTGTTCGACTGCCGTTGCGATGTTGGCCTGGATGATGTCCTTAAAAAAGACCAGGGCCGGGGAGAAGATCTCAGTGGTGTCTGCGATGTGATAGTTCGGATTCATTTTCCGTTAATCGAGAGGAATGAAATGCGGTTCGCATATTAGCCGCATGAGTGGTGCGGTATCAACTCTCGCACGCAGGTTCAACTTCCCATGATCGCTCACTATAATCCCGCCCTTCGTGTCCGCGAAAACTCTACACAGGTGCACAATTTGAGTGTCGGCGCCGTTCGATATCTGAATGCGAAGCCACTGGTCTGCGACCTGGCAAATCTGCTGCCCGAGGCGAAGGTTGCCTATGACACGCCGCGGGCCCTTGCAGACCAGCTCGGCCGTGGCGAGATAGAGGTCGGCCTCGTTCCTGCCATCGCGTATGCGACACTGGGCGGAGGAAGCATCGTTCCTGATATTGCGATTGCTTCAAAGGGCCCGGTACTCAGCGTAATGCTGGCTTCCATAAAGCCGTTCGAAGAAATCGCGACTCTGGCCCTCGACACCAGCTCCTGTTCGAGCGTCACGATGGCCCAGGTTCTGTGCCGGGAAAAGTACGGCATAACACCGGAGCTGACCCACTGCAGGCCAGACCTAACTGTTCTGGAAGGGCTCGCGGATGCCCTGGTGATCATTGGTGATCCGGCAATGACCACCCGCCTGGAGAACGTCCCCTTCACCTACGACTTGGGAAAGGAGTGGACCGAACTTACCGGCCTGCCATTTGTCTACGCATTCTGGATGGCGCGTTCAGACGGGATCTCTAGAGAGATCTGCGATGCACTGCAGGAATCAAAGAGACGCGGCATGAGCCAGCTAACGTCTATTGCGGAGGAGGAATCGAAGCGCCTTGGCCTGCCTCCCTCTGTCTGCGAGTCCTATCTCAGAGAAAACATTTCGTTCGAGCTGGACGACGAAGCGATTGCCGGAATGCAGCACTTTTTTGAGCTGTGTCTCAAGCACCATCTGATCGAGCAACTACCTGAGCTCAGGTTTTGCCGTTGATATTTCGTGGCGCAGGCGCGATTCACCACTGGTATGGCAGGGATGAACGTTGTCAATGGGGCTCTGCGCATTAATCTTGTGCGAGATACTTCGAGACTGTTGAATTCGCGTTTGCCTCGCCCGCCGACCGCCAGCACTTTCATTTCTTGATCTCCTGTTTCACATTAACACTCGCGATTCTCACCGGACACCAGGCCGTCTCTGCCGATGAGTGGCCGGCATACCGGAAGGACAATCATCGTTCCGGCATCGCCGCTGAACAGCCGGAGCTTCCGCTGTCACGGGTCTGGGTATTCAAAGCTCGGTTTCCTCCGAGACCGGCGTACGAGCACGGCTACCCGAAACCAACGAATTGGGAAGGCGGGGTGGAGAAGAATCGAATTGATTTCGACCGGTCGGACGGAGTGGTCGCTGTTGGGGGGAGAGCTTATTTCGGATCGGTTGGTGACGGGAAACTGTATTGCCTCAAAAGCAAGAGCGGGAAGGTAGACTGGACCTTTGCCACAGCCGGCCCCATTCGCCTGGCGCCGACGGTCTCACGCGGAAGCGTTTACGTTGGAAGCGATGATGGTTACGTCTATTGCCTCGATGCAACAAGCGGGAAGCTTCGATGGAAATTCCGTGCGGCGCCCGAGGATCACAAGGTTGTCGGCAACGGTTCGATGGTTTCTCTCTGGCCGGTGAGAACTGGTGTACTGGTCGAGGATGGAATCGCATATTTTGGTGCCGGCATCTTTCCGACTGAGGGTGTTTACCTCTACGCGGTTGGTGCGAAGAGGGGAAATCTGATTTGGAGGAATGACCGGGGCGGCCAGAAGCGTCTCGAACAGATCTCGCCCCAGGGATACCTGCTCGCCGAGGGTGACCGTCTCGTTGTCCCCATGGCTCGGCTTGCGCCAGGCATCTACGATCGCAGTTCAGGAAAAATGCTGGTCAAACTCTCCATCTATTACGGTGGCGGCACATTTGGCGTGCTCAGCGGCAGCCATCTGTTCACCGGATGGGAGGATGTCTACTGCTTCGATATCCGAGATCTGAAGGGGCAGCAGCATGGCACCACGAATCATCTCGGGCGCCTTCCCGGCGGACGTATGGTTTACAGAGATGGCGTCTTCTACACCTGTGCAGTTCCGCATGGCGCTGGGAAATCCAAGAGCGTGCAGGGCATCAAATGGCAACCGCTGATCACTAAGGACGAAACGGACAAAGACAAACGAAGAGGGAAGCCCGCAAACAAACCCGAGAAAATGTGGAGCACTCCATTCGATTCTCCTGAGAGCATCATCCTGGCAGGCAAAACTCTCATTGTCGGCGGCAAGGATAAAGTCGCTGCGCTCAACTCAACGGATGGGGTTGTCCAGTGGTCTGACAACGTCGAAGGGAATGTGACGTATCTCGCGTTCTCGGATGGTCGGCTCTACGCCTCGACCGATACAGGACAGATACTTTGTTATGGCAAGGCCGGTACGAAAACCATCGGCGAAGTGGGCCAGCCGATCAGCGAACCCAAGCCTTCAGATAGCGCTCGGGCCGCGGCAAAGAAAATCCTTGAACTGGCGCCCGTCAATCAGAAGGGCTTCGCTCTCATCTACGGCATTGAGACCGGCGAACTGGCCCTTGAACTGGCACGCCGTACCGAGATGAAAATATGTGCGGTCTCGAACGACATAAAAAAGGTCGAGAGGGCGCGCAGGCTTCTGGATGACGCCGGCATCTATGGAGGACGCGTCACGGTTGAGCATTGTCCTCAGGATCGAGCACCCTTCACAAAATACTTCGCCAACCTGGTCGTCTCCGAGACACCCCTGTTTTCAGACAGGCTCTACGGCGACGCCTCCGAAGCCTTTCGAGTCACGGCGCCTGTCAGAGGCACGGTCATCATTGGGCGGCCGGATAATCGAAAGGGCGGCTCCGTTTCTTCGGCAACACTCGGCGAATGGTCAAAGGGCTCGCCCCTCGCAGATTCACAGACCATTGAACAGGATGGCATCTGGTCTGTTTACACGCGGCCTCCGTTGCAGGGCAGTCGCCCCTGGACGAATCAGTACGGCGGACCTGGAGCTACAGGCTCGAGTGAAGATGAGCTTGTGCGCGCGCCCTTCAGAGTTCAGTGGTTCGGCGAGCCGGGGCCGCAGCATTTCGTAGATCGGCATTATTGGGCCGCCGCGCCGCTGGCCGGGAATGGCCGGATATTCGTCTGCTCGTATCGCGGCATCAGTGCGTTCGATGTCTACAACGGCACCAAGCTCTGGAACCATCCCCTTGAAAATGCGACGCGTGCGCACGTGGTCGATGTTCCGAGCAACACGGTTCTGAGTGACGATGGTTACTTTGTCGCTGTGGATGATGTCTGTTATCGGATCGACCCCGCCACCGGTCAGCTCCTGGGCCAGTTTGAAGTTCCCAAAGCCGCGGACGGCAAGCGCCGCATGTGGGGCTACATCGGCGTGATGGACGGAATGCTCATCGGTTCCCGAACCCTCGGCTATCTGCCCATGAACGAGTGGCGCAAACGGAAGATTCCATACGCCCATTTTCTATGCAGCGATCGGTTGTTCGGTATCAGGCTGAAAGATGGGAAAACAGCGTGGTCCTACGAAACCCCTTGGTTTCGACACAATTCCGTTGTACTTGGAAAGGATGCCGCTTTTCTCTCGCACCCCGGCGGAACAAAAGACCAGGTGCGGGAAGCGATCGGTGAAACAAAGCCAATCATCGAAAAGTATTCGGAGGAGACTCGGCAGAAACTGGCCGAGCTGTTGAAGAAGCCTTACACCGAATTGCTCTCCGCCATCGATATCGAAAGCGGAAAACCTGACTGGCAGCGCGTTGTCGATTGGACCGTTTGCGGCGGGCAGCGCGGTACCCTCATCTACAAAGATGGTCTTCTTCTTCAGCTCTCGGATATCGGTGGTGACAAGTCTTACTACGGCTACCAGGGCGGCAAGTTGATCGGACGCTCCATCGCCGTTCGCAATGCCGAGTCCGGCGAAATGGTCTGGATGAAACCCCTGGACTATCGCGGGCGAGTGGTGGTTGTCGGCGACACGATCTACGCCGAGCCCTGGGCCTGCGATTTGAGATCGGGGAAGAAGAAGCTTGTCACTCATCCGGTCACAGGTGAGAAGACCCCCTGGTTTTTTGTCAGGCCGCACAAGAACTGCGGCCCCATCAACGCTTCCAAGCACACTCTATTCTTTCGCTCAGGCAGCATCGGCTACTACGACGTACAGCGCGATGAAGGCACCTCGCACTTCGACAGCAATCGGCCTAGCTGCTGGATGAGTTTCATCTCCGCAGAGGGGCTGGCGCTCTGGCCCACAGGCGACAGCGGATGCCGCTGCAACTACGCCATCCAATGCAGCGTCGCCCTGGTCCACGACGTTAGAAGCCGCGTGTACGGCGATTACTCTTCTTCGCTCAAAAAGCTCACGCCGGTGAAGCACCTCGCCCTGAACCTTGGCGCCCCCGGCGATCGCCGCGATAAGGAAAACCGACTGTGGCTTGCCTATCCTCGACGAAAGTTCTATCTCGGTATGGAATTTCAAATCACCGCAGAACTCTACGATGGGGGCGCCTATTCAACGGGGGACTCCATTGGAAAACGTATCGGGGGAACAACAACTCCCTGGGTCTATCATTCCAGTGCCAGCGGCATCAAGAGCCTGACGATCCCCGTCCTCAGCGAAGGCGATAGCAGTCGCGCCTACACTGTTGAACTTCTTATGTCCGCGGCCGAGGGGGATCGGGCCGGCCAGAGGGTTTTCGATCTGAAGCTGCAGGGGAGAACGGTGGCCAGGGGCGTTGATGTCATGAAGGCGTCCGGCCTGCACACAGCCCACGTCCTTCGGTACGAGAATATTGAGACCCCAGATTCCATCAAGATAGAACTGGTGTCGAAACAGGAGAATCCCAAGCTAGGTCAGTGGCCGAATTTGTCGGGAGTCATCGTTCGCTCTGTCCGATAGCGGCGACGGAAGAAAGAGGAACGATGAATAGGGTGTGCCATCCTGGGTCGCTTTTGCCTTTAAAAAACTTCAGGGGTCTATCTCTTACCGCAAGCCTCTCTCTCTTTGGCCATCGCTGTGTCAGGCCGACCTCGTGCAGGAGGTAAATGAAGGTTTGTCGGATTTAGAAAGACCCCTTGAGGTTTCACGCCGCACGTTTTAAGTGCGACAGACTGAAGGATACCGAACTGGGATTTGAGATCCAGGTTTTTCTCATTTTTCCGTTGTAGTGGATTGCCGCACGATGCTGATGCCAAATCGCAAAATCGCCGTCGCCCCTTCGCTTCGGGACGGAAGAAAGCTCATACGATAAACATCGCGTCGCCGTAGCTGAAGAAACGGTATTTCTCATCGATGGCTGTTCTGTAGGCATCGAGCACGGTCTCTCTTCCGGCAAGGGCTGCTATCAGCATCATGAGGGTGCTCTTCGGCAGGTGGAAATTGGTGATCATCGCGTCGGTCATCTTGAATTCGTAAGGCGGATAGATGAAAAGGTCCGTGTGGCCATGGCCGGCGACGACGTGCCCTTCCAACGCGCACGATTCAAGGGTGCGCAGACTTGTGGTGCCGACGGGAATGATTCTTCGGCCATCAGACCTGGCATCG
Organism: Planctomycetota bacterium; assembly: GCA_030740295.1. The sequence continues at coordinate 16,179 of JASLXP010000884.1, forward strand.
TTTACGGCCTTCGCTGTCCGCTCTGACAGAGAGTACTCCTCGGAATGCATCACGTGATCCTGAATATCTTCGGCAGTCACTGGTTTGAACGTCCCCAGCCCGACATGGAGCGTTACGTACTCGAACAGCACTTCCTGCGCCTTCAGGTTTTCGATAAGGATTTCCGAAAAGTGCAGGCCAGCGGTCGGAGCGGCAATGGCGCCTGATTCCCGGGCGAACACCGTTTGATAACGATGCCTGTCCATTTCATCTCGTTGGTCGTGCCCTTTTTCTCGTTTGATATAGGGCGGCAAGGGCATCTGACCATTTTGTTCGAGAGTGTCCAAAAGTGTCTGGGCCGGCATTTGAAAATCCAGAAGCCAGCCTTCTGCATCGTGTTTGCCAAGCAGGCGTGCGGTGAATTCTGCGTGGCGCTGTCGCTCCGCGACAGCTCCTTCACCTTGCCGCGGAGCGTCAAGACCACTGAAGGCACCAAACTCAATGAGCTCTCCATCCTCCAGTCGCCCACGACACTTCAGCAGAGCTTGCCAGATCCCGTGCTCCGATTCCTCCACGAGTAGGGCTTCCACGCGGCCGCCAGTGTGCCTTGTCCCAAAGATTCTTGCCGGCACGACTCGAGTGTTATTCAGTACGAGTAGATCACCTGCGTGCAACAGATCGGGAATGTGGTGAAACTTGAGGTGTTCGATGGTTCTGGCTTGCCTGTTCAGAACCATCAGCCTGGATTCTTCACGACGCTCTGCCGGTTCCTGGGCGATAAGTTCAGGTGGCAGGCAAAAGTCAAAATCTGAAAGTTTCATTCCGATCACTGACGTCTTTGTACTGAATTGAGCGGCGGTTATCAGCCCCAAACGATGCGCATTCTATTCCACATCTCAGAGCTCGACATCGGTGGTGCCGAGCGCATGCTCTACATGCTGGCCACTGGTCTGGTCGAACGCGGGCACGAAGTGGAGGTCGCATGCCTGACGGGGAAGGGCGACGTGGGTGGGTGGCTCGAAAAGGCCGGCATACCTGTCCACTATCTCAACGCGAGAAAGAGCTGGCCTCCGAGTCTGGTGCTGCCGCTCCGAAAGGTGGTGAGAGAATTCAAGCCGGAGGTTCTCCACAATTTTCTTTTTCATGCCAACATGGTCGGACGACTGGTTGGCTGGTTGTCCAGAGTGCCGGCGGTCATCTGCGCCGTTCGTGTCGAAGATGTCGAGCGCGGGTTCCGTTTGTGGGTTGATGGGGCCACCCACTGGATGATGCACAAGCAGACTTGCGTCAGCGAATCCGCCAGGCGGTTCACCCATGAGAAGAGTTCCATTCCGATGGACAAGCTGATCGCTGTGCCCAATGCGGTCGACCTTTCCAAGTTCGAAAACCTCGAGCCCGGACGGCTGAGACGAGAGCTGGAGGTGGATGCGGAAACGCCGGTTCTGCTTACGGTGGGCCGGCTTTCGAGGCAGAAGGGATTGCAACACTTGTTGGACGCCATGCCTGCGGTGCTTGATGAAATCTCGAACACCAGACTTGCACTGGTCGGGGCCGGAGAAGATGAGGCCAGCCTGAAGGATCTGGCCCGGGAGCTTGGCATCGAGGGCGCGGTCAGCTTCCTCGGGTGGCATCCTGAAATCCCCGAATTCCTGAAAGACGCTGACTTGTTTGTGCTGCCGTCATTGTGGGAAGGCATGCCGAATGTCGTTCTGGAGGCGATGGCTTCCGGAGTTCCCACTGTTGCCACTGAAGTAGGCGGCACACCGGAGCTGGTCTTGGAAGGCGAAACTGGCGTTCTGGTTCCTCCTGCTGACAGTGATGCTCTCGCTCGTAGCATCATCACTCTCCTGCAGGACAGGGAACTCCGATCCCGCATGGGTCAGCAGGCGCTCGAACGGGCCCAGTCCCAGTTCTCGCCGGCGCGGATGATCGAACGTAACGAGCAGCTCTATGCTGAATTGCTACATCATGGCGGTTGAAGCCGTGTCGTTGACACTCGAATCGCCCGCGGCTAGCATCCGGCGCGTTTGAATATCAGATATAGCGGCCCCTGCTGGGCAGTCTGTTGCGGCCGCGTCCCAATAACATCCCGATCCGACAACAGAGGAAATATCTATGGCCGGAGGAGCTCCGAGCGGCGGAGATTATAAGCTGATTCTCAGTTCGGTTAAGCCGGACAGCTTTCAGGATGTGGCTAACAGGCTCGCCGAACTGCTTGGAATCGATGCGACCGGCGCACAGATGATCGCCAACTCGTCCCCGATAATTCTGGTAGATGGCCTCAATCCCGCCGAGGCCGCGATCGCAGGTAAGAATACGGCCGCGCTCCGGCAACTGGGAGCTGAAATCCAAGTGGCCAAAGGGCAGGTCGGAAAGCTGCGCAAGGCGACATGGCCTGAATCTGCTGTCGCCAGAATTCGAACGAAGATTACTTCAGATGGCGGGGCAGAGGCCAGCGGAGAGCCCGTGCCCAGTGCGTCCGTAGACGTAAAAGTTGCCGCGGGAACTGGTCCTCCTGCATTCGATCTGGACTCAACCGAAGCGCCGACGATAGAGGTCAGTCGGGCCGACCTGAGAGAAAAGGAAGACCTGAAGGATCTGCCACTTACGCAGGTCATTCGTTTTGAAGCACCGGGGAGCAAACAGCAGTTTGAGTTGCGGCTGGAATTGCGTGCGATTCCGGTCGATCCTTTTGAGCCAGAAGAAACGAAGCTCGAATCGGGGGCATCCGTTTCGGAGAAACCGTCCGATGCTGCTGCATTGGAACCCGTCGCGCCGGCCCTGTCCTTGTCTGATCTGGACGATTCTGACTCCCCTCTCATGGAGACGGAATCTATGGCTCTTCCTCCACCGCCGCCTCCGCCTCCTGCTGTGCCCGCTTCAGCGCCAGCACTTGCTATACCTGAGCCACCCCTGGCTGCTCCGCCTCCCCCCGGTCCGCCAGAAGCTCAGCTCGCGGTACCTCCACCGCCGCCCCCTGCTGCCACTGCCACCCCACCACCGCCTCCCCCCGCTGCAGTTACCGCTACTCCACCGCCTCCACCACCCGCCGCGGTAGCGCCTCCACCTCCGCCTCCCCCTGCTGCTGCAACCGCTACTCCTCCGCCACCGCCACCCGCCGCGGTAGCGCCACCACCGCCTCCCGCTGCTGTCGCTCCACCTCCTCCGCCTCCACCGGCCGCGGTTACGGCCACTCCACCACCACCACCGGCGTCTGCCGCGCCCCCTCCGCCACCACCTCCACCGCCTCCGCCTGCGGCCCCGTCTCCACCACCGGCCGCCGCGCCTCCTCCACCGCCCGCCGCGCCTCCTCCTCCGCCGCCCGCGGCCAAGCCTGCAGCGCCTGCCCCACCGCCCGCGGCCAGACCTGCCGCGCCTCCTCCACCGCCGCCCGCGGCGAAGCCTGCAGCACCTGCTCCACCGCCGCCCGCGGCCAAACCGGCTCCACCGCCAGCGCCGAAGCCTGCGACGCCTCCGGCCGCAAAGCCTGATGGAGCAAAAGGCGAATTCATTGTCAAGCTTGATCCGCTTCGTTTCGGCCGCAAAGTGAAGGATCGGGCTGCTGAAGAGATCGCAAACATTAAGGGGATCACAGCCGACGAATCGCTCGAAGAAATAACTAAGGCCGGACGGCGACGCTACATCCTGGCCAAGGACTTGCCCCTTGATGTTGCCAACGATTACGCGGAACGGTTCAATTCCATTGTTTCGAAGTCGGCCGAAGTATCGAAATCAAGGCTGGGTAAGTGATTTCAAAGCTTGGCCGGGCCTGTTACTTTCGAAGGATCGTCACCAGCGGTGTCCATTTTTGGAATAGCAAAAACCTATCGCAGCCTGCAGCGGCTTTCGGAAATCGTGTCCGTACTCATTCGGAACGGCTTCGGCCACTATGTGCGGCGGCTCAATCTGCGCGAGCGCTTTCCCAGGTTTACCTGGTCTGACAGAGAGCCCGAACCGCTTGAAGAACCGGAGCGGCTGGCAGAGCGCATCACCACCGTTATCCAGGAGCTCGGCCCTACTTTCGTAAAGCTCGGGCAGGTGCTGTCATCCAGGCCTGACGTGGTTCCTGAAGAGCTTTGCACGGAACTCACGCGGCTGCAGGACAGCGTGACTCCTTTCCCGGGCGCGGAAGCGGTGAGCATTGTCGAGCGGGAGATTGGATGCAGTATCGAAGAGACTTTCGCCGAATTTGAAAAAGAGCCCTTTGCCTCGGGATCGATTGGCCAGGTCCATTATGCCACTCTCAAGGATGGCTCTTCTGCGGTCGTCAAGGTTCGCCGGCCGGGCATTGAAGAACAGATATTACTGGACCTTGGCCTCCTGCATTACTTGGCCGATCTTGCGGATACTTACATCCCTGAGCTCCAGCCGTATCGGCTGCCGGCGATTGTCGAAGAATTGGAGAGAGGGGTTCGCCGGGAGATGGATTTCGTGGTTGAGGGCTCGCTGACCTCAAAGTTCTACGAGATGTTCAAAGAAGACGAAATGGTGCGCACGCCGCAGGTCTTCTGGGAATTGACTACGCCGCACGTCCTCACCCTCGAGCGCATTGAGGGTGTGAAGATTACCGATTATGTCGAGAAAGAATCGAACTCGGGCAAGAGGCGGGAGCTGTCCAGAGCATTGACCAGCTCGTTCTGCAAACAGTATTTCGAGACCGGCACGTTCCACGCAGATCCTCATCCGGGCAACCTGCTGGTGGACGAACGAGGCAGACTGGCCCTGATCGATTTCGGCCTGGTGGGGCACCTCAGCGACCAGCTCATGAAGAACCTCTCTTCGATTCTGATTTCGCTCGACAAGAAAGAGATGGACATTTTCTGCGAGGTCTTCGCGGATATGGGTGCAACAGGCGATACCACGGACATCGGCGAACTCCAGGCCGATCTGCTGGAGATGGTGGATAAGTACTACAGCATGCCGATGAAGCGGATGGACACCGTTGAAGTTTTCTCGGACGTCACGCGCATCGCAAGGCGCAACGCAATCGTGCTGCCCAGAGATGTGATCCTGCTGGCAAAATCTTTCGTAGCCGTAATGACCACCGCGCGCGGTCTCGATCCCGATTTTGATTTCGGCGCAGCCGTCGAGCCACATGTCAAAAAACTGATTCTGCAGCGGCTGAACCCCAAGCAACTTTTCAATGAAGCTCGGGTTTCCTTCTGGCATCTTGGTCGGTTACTTCGCTGGATGCCGAGGGAGATGGCGGGGATCCTCAGGAAAGTCGAGGGCGGGAAGCTCCAGTTTGTGTTCAAGCACGTCGGCCTTGACAAATGGGCGAACGACCTGGATCGATCTCTGAATCGCCTTTCCGTCAGCATTGTCGTTGCCGCCATCGTCATTTCCTCGTCGATGCTCATGCAGATGGAGGTCGCGCCGATTTACGGGTCGATCTCCGTTCTCGCAATGATTGGATTCTTTGTGGCCTTCTGTCTGGGCATTGCGCTGGTCATTGGAATTTGGCGGTCGGGCAAGATATGAATGGCGTTCTTACTGCCTGAAATTCATCTGAACTTCTTAAGGAGACCCCATGGGCGCATCAGCCCCGAGTCAACATGACGTGGACCGCAAAGCGGTCGAAGAACTGAGTGACTCCTATCAAAAGATCTGCAACGAGCTGAAGAAGGTGATCGTTGGCCAGGATAAGGTCATCGAAGAATTGCTGACGTGCATTTTCAGTCGCGGCCACGCGCTGTTGGTAGGTGTGCCGGGCCTGGCAAAGACGCTGCTCGTCAGCTCCCTGTCACAGCTCCTCTCTCTCAAATTCAATCGTATCCAGTTTACACCGGACTTGATGCCTTCGGACATTACCGGCACGGAAGTCATTGCGGAAGACAAGGCAACGGGTGAACGCCATTTCAAATTTCTCCAGGGCCCGCTCTTTGCTCACATTCTGCTGGCCGACGAAATCAACCGAACACCGCCCAAAACCCAAGCAGCTCTGCTCGAGGCCATGCAGGAGAAGAAGGTAACGATCGGCGGGGAGGATCATCTTCTGGAAGAACCATTCTTCGTCCTGGCCACACAAAACCCAATCGAACAGGAGGGCACTTATCCGCTGCCGGAAGCGCAGTTGGACAGGTTCATGTTCAACATCATGGTGGACTACCCAACCGATGACGAAGAATTCGCGATCATGCAGATGGTGACCTCGCAGGACCCCGCCGAACTGAGCGAGGTAATCTCCCAGGAACAGATCCTTCACCTGCAATCGATCGTCAAACGCGTACCGGTCGCAGACGAGGTGCTGCATTACGCCAAAGCGATCAGCCGCCGCACCCGGCCAAAGTCCGAGGAATCTCCCGATTTCATCAAGCGCTGGCTCACCTGGGGTGCCGGCCCTCGCGCCTCTCTGAACATGATCCTTGCTGCCAAAGCTCGCGCCATTCTGCACGGCCAATACCACGTCTCATTCGATGATATCGACGCAGTCGCGCATCCTGTCCTGCGCCATCGAATCATCCCGACCTTCACCGCACAGTCTGAAGGCATCCAGTCTGACGATGTGATCGACAAGCTGCTCGATTCGCTTAAGGATTTTAAGTACGAGGTCAAGAGCTAGAACCGAAGTTTCGCATGAATCCTCGCGATCGATTCAGGATTCATTGGATTCAGGATTCAAAGTTCAGAGCAAGCGTCCCTGTACCCGGCGGTGAGTGCCACCTCACATGATGGATTTCATCATCTTCATGCTAAAGCCGGAAGAAAAAAGAACTGTTACGAATCCTGAATCCCGTGAATCCCTGTGAATCCTGAATCTGCATCTGAATCCCGATTCCTGATTCCCATATCCCCAATCCACCATCCATGCCAGATTCATCACCCATTCGTGTCGGTGTCCTCGGAGCCGGTTGGTTTGCCTCGCGCCGGCATTGCCCTGATCTAAAGGCTGCAGATTCTGTCGAGTTGGCCGCGCTCTGCAGGCGGGATGAGGAAAAACTCAAGCAGATGGCCGAGCACTTCGAGGTGGAGCATACCTTCACTGATTATCGGGAGATGCTAGAAAGCGATCTGGACGCGGTAGTCATCTGTTCTCCTCATTCGCTGCATTACGGGCATGGTTTGGCTGCTCTCGACAACGACCTCCACATTCTGATGGAAAAGCCGCTCACCCTGGTGCCTTCGGAAGGGCGCGACCTGGTCCAGAAAGCCCAGGAGAGGAATAAAGTTCTCCTGGTGGCCCAGAATCCGCCTTATTGGATTCATTGCCGGTTCCTGAGGCAGCTCGTTGAGGCTGGTGTCCTGGGTGAGATCGAATCCGCGCAGATTAACTGGATGGGTGACGCTCAGGCCGTTTTCGGCGCGAAGCCGCTCCCCGATAAATTGCCTGGTGTTGTTCCGCCGACCAATTTCAGAAGAGATCCATCGCTGAATGGTGGAGGCTATTTTGTCGATGGCGGCTCACACCTGATTTGCGAGCTCCTCTGGTCTACCGGCCTTAAAGCTGTTGAGGCTACGGCCATCATGGACGACGCGGAATGGGATCTCAGATGCGCGCTTTCTCTGCGGCTCGACAATGGTGCGCTCGCAAATATCAGTGCCGCCGCCAATAGCGCCATCTTTACAAAGCGCCAGCGTTCCCACTACTTCGGCTCAAAGGCCACGCTCTCTTTTCACGGATTTCCATTCGATGTCTTCTTTCAGTTGGACGGCGAAGAGTCATCCCACGTGCCCGATGACAAACTCCCCCCCGCACCTAATCCGGTGGGTAACTGGATCGATTGCATCAAATCGGGCATCGGCCCTGAGCTGGACGGAGAGACCGCAGTCCACATCGTGGAAATCCTCGAAGCCTGTTACAAGTCGGCAAGGGATGGGGCACGGGTTTCCATCCCCGTGTAAGCGGCCCATCGACCGTTAATCTATAATCTTCGCATGAGTGAATCGAAGGGACCACACAGGATCCTTTACGTCTCCGCGGTCAGCGAAATTGGCGGCGCGGAGAAGAGTCTGCTCGATATCCTGGACTGCCTCGACCGCTCCCGCTTCGAGCCAGCCGTCGTCCTGCCAGGCAACGGCACCCTGAAGGATGAGATTCTCAAGAGACAGATTCAGACAGCGGACGTGCGCATTCAACGTTTCAAGAAAACTCTGAATCCATTCAAGCTCGGCAAGTACCCGGCCTCGTGGCAGGTGGGCATTCGTGAGCTCGGAAGAGAGATGGACAGATTCGATTCCGACCTCGTCCACGCAAACGGCGACATGGCGCAACTCTTCGCTTACCCCGCTGCAGAACGGCGGGGATTGCCTCTCATATGGCATGTGCGAGACCTCACACCCAATCGACTGTTTCGATGGAAGCTCGGTCAGCATGTCCATCAGGTGATCGCTATTTCGAGTGCCGTCCGAGAAATGCTGCTTTCTACGGGAGTGCCGGATGTCAGGGTGAAACTCATCCTGAACGGCATCGATACCGCGCCATTCGAGGCTCTGCCCCCGGTCGAAACACCATGTCAACGCGTCGGGATGATTGCCCATCTTTACCCGTGGAAAGGTCACAAAGATTTCCTCCAGATGGCCGCACTGGTCAAGGCCGCGATTCCTGAATCGGAGTTTGTCATCGCGGGGGAGGACATCTTGAATGACCAAGCCTGGTATAAAGATGAACTGCATCAGTTGAGCAAGGACCTCGGCCTCGATGATGCTGTAGATTTCGCTGGACACGTTCACGATGTTCCAGCCCTGATCAACAAACTGGCTCTTCTTGTCGTGCCCTCTCATGGGGAGCCATTCGGCCGGTGCCTCGTTGAAGGGATGGCCGCAGGCAGGCCCGTCATCGCCTGGAACACCGGCGGCCCGACTGAAATTCTTAACGAAGGAAGCACAGGAAAATTGATTGAGCCTTACGACATCGACGCCCTTGCGGAAGCGGTGATTCATCTCCTGCAGGACCGGCAAGCCCTGACCGCAATGGGGAACAATGCGAGAAGCGATGCGACCACGCGTTTTCATCGATCGCGAACGACAAGCGAGATTCAGAGTCTCTATGAGGGGATGCTCAGATGAAGGTGATCATCGACGGCCTTCTCCTCACGGATAAAGACTCCGGCGTACACCGCTGCATCCGCGGTCTCTTACGCGGCCTCGATCAACTGGACACCGGCGACGATTTCGAATTCATCACCGGCTATGGCTATGACGACCAGGGGTGGTCACCGGAGCGGCTGAAGCATCACCGGGCAAAGATTCCGTGCCGGCTTCGTTCAGCGAGGATTTTTTACGATCAGGTCTGCCTGCCGATGGTCGCCGGCCTGAAGGGGGCGGACCTCATCCACGGCCCCGGCTACATCATTCCCGGATTCACACGCAGACCTGCGGTAGTCACCGTCTACGACATCATCGCGCTGAAGCATCCCGATCTCTGCAAACGCTCGAATGTGCTGCACTTCAAGTGGAATCTGCCTCGCTCCATTCAGAGGGCCGCGGCCATTATCGTTCTCTCCAATGCCGTCAAGGAGGACCTCGTGAAGCTGATGAAAGTGGCTCCTGACAAGATTGAGGTGATTCCGCCGGGCATTGACGAGTGTTTCAACGTACCGAATGAAGACACAAAGAGACAGGTTCGCGAGCGATACAAGTTACCTGACAGGTTCGTTCTTTTTGTCGGCAACATCGAGCCAAAGAAAAACCTCGAGATGCTGATCAGAACCTTCTTTGCAGTAAAGATGGATAAGAAGCTCGATCACAAACTGGTCATCGTCGGACAGAAAGCATGGAAGTACCAACAGGTGTTTTCGCTTATCGAAAGCCTCAACATTGAAGAACAAATCATCTTTACCGATTACGTCCCTCTGGCTGACCTGCCCGCGGTGTACGCGCTGTCCGAGTGCTTCGCATTCCCCTCACTGGTCGAAGGATTCGGCATCCCGCCACTCGAAGCCATGTCCTGCGGCACACCAGTGTTCACCTCAGAAGACCCGGCCGTCCTCGAAGCAACCGGAGACGCAGCACTCCACGCACCAGCCACCGACGCAAAGGCAATGCGCGAGAATCTTCAGAAACTCCTGTTGAACAGAGGAGAACGGCGCCGCTTGAGAGAGGCAGGATTGAGCCACGCGGCGGGGTTCACCTGGAAGAGGTGTGCGGAGCAAACGGTCGAAGTTTATAGAAAAATCGTTGGGAATGGTTGACGGTGATTTCGGTAAACCCGCGCCATCGGGATGCGACCATCGGTCGCGTAGCCGGCGACCCCGGAACTATTTGGGAATCCTGTTCAGCGTGTAGTAGGCCCGCGGATGCAGAAGCGGGTTGCCATCCTTCGACCGGAATCCATCAAGATACAATTCGTGGACAAATGATTCACGAAGTCCATCAACCTTCAGCCTTACTTTCATCCCATCATCGCTGACCTCAATCTTCTCGAACTGTAGTTCTTTCTTATGAATCTCCGGACCTCCATAAGCGGCGTGATACGGATAGGTGTAGCTGATCATCTTGGAGGAACTCAGTGCAATCGCAGAATCAGCATCGACCGGTTTAGTGAATGCAAGGTCAAAGCCATCCGGCCGCGCCTTCATCTCTTTCACCTCGAATGGCGTTTTGCCCGTCCAGACCAACCGCTGCAGACCGTATGATTTTGAGGAAACGGAATTCCATCCCCGGTTTGTCTGCCCGACAAACATCGATCCGTCCTTTCCGAAACCGAGGCTGACCACCGCGGATTCGAACCCCTTGCGAAAGGGAAAGCACGCGCCCTGGTACTCGCCATCTACCTTTTCGAGAAACACGCGACTGATGAGGGCGAGCGTAAAATCACCGACAAAGAGCTGATTCTCAAAGGGACCAAACTTGCCATCCGACCTGTCGCACAGGATGCCCGTGCTGCCCATACCCATTTTCTCATAGGGAAACCAGACTGCGGGCAGTTCATACGGTCCGATAGCTTTGGCAGCATCGCCCACTGTCATTCCCTGCTTGATCTTTCCAACGTCCCTGATGGTGGAATCCGGATGCCCTTTAAAAGACAAGGCGTCCACATGACCGTGGAAGACGCCTTTCTTGAGCTGATACAGGGGGCAGGTCGGAAACCAGTTGCCCTGATGATCCGTGGCAAAGACGTCCCCGATGTGATTCACGCCGATACCGATAGGAGAGCGCATTCCGCCGGAAAACGGCTTGAGCTTGCCTTCTGGCGTCTTCTTCATACTCCAGCCGCGCCAGAGACGATCCTCAATGACGCTTTTGCCCATGGCCGCGTTCAGGTTCACATACATGTTGCCCGCCGGATCAAATACGGGCCCGTACACGTATTCGTGATAGTTGCCGCTGACGCCCCAGCCCTTGGCCGCGGTGAGGTATTCATCTGCCACGTCGTCCCCATCGTTATCGACGAGTCTTGTGACTTCGCTGCGCTGTGCAGTGTAGAGAGAGCCGTTGTGCCATGTGAGACCGAGCGGCTCGTGGAGGCCGGAGGCGAATCGGGCGTATTTCACGTTTTTCGAACTGGGTGGGTCGGAGTAGGCATCAGCAATGATCCACACCTCACCCTTGCGAATGCAGACAGCAATGCGGCCGTCCGGCAGTTGGGCAATGCCGCTTACTTCGAGCCAGAGATCTTTCGGAATGGGAAGTGTGACCATTCGATAATAGTCATTCTCCGATTCGGCATGCAGCACGGACAGCAAGGCTGATGTGAGAAACAGCTTGAGCATGATTACCAGTGACAGGTCTCGAGGATTTCGTCTGTTTCAACCGCGGAAATCTCGCCACCGAGTCCCCTGAAAAAGAGGTCAGCCGTCTTCCCTCGGATCCTCAATGTTCGTCTGAATGAGCGATCCTCCGGTTCCATCCGGTCTTCGATGTTGAGGCCTTTGAAGGAATACATAAAAGTCGGTACGCGCGTCTTATCCAGTTTGAAACCCAGAAACTGGTAGCCGGCTTCTGTTCCTTTGCTGTCGGGCCAGGCATCGTTGCTGTCTTTCAGAACTGCGAAGGGCATCCACCCGGGCAACACCTTTACTTCCTTGCCGAGCGGTCTTGCGAGGGGAGTGAATCGGTCACGCCAGGTACTCTCTGCGTCAAGGAACTTTCCGCGCCAGACAACGGCCCAGCGAATCTCCTTCGAATCAAAAGCCACATGCACCCCGTGCGGAAAACCCACGGCAACAGCCTGCATGCCCGCGTGCTCCATAAACGTGCGGAACACAATCGGCTGCTTCTGCGGCTTCAGCTCGAAAGATTCTTTCGTCATTCCATCCGGCAGAGGCTGCTGGTCGATTTCTTTCAAATACATCCAGATCTGATCGATCTGTTTCACCGCACTGTTGCCGGACATCATCATCTTTACAGGGCTTCGCCCTTTCAAAAAGAAAGCCGGCATCAGCGTGCGCGGACGCAATCGCTGCGGATCGAGAAGGTATTCCCGAAACCACTCGGGTCGCAGCCGCTCGGTAGTGTCTGCCAGATCGACCGCAGGGACACCGAGGGATTTCTGTCCTTTCAAGCCGTGACAGGTAATGCAATTCAGGCCATGCACGCCCATGAGCTTCCGGCCGACAAAAGAACGCTGGTGTCGCTGGCGACCACTAAGATCCAGCCGCGGCGCGGCAGGATTGATGTCCGCCGCTGCAAGATCTTTTGAGAGCGCATGCAAGTTCTTTGCGCCAAAAACCGGCATACGAGTTCTGATGTAGGGACGAACGCTTCCTTTACCATCCAGAATTCTTTCAAGCCAGACTTGGGTCAGCTTGTACCCAACGCGGCTGAGGCCGGGCGGAATACGCCCTTCGTCACCAAGAGATTCCGTTGCCGACATGGCTGTCCGGAAGAACTGGGCGCGTCCGGGCTCGGGCCCGCCGATGCCGTTCCGCTCGTGGCAAGCATAACAGTTGAAAGTGGCCATGGTGCGCTGGATGTGCTCGGCCGAGGTCAGGGGCTTGGATTCATGGAGAGCCGGAAGGGTCGCCTTCAGGACCTTCCGCTGTTCCTCTGAAAGGGAGTAATCCACCGCGGCAGACGAAGGGGTCGTGCTTAGGCACCCCCGTTGTGAATCGGGATCAAGCAACTCCAGTGCAAGGGACACGCGCTTGGGCGAGCCATCATCAAGGGCATGGCAGGCATCACACTTCCTTGCAGCGAAGGCGGTGCGACCTTTGCGCACCAACGCGCTCGACCCTCCCTCAGTTTGAGCGCCCCCTGGCTTCCGATCGCGTAAGAGATATGCAGCCAGATCTGCCGACTCCTTTGGTGAAAGCATCATTGCCGGCATGCGTCCAGACGGCCGAATCTTCAGCGGGTCGACCAGAAAAGAAGTCAGTGCTGCGTGCGAATAAGATCCGGCCAGGCCAATCGGCTCTGAAGGCCCCCTTATCAGAGTCAGTTCGACGCTGTCCGCCATTCCATCCGGCCGGTAACCAGTCTCCGCGGCATGA
>JASLXP010000885.1 GCA_030740295.1 Planctomycetota bacterium
CGATGGCGAAGGACGCTGACCGCGCTGGCGCGAATATCATCGGTAGATACGTAGTAGCGACCGTTGAGGATGGCTTTGGCCTTGCCGCCGATGATGAGGTATTGAATCGCTCGCGGCCCCGCTCCCCATTGCAGCCACTTCCGGGCTATGGCGTGGCCTGAGTCCTCGGTGGGTCGAGTCGCGCGGACAATGTCGGTTGCATATTCGGCCACGTGCTCGGCGATGGGTACTTTTCGGACGATGGATTGGTACTTCAGGATGTCCGCTCCGGACATGACCTTTTCCAGCCTGGGCGTTTCGTCAGTGGTCGTGGTCAGGCCGATCTGAACCTCCTCCGCTTTGTCCGGATAGCCCACGTAGATGTTGAACATGAACCGGTCCTGCTGCGCCTCGGGAAGGGGATAGGTCCCTTCCTGCTCAATGGGGTTCTGCGTGGCCAGAACGAGAAAAGGAGCATCGAGCGTGTAGGTCTTGTTGCCGACGGTCACTTCCTTTTCCTGCATGGCCTGGAGGAGAGCGGCCTGGGTCTTGGGAGGTGTGCGGTTGATTTCATCGGCGAGGATGATGTTGGCGAAAATGGGGCCCTTAAAGAAGACCATCTCTCGCTTGCCGCTTTCAGGATCCTCTTCGATGATGTCTGTGCCGGTGATATCCGACGGCATGAGGTCAGGCGTGAATTGAATCCGTTTGAAGGAAAGATCGAGAATCTCGGCGAGGGTAGAAATGAGCAGTGTCTTGGCCAGGCCCGGCACGCCGACCAGCAGCGCATGGCCGCGGCCAAAGAGACATGTAAGGACGTCGTCGATTACATCCTGCTGCCCGACAATCACCTTGCGCACTTCCGCCAGAATGCGTTCGCGAGCGTCCCTCAAAGCGTCCACCACCTCGAGAGTTTCTTTTCCTTCATCCTGTTGTCCCATGTTCACTCCTGGTTATCCCATGCGGCATCGCAGCCGAATCCGCAAAGTTTCATCAGCCGTCATGCACCGGGTGCATCAGCTTCGAGACTGCGTCGCATGATAGGCTCAACATAAAGTGGTTCAACAGTGAGACAACGCTCACCACCTCTCGGAGCAGGAGCAGGTATGACAGAAAGAACTCCGCCTGATTCGCTCCACTGTCAGGACATGAAGTGGAGGACACACTCAGCTCCGGACATTGAATAAAAGGACACGGAGAAGGATACTTGCACCGTGATCCGCTTCTCTCTAATAATTCTGTTGCTCTCGGGTTCTCCCGGGATGAGTGAGGAACTGGCGGCCCCCGTCTCATTCCAGGATTTCCTCAAAGTGGCTTGCGACGGTGATTTCACCATCCGGGCGTCGGTCAGCCCGGATCCGCTTTCAATAAAGAAGGGTGAGGCGCGGTTGGCTTTTCACTGGCAAGCGGACGGTAGCGGTTACTACCTTGCGGTGGGCAGCGCGGGGGCAAGGCTGTTCAAAGTCGTCAAGGGCGCGGCAAGTGGGCTGAGTCCATGGCTCCGCTGGCAGAGCGCTTCGGGGAAGGAGCTCGATGTCTTCATCCAGCGCCGCTCGAAGACAATAAGCGTTATCGCAGGCGACAAAGCCATTGCGACTGTTTCCGATAATCAGTTCTCAGCAGGAAAGATTGGTGGTTCCACATCAGGGCCGGAACTCACCTGGAAGTCCGTTCGCCTTCAGAAAGTTGCACGTATCAGCTTTGCAGATGACTTCATGAGAGAGCCGACGAAGGGCGGGGTCTGGAAACCTGTGGAAGGCACCTGGTCGCTCCAGGGCACCCGAGGCGAACCGAAAGTTCCCGGTGTCGGCATGACGGCAAACCCCTTTGCGTATCGCGGCCGTCCGGGCGAGAACGGGAAGGCCCTCTGCGTGACGGGTCACTGGTTCTGGGACAGCTACGCGATCCGGGCGAGCGTGAAGCCTGAGGCACCCGGCGAGGTGGGCCTGGTTGCCTATTACCGGGACCCGGGCAACTACCTGCTGTATCGCTGCACCTCGGGCCTGGCGACCGGCACGAAGCAGTTGGTAGCTGTCCGCAACGGAACGGAGACCATACTCGCAGAAGTGAGCGGCGGCTGCGAAGTCGGTCAATGGCTTTGGCTGGAGCTGCGCGCTCTGCCGGGCAAGGTGATCGTTTATGCTGACGGGCAATTGGTTTGCCAAGCTGATTCGGACCTTTTCGGCCAGGGCACGTGCGGCCTATACGGGGCCGGGCCAAACATGTCTTCGCTCTTTGATGACGTGCAGGCTGAATCGGTCTCAGCCGGGGAGCAGCCGGCCCCCTTCCCCAATTCGAATCTGATACGTGCGCATTTCCTGAAAGACAGGTTTCTGCGTCTCTGGGCGGAAAACGGCCCTTCCTGGGAAAGACGGCCCGGCGAAGAATTCTGGCACAAATCCCTGTTCTTCGGCGAGCCCTCGGTGAAGTTCGCCACGAAGTTCCGGCCCCCCGTTGATTCCAGCTTCTGGTCGACCATCTGCGCGACCGGGCCGAAGGCGGACAGCGGGTACACGTTGAAGATGGAGCCTGGCAAGAAAAAGAGTTACCAATTTCTACTCGAGCGAGATGGAAAACAGGTCAGCATTACGAGCAGCCAGGCGGGGGCCAAGCCCAAGGCCGGTCTGCTCTTCCAACAGAAAGGCTCCCACGTCATCGCCGAATGGAATGGAAAACAAGTGCTGGACTACACGGACCCGGCCCCGCTTCGAGGGAGGAAGGTTGGCTACGGCCTGGCCGGCTGGTTCCTGCCGCCGGAGAAAGTCGCGGCAACTTGCGCCAACGTCACGGACTACACTTTCTCGAGCGCGCCCGTTCAGTGGCGAACGGCCCGCGGTACCTGGGAGACGGAGCCTCACTGGGCCTGCACCGGCAGGGGCGCTCACTTCCTCGGGATGGATACCGGGGCAGCGATCCTCTGGAGCAAGGAGCGTTTCCGCGGGGACCTTGTCGTCGAGGCGTATCTGACCAACGCCGAATATCCCGCGCACGTGCTCGTAACACCTCGGAACCTGAATCTCACGATCTGTGGCGATGGCGCCAACCCCGGCAGCGGCTACACTTTCATGCTTGGAGGACAGAAAGGGAAAGAGGTGCGAGTGCTTCGCGGCTCCCGTGAGCTTTCTCGAAGCGCTTTCAAGACCCATCGAAAAAGCTCACACAACGAGGACATCTGGTTTCAATTGCGGATTCAGAAGATCGGCGGAGCGGTCAAGTTCTTCATCGACGACCGGCTCGTGGCGGATTGTCTGGACCCCAAACCGCTGGATGAAGGCCATCTTGCTATCTGGACTTACGGGACCGGCGTGGTCCTCGGTCGGGTCCGCATCTGGTACGAGGAAAAGGGAGCGTGGCAGCCCGTTCCCGAACCGGTACTGCGGCTCGCGGAAAAAGTTGAAAAGGGGTCGACCGGCATCGTGACCGAGTTCGTCCAGCCTACGCCAATCCCGAAGCAGGAACCGCCCAAAGAGATCGTGAACGATTTTGAGGAGAGCTTCGGATCCTTCAGCACCCGTGGCTGGCCCGATGCGGCTATTCTCATGCTCGATCCCACCACCGCGGCCGGGGGCAAGCGCAGCCTTGCGGTCATCAACCGTTCCAGCGGCGGCCGCTTTTCGGCCTGGGCCCTGAATGATCCGCTGGACGTGGCTTCGTTTCCCCAGTTGAGCTTCGACTACCGGCTGCCGGAGGATGTGAAGGTTAATTTGTATGCAAAGCTGGGAGGCCGATGGCACGAGATTGGTTTTGCTGCACCTCAGGGCTCAAAACCGTGTCTGGGCGCGATCAACGGAATCGTGGCAGACGACAAGTGGCATCACGCCGTCTTCAATTTCCAGAAGGCCTTGAAGGCCACGCCGAATGCTCCGGTGAAGATCGAAGGACTGGCCTTCGCCAGCCCGGACGATTTCTTGATGAGATGCGGGCTCGCCGGCAACCCTCTCGGCTCGACGTTTCATCTGGACAACTTTCGGCTAGGGCCGGAGTAACTACA
>JASLXP010000886.1 GCA_030740295.1 Planctomycetota bacterium
GGTACTAAACTGGGCAGGGGGAGGAGTGAGGAGTGAACGGTGAATGGTGAATTGTGAATTGTGAATGGTGAATGGTGAATTGTGAATTGTGAATTGTGAATTATGAATTGTGAATTGTGAATTGTGAATTGTGAATGGTGAATGGTGAATGGTGGATGGTGAATGGTGAATGGTGAATGGTGAATGGTGGATGGTGAATGGTGAATGGTGTGCTCTGCGAGTGGCTCAGGGGCGGGGTCTTGCTGCGTTAGGCACCGGAGTGCTTATTGTTACCATCCGGGCGTTCCTTCTCCTGGGTTTGCTCGGACATGTGTCTAGCTCTGATCGGTCTTTTGTATTTGCCTTCCAGCATTTCTGCGGAAGTGGGCGGGGAGATTCGTGTTGCTGTATTGCCGTTGGTGGAGCTGAATGCCGCGGCCAGGCAACGGAAGTTTGCCGAGACACATACTGAAGGCATCCGACGCCAACTGGGCGGGCGGAGAGGAATCCGGGTCGTCCAGCACGACGATGTGGAAGCCGCCATCCGGCAATCGGGCATCCGCTCCAAAATTGAGTTTGAAAATGCCGGTTTCCTGAAAGAACTGGCGGCTACCACGAAGGCTGACCTGATCGTTGTCGGCACCTTTTCCTACTTTGGCACGACTGTCCTGAATGCCACCTACTTCGATCTGCGGGTCCACGACAGTAGTGGTGCCCTCACAGGTTGGACTTTCGACCAGGCCGATCGCGTGCGCGAGGCGACGATGACGATCTCTTCGCCGGCCATGGAACAACTGGAACGAATGGGGAGTCACCTTGCCGCAGCGCTTATCAAGGCGAGGCAACGCAGACAGCAGATTCAGGCCGGAGAACAGATTCTCGTCTTGCCATTCAACGAAGCCGGAGAGGCCGTCTATGGCGACGCGCTGGCTCGGATGTTTGAAACGAATGTGGCGGAGGCCGGGTCTTTCCGGCCGGTGAGGCCGCCTGCCGGATCGTCCGATTCTGGTGCCCTTCGCAAATGGGCAAAGAGTAATGAGATCGAATTCCTGTTTGAGGGGGAGGTGATTACCAACACGGATGAGCCCAGTGTCATTCGAGTTACTCGCCATGAACTCAGAAGCGGGCAGAGCCGGCGAGCGGAACAGGTGTTTACTTCCGACGTCGATCTCCGGCTGGCTGTGACCAATCTGACACGGCGTTTTGCAGTGGGGGGAGAACACATTGTCTGGCAGCTCGATCGTTTTCGTGGGCAGCCACTCTTCACCACTCCTCTCTTTGCAGGTGGGATGCTGGTGGTGGGCGTTCCCGGACCGGCCATCCTTGCATTGGATCCCATTCGAGGAAAAGAGAAGTGGGAGTTTTCGCAGCCGGCCTTCGCCCGCACGGTGGGTGAGTATTTTCACTCGCCGGTACTCTGGGGAGAAGCAGTCACCGCGCGCGGTCAACGCGGGCCGAGCATTTTTCGGCGGCATCTGACAGACAAGAAGAAGCTCTTTCTGTCAGCAGGATACTCTCCACTGTCGAGGGTTTTCGCGGTGGATTCGTATCTACTCGCTGACGAAGACACCATCTTCTGCCCGACGGGTGGCAACGAAATAGTCGCTTTTCAGGATAAGGGAGCATCCCGTCCGGAGGTGATCTGGAATTACTCTGCCTTTTCGAAAGTAGGCATCGCTCGTGGTCAGATGCGGGAGCATCTGTTGGTCTATTCGAGCAACGGCCGCCTCGCTGCGCTCAAGAAAGAAGACGGCAAGCCGGTGTGGTCCCGCCATCTGCCGGATCGATTGCACGCGGCCCCGCTCGTCTCAGGATCACACATCTTCGCCGCGTGCGAAAATGGCGGGCGGCTGTGCCTGGGCCTCGACGATGGAAAGACGGTCTGGTCGGCAAAGCAGAAAGGCCGATCCCTCGCCGCCCCTGTGGCGTGGTCAGACAGGGTGTGCTTCAGCGATGAAGACGGGCAGCTTCTGGCGTGCAGGATCGCCGACGGCAGCAAGCTGTGGGATTCCGAAATTTCTTCCAGCCCCCGTGTGGCTCTTGCCACTTACGAAGGTCTACTTTATGTGCCGGGAACAGATGGCCGCGTGCAATGCGTAAATGGAGATGATGGAAAACTCCGGTGGTCCGTGAAGCTTGGCACCTCCCTGCATTGCGCGCCGGTAATCGTATCGACGGATGCCGTGCTGGCCGATCCTGACGCAGATCCGGCGCCCTGGACTGAGCGATTCGATCATGCGATCTATGTCACGACGATCGATGGGAGCATTTTTGCACTGGGTGGGAATGTGCCATGAGACTGTTCCTGTTTCTTCTCAGCATCTTCGGTTCTGCCTGCCTTCCCTCAGCGTTTGCCGAGGAAGACCCTTTCGAAGATCTCATCGAAGAAGAAGAAGGTGAAGCCGAAGATTTCGAGAATTTGAAGCACAGCCTTTTCTTTGAAGCAGAGGAGCTTCCAGGTGTCGAAGCGGCTTCACCGTACAAAGCAAAGGGTGACTGGCAGGTGGCTTATCGCATACCAAACGAAACGAGCCGAAAGTGTCTGACCAACCACAAGCTCACGCCCATTCTGAGGAAGATTCGGATACCGGCATCTGCGACCTATAACCTCTGGATTCGCTACCGGCTTGCCTCGGGTAAGCGTGCTCCGTTTTCTGTTCGGATCACTCAGAAAGGAAAGAAGATCCTCGAGCACCGTTTCTATGGATTCAGGCTGCAGGCCAGCGGCATGGCCCGGGAGATTCAGAAAGAGCACGACCTCTGGTTTGATATACCCGGAATGCAGGAAGGCGTGTTCGCCGGTGAGGAATGGGCATGGGAACGAGTCACGTCCGAGCTCCCTGAGGGCGAGGCGACCCTGACTATCGAGCCGCTACGCCGGAGTGCAAAGCACCCGCTCCTCATCGATTGCGTCTTTCTGACCGCCAGCATGGCTTACCGGCCGAAGTTCAGCGACTTCAAAGAAGTCTGGGTCCGTTACCGGCCTGTCGAGCTCGAGCCGAAGAACAGTGAGTACAAGGTCAGTGTCGACGTCCAGTGGCTCCGTCCTGTGATGTTGAATGGAGTCATTCAGATCCATGCCGGCGGCGGGATTTTGACGGGACCTAAGGAGCAACCATTAAGATTTGGACAAAGCTCAACGTGGACCGAGCTCTACGATGAGCTCAAGTACGGTCACGGTTACTGCACCACAACATTTCATCCACAGAGGAATAAGAGCATCCGAAAGGTAACCGCGGAGATCGACGTGGGATGGGGGCCGCGAGAGGGGCAGATACTGCGGACCATTCGTGAAGTAGCAGATGTCGGCCCGGCCATCGGCATTTCCCTGCCTACTGAACATTCCCGCAAACCTGACGAAGTCGTCGACTCGGTGTGGCCGACGGAGTTTCGTGAACGGGTTCGAACATTCACCGATATGTCGAAGGACAGAAACAAGCGCATCGCGAAGCTCATCCCTGAGCCGGTCGGCAAATCGAAGTACTTCAACTTCTGCACGGCGGTCTCGGCACCGGGTGGTTCTTATGCCTCCACTGAGATTTTCAGACTTGAGCTGCAATGCGTTTCCCGAATGGGCATTAACACTCTCTACGGGCACAGCGCAGCCTGGATTCCGGAGGCCGGCATGCAGGATTCTTTCGTCCAGCGTTACTACACAGCCAACGCCTCCCCGGCCCGCTACTGGGTGCGGCACACCTGCCCGAATCATCCCGATAACGAACGAGCCGCCGATGCGTATATGAGCAAATGGATCGAGACCGCGGTCGAGCGGACAGGCGACGCCGATTTCGGGAAGCATGTCTTCGGCATGAAAGTTGGCGACGAGATCGGCATATCAGTCAACGGCGAACATGTTGAGACCTGCCGCGATTGTCAGGCCCGATTCATTCAGTTTCTGAAAACCGATGGATTCGATCCTGCTCGCTTCGGCCGCACTTGGAACGACGTTCGTTTTACGGGCGAATACGAAGCTGCAGGCTCTTTTGAACGCCGTCTTCGCTACTATTCTGTACGTTTCCTCTCGGCCAATACCGCAAGTATTCATTCGACGATTGTTGCCGCGGCACGCAAGCATTATTCGCCGGATGTGCCTGTGCTTTACAACGTGAATCCCACACCGGTGATGGGAGGCATGAGCGGGAGGTCTTTGAACTGGTTTGAGATGGAGCGTGGCGATGGCATGAACGCGCAATGGATGGAGGTCATCGGTAAGCCCGAGCCGGGCCGATCTTCATTTCTTGCCGACCTTGCATGGAACATCTGCCGGCGACGCAACCTGCCGATCGGATGCTACAACCTCTATGTCAGCCGGAAGCGGAGCGCACGGGACACACTGGCCTTTATCGCACGCGGGGCAAAGTCGTTCATCTATGACTCGTAGGGCCCTCGCACACTGGGCGCGGCGGAGAATTTTTCTGACCGTGATGCGTCCATTCTGGCCGTCGCTGAGGCCACGGGACCGATTGTCGCCGCGGAAGAATACCTGCACACGACCACTCGTCCGCCGCGGGAAGTCTGCATGGTTTACTCGGTCACCGCGGAGATTCTCGACGAGGATTCGACGGTGGTGCGGGATCGCGTGTTTGCCTACCTTGCGCTGAATCACGACCAGATTCCAGTCGATATCATTTCAGAGAAGAACGTGTTGGAGGGCCGCCTTTCAGATTACAGGGTCGCTTATTTGAACGGCGAGCATCTCCGCAGAGATGTCGCTGAGAAGATCCGTGACTGGGTGAATACCGGCGGACACGTCTGGGCCGACGCGGGCGCGGCCACGCGGGACGAGGCCGACGACAGGATGGACGTCCTTGACACGGTTTTCGGCGGGCGACAGCGAGCCGTACTGCGCAAGTACCCGCTCAGTGTTGGTTACTATGTTGCAAAGACGCCGGACGCGGAGATGGGAGAGGTCACCTGGAAGGATGGGCCCTGGGGCGAAGGGTTCTCCACACCGAGTATTCTGAAGCGTTCGGTCCTTGAATTGGCTGAAGGCAAGGTGGTCGCCAGATTTGATGACGGCTCACCGGCCGCGGTGACGCACACTTTTGGCAAAGGGAAATCGATGCTGCTGTGCTACTCGGCTGGATTTACTTACAGCCGGTTCTATCGCACGGACAAACGAGAACAGCGCTACGACGAGACGGATCGCAAGGTCGTGAGCCAGTTCGCACTGGATGCCGGTGTACGCAGGCCGGTGCGTGTTTCCAGGCCTGGAGTGGAGGCCACTTTGCTCAAATCGAAAAAGGGACTCGCCCTGTCCCTGCTGGATCAGTTTGAAACGGCCCCGGAGGTGACTATCGAATTCGATCTTGTGAAGCCGCCTACCTCAGTGCGCTCAGTAAAAAACGGAGAACTGAGATTCAGGCACGAGGACGGCAAGCTCTCGTTTGATGTGAAGATCGAAAACCTGGATGTGGTGTTAGTTGATTAATGGCGGCAGTGATCTAAAGGTGGACCAGCGATTCGGCCTCTTGAAACGACGCACACAACGCAGAAGTTCAGCACTAATCTTCACGATTCTAACGCCCGGACACCAGCCATGAGACGCTCTTTAGAATGGAACAACTTTGAATCTTTTGATGAAGCGACCCGGGACGGCTCGCTTTCCCTTTCGGCAGAAGGCGCGGTGCAGTTGCTTCGCCGGCTCGTGCTCGCCGATGAGATGGGACGCTGCAATCATCGCGATGTCGAAGTGATTGAAGGGCCTACCTGGATTCGCAAGGATTTCGATATCGACGATCCCGGCAGTTCCGGGGGCACACTTGGGATGCATCTTTCGAGTGTCGAGGATGAAGAGCAGACGTTCATTGTCAGTGTCAATGGCCACGAACAGGAGGCCGTCTTCCCTCCCAAGTCCCAGCGTGAGTATTGGGAAGATTGCTGGCGCCGTGTAGAGGTTCCCGGAGGCGTCCTGAAGAAAGGCAAAAATGAAGTCATCGTGCGGTGCAAAGAGGGCAGCAGTCTTCTCATTCGGGTCGAGAACTGCGTTCAGCCCAACCGCAGCGCAAAGAGCCGGGATGCCGGCCAGACCTGGGATTTCGACCATCTCGGTTACAACGATGCTTACGACGGCGAGTATCTCGTCCGGCTCGAGCTGAACGCGCATCCGGCGAGCGGCACCATCACTTCGCCACCGATAGATGTGGCGACTGCGTTCTCCGGCAAGGATGTCGGCGCACGGGTGAGTCTCAATCAGGTCGGCATTCGGGCAAAGGCTGACAAGCCGAAAGGGACGGGGATCCAACTGCAGGTGCGGGCCGGCGGCGAGCCCGATCCAGATGCCGGCTCATGGGGGCCGTGGAAGGTCGCAAAAGAATTCTCCGCCACCGATTTCGTTGAAGCGGGCTTCATCCAGTGGCGAGCAACGCTGACGACAAAAAACGCAGATGTCACCCCTTTACTCCGCAGCGTGAAGCTCATTCTGAATGGCGAGATTGAAAAACGAGCAGGCACGAATGTCAGGATCACCAGTTCCGACAATACGGCCATCCTGCGCAGTTCTCACCGTTTTGCCTGGCAGCGGGCCGACGACGAACGCTCCAACACCCTCAGGAAGCGATGGAATCTGGATAAGGTCGTCGAACCGGCTGAAACTGAATTTGAAAAGTTCCTGCTCCTTCGCCGATGGGTGCGCAACCAGTGGGAGGATGGCTGGAATCGCGGGCCCCTGCAGTTCGTGCCGCCCTGGGATACGCTGCTCATTCTGGAACTGACGAGCCGGCAGCTTTCACTCGGCATGTGCACCCATTACGCCACCGTCATGACCCACTGCTGCATGGCGCTCGGGATGCCGGCGAGGACGGTCATCCTCAGATGCCACTGCATCAATGAAGTCTGGTCCAACGATTATCAGAAGTGGATCGCTTTTGATATCGGCGGGGACCAGAATGACTGGCGGAAGACAACCTTTCACTTTGAACGAGACGGAGTGCCGATGAGTTTCCTCGAGATTCATCAGGCATGGGTGAACCGTGATTTTGAAGGTGTGAGTTTTGACTCTGAAGCTGCGTCCGAAGCATTCAAGTTGGAGGACCGTCTTCAGCTTTTCGAGCGATTCATGGTCCATATGCGGAATGATGAACTGACCTCACTCGAGCCGGGCGAGCCCGAACATGGCGCGGGCTCTTATCAGTATGACCGTTATCTGCACTGGGCCGACGAAAAGACCCCGCCTTTGCCCTGGTTCAGCAAATCCACCCGCCGGGCGGCGGATATCTTCTGGCCGCTCAACAAGACACATATATATGTAAGAGAAGCCGACGAGGAGTGCGCGATGGAGATTCAGCTCGATCATTGCGCACCGAACTTTTCGCATTTTGAGCTGAGCCTGAATGGCGGGGAATATGAGGAATGCCCCGCGACTTTCACCAGGCAGCTCACACCGGGCACTCACTCTCTGGCCGCAAGAAGCGTTGATGCTTTTGGGCAGCCTGGCATCGAAAGCGCGTTGAAAGTGAAGGTGAAGAGCACCACAAAGTCGGCCGCCAAACTTCGCGATGCAGGACTGCATACCTGATCCGTCCAACTCAGCACATGTTCCCCGAAGACCTCATTGCAGACCTGAAGAATGTCCACGCGTACGCAGTCACCCCTTTCAAAAGTGATGACCTGCTCTCGCTCGATCTCGATGGCCTTGCTGGAAATCTGGATTTCCTGATTGAAAGTGGAGTCAAGGTCATCAACGTTGGCGGCGGTACCGGGGAAATCAACGCTCTTACCGATGAGGAACTGCTGTCCCTGGCCGAAACCGCTTTGCAGGTCGCAGGGGACCGTGCACTCATCGTCCCAACCCTCCGCGGTAATCTGAAATCCGCGTGCGAGCTTGCCCCGAAAATGGAAAAGCTGGGAGCCCGGATCGTCCTCGCCATGCCGCCTTACATCCGGCACGAAGTTCCTGAAAATCCGGACGGAATCGTGGAGCATTTCCGAATCGTTGGCGAAGCATCCGGCCTGCCGCTCCTTCCTTACAACACGCAGACCTGGCCTGCGGATTTCTTCGAGCGGTTGGCGGAGGTAGACCAGATCGTCGGCATCAAAGACCCCTGCAAAAGCCCACATGGCCTTTTCATCGCCATTCGTAGACTGGGCAACCGATTCGTCTGGATTGGGAACAAACGTCACCAGGCCGGCGTCCTTCACCTGCGCTTTCAGGCGGGGATACAGGGCTTCACCGCCGGTCTCATCAATTTCGTCCCCGAGTTTGAGCTGGAGCTGTTCCGTGCAGTCACCAGCGGGGATTACGAATCGGCCATCCGCCTCCAGGAACGGCTCTCCCCGCTCGAATACCTGCGCGACGTCCACGGCGATGCCGCCCTGCCCAAGGCCGGCCTGGATCTGCGTGGCCAAAGAGGCGGCCATGTCAGACCGCCGAGGGTAGACGTCTCCGAAGAGGGCCGGCAGGCCCTCTCAACCGAATTGGCGGACCTGGGCATTCAGACCTGAGCGACGAGCGGCGATCCGGATCGTGACAATCCCATCCGCGCTCATCTGGTCATCAGATGCAAAATCTACGTATGAGCGCAACTATTTGCATTGTGCGAAAAATGATGCCTAATCCACTACCTTATTCGAATCAGATAGCGTCGTCCGTAACTTACTGGTCCTCAATAAATCCCTACTCGTGCTTCAATTCCCATTTCGGAAAAAACTGATCTACCCGTTGCCATATCTGATGATCGTTGCGGCGGTGACCTATTTCGCGACGCGCGGGCAGACGGAATACGAGCCCCTCGAGCGTTACGTCAACGAGCACATCCCCAGAATCATCACGCGGCTCCCGAAAATGGCGTTCACCGAAGTAACCGGAGAAGCAGGAATCGACTTCGTTCACGAAACCGGACATTACGGCGAAATTCTGTTCCCTGAGGTCAACGGTCCAGGCTGCGGATTTTTCGATTTCGACAACGATGGAGATCAGGACATTTTTCTCGTCAACTCCGGGAAATGGCCACACAAGACCGATGGCAATGGGCCGACTGTGACGCACAGCCTCTATGTCAATGACGGTCGCGGCCATTTTACGGACCTGGGGGAAGAATTTGGCCTGAGCGCACGGGCCTACGGGCACGGCGTCTGTTTTGGTGACATTGATAATGACGGGTACACCGATGTTTACGTCACATGTGTGGGAAGAAACATCCTCTACCGGAACGAGGCCGGAAAACTCTTCAAGGACATCACAGAAGAGGCCGAAGTGGGCGGTGATGTGTACTCCACAGCGGCTACATTTTTCGATTACGACAAAGATGGCAAGATTGACCTGTTTGTTGCGAACTATGTCGAGTGGTCGGTGGAGATCGAGCGGGAAGCCCATCAGAGAATGGATAAGAAACTGGCAGAAAGCGGAAAGGATCTGAAATCTTACATGGCTGAACCCAGGGCGGAGACTGACAAGGAGCGAGTTCGATCTCTGGTCGATAGCGGCGAATTGAAATACGCTGACTCATACGCCTTCACGCCAGACGGTTTCAAAAAAATTCATTGCGCTCTATACAGAAATGTGGACGGCAAACGCTTTGAAGACGTGTCTGAGCAGTCCGGAGTCTGGGGGCCCGGTGGGCGGGACGAACCGGCCGCTCGCGGAATGGCGGTCGCTGTATTCGATTGCAATGAGGACGGTTGGCCAGACCTCAGTGTGGCAAATGACCAGGAAGCCGACTTCCTGTTCATCAATCAACAGGACGGTACCTTCAAAGACGAAGCGGGCGCACTCGGTACGGCATTGGCAAACAATGGCACGGGCCGCGCCGGCATGGGGATGGCTTGGGCTTACTTTGGCAATGACGAGCGTCTCGCTCTCGTCGTCAGCAACTACATTGGTCAGGACGTGGGATTCTACTTGAGGCCGAAGAAAGATTCAGAGGCATACATCGACGCCGCTTCCATGGTGGGTGTGGCGCAACCTACACGAGACGTCGTGATGTGGGGCAATTTCTTTTTCGACATGGATCTGGACGGCTTGCAGGACCTGTTCATCGCGAATGGACACGTCGCTCGAGGGCGGGCACTGTTCTCCAACCAACCTTACGAGCAGTCTTCAGTGTTGTTGTGGAACACCGGCGAGCAACCCGAGTTTATTCCCTTGGATTCCAACCATGTCGGCGATGATCTGTTCGGAAAAATGGTCGCGCGTGGAGCGGCCTATGCGGACATAGAGGGCGATGGGGACCTGGACATTCTGGTCGCAACCAACGGCGGTCCCGCCCATCTGTTTCGCAATGATTTGGAGGCCCGGACATACCTCCGGATGAAACTCGTTGGAACGACCAGCAACAGAAGTGCACTCGGGGCCCGTGTAACCCTCCACACGGGCCCGTTCAAACAGATTAGAGAGGTGGTCGGTGGAAACAGCTACTCATCGCAGTCTGAGTCGATATTGACCTTTGGCCTTGGTGCGATGCCTCCTCCGGACAAGGCCACAATCCTTTGGCCGTCCGGTGTCATACAGGAAGTCACTACGCTTCCAACCAACCGAGTATTAACAATCGTCGAACCCGCCTCATCTGCGAATTCTGGCGCCGAACAACCGTGACGGGCGGCTCTCACGATTGGAACTCCCTGCAGAACACCGGGCTTGTTTCTGTGCGCTGCCTGTTATTCGTCCACGGGCTTTTCCTTTACCTCAGGTCCGTCTTTCGCATCAGGTCCGTTGTCATCCCCGTTCTGACCACGAGTATCGGGTTGCTCATTCTCTGTCGGAATCGGTACAACAGGTCCCACGTCGTCTACATTGCCCCCAACGTCGTCTACATTGCCGCTATCGAGCTTATACAGGTCCTGCTGCTTCACGGTTGCGGAATAAGAATTCTTTAGACTCTCCCACTCGTCGGCCTCGTAGTACCCCCATGGAAATTTCTTTAACCTACGGATCCGGGCCGCAGAGGCAGGATTGGGGCGTTTCTGCTTCTCGTGAAAGACCCACTCGATTCGGGGGGAGAATGTCATGAAGTGCCCGTACTGCAGTTGTACCGGTATCCTCTTGGCTATGTCTCTCTTTACTTCCCGGTGTTTGTGAATTTCTCCATCCGGGTCCATCCTCGAGTTGTAAATCAGAACCCGGGCATTTGCTCCCTCAGTAGCCAGTGCGCTTTCCACCGCCTCCTTGAGCGAATCCCCCCCCCTCAATCGTGGCATACCATAGCCGAAGAATGGATTAGTCTTGTCAGTCAGGAAATAGGTGATGTGGCTGTTTGGAAATGCAACTATTTTATCATCCTCGTCTGTACATGTATTGATGACTCTCGCCATGCCCTCATGCGCGCGGATGTCTGCTTTGGTTGTATATATCCTGGCCCGGTCCAGTCGTATCTGATCGTGCATGAAAACCGGTGACCAGCGCTGCCCTATATCAGAGGTCTCACTCCGAACATTATAGAGCCAGGAAAACAGACCGAGGCACAACAGGCACGAGTAGACCGCGACATTGCTCGCCCGTGACACACGCGGTATGGCCGATTCCAGGTACGCACTGAAAAGGACAACAACAAACCCGACAAAGAAAGGGAAGACATACAGGAGCGAAGCATGGCTGTTATCAGGCAAACGAAGGAAACTGAAGCAGGTCATCATGATGAGGAGTAGTGTGGCCACGTTCGTCTGACGCTCGTTCAAGCGAAACACCGTACGCAACCGCCCGGGAAAGAGAAGTACTGCGCCTGCGACAATGACCGCCGGAATCGCAAGCTCGATTACCGACCATGCCCAGCGGTAGTTGGCCTGTTCAGCCATCGGTACGATGCTGCTGAACAGTGTCAGCACAATGCCTGCTAACAGCAACGCCCCCACCCATGTCGGCCATTCGAACCGCAGGGCCGCAACGAGCAATCCGGCGAGCAGGCATGCACCGAGCAACACCGCCAGGTACAAAGGGGCCAGCGCCTCGATGTTTGCCGGACCAACAGACAAGTAAGGGCGGACGGCGCTAGCCCTGGCAGCCTCGACAACAGCCGTCACACCTCCTTTTGCA
Organism: Planctomycetota bacterium; assembly: GCA_030740295.1. The sequence continues at coordinate 11,945 of JASLXP010000886.1, forward strand.
GCTAATGCAAGAAGAAAGGGGAGGACCATCGCAATTGTGGAAAAACAATATCGCCCCAGATTCGCGCGTCGGACCCGATACCCCACGAGCTCTGAAGGCTGCTTCATTTCCATGTAAAGTAACATAGCTGCGACGGCGGCGGGGCCGATGATGTAATAGAGCAGCGAACCGAAGCTTTCCTGTTGCCACACTACGAGGCCGGCGCAAACGAGAGCTAACGTAAGCACGATGTACCTGGCTGCCAATATTTCGGGCACAGGTTTGGAGGCATCGCGCTCCACGGTTGTGCCGGTGCCCGGCTCTGACACATCCTCCTCGGTCGCTGCTCCCTCTTCTGCCTCAACTTTCCGGTCACCGGCCGGCAGCAGAAAAATCGACACAGTGACAGCTATCACCAACATGAGCGCCGAGGGAGGATGAATGAGAATACCTATTCCGCTAAAGATGCCTGTGACAACCAACCACTTCACGCGTCCGTCTTCTGAATACCGAATAATGGTCAGGCATGACATCATCCCCAGAACAACAACGTACCATTTCGGTCCGGGAATAAGGAACACCGGAGGCCCCCACAGTAAGCACACCATGGCTACCACACTTGCAGTGACCACCCTGGTGGCCCTGCTCAGCAGCACCACCATTGCGACACTGCCGATGGCAAAAACAGAGAGTAAGAAAACGCGGAGCGTTAGAATCGATGTCCCCCCCACTGCGAACAGAACAGCGTTCAGAAATGAAAGTCCGCCCAGAGAGGAATCCTCAAAATGCAAATGTGGCCAGTGCCCCTGAGAAACCCGCGCACCAAACTCAGCATACATTCCCTCTGCCTCGGGCGCCCAGCCAACGTCGTACACATAAACACCAAGCGTCGCAGCCAGGGCCACAACAACCATACCGTACAGCGTGAGCTCGACGGTTCTGGACTGACGTACCATAAGTCTTCGGAGCATAATTGAGTACCTGCTCAGTAGTTACAGAACTCCTCTCATGTGTGGGTCACTATTTGAGCCGAGATTCTACATGAGAGTCAGACAATTACCGCGTTCTTCAAAAAGAATCAACAGTATTTTGCCAACCATTTATTGCAACCTGCGAATAATCTTGGTAACTTCTATCTCACCTTGAAACACAGCCCCCCAAGACATCCAAAGGAGTTAGAGATGCATAAGTCCTTGCATAGGCTTAAGAAAGCGTTCACGCTTATCGAATTAATGGTCGTAGTCGCCATTATTGCTGTTTTGGCAGCTTTGATTGTGCCTGCATTGCAGAAAGCCCAGACTGCTGCCGCAGGTCGTGCCTGCATGGCTAAGATCCGTGGCTTTCCTG
>JASLXP010000887.1 GCA_030740295.1 Planctomycetota bacterium
CAGGTTCCACATCCCCAGCAGGGCGATGATCCGGCGATTGCGAACGAGCCAGAGATTGGCGGCTTTGGGGTTCTGCGTGATGGTTTCTACGCAAAGTTGCTCCGCCATTTTGTAGTTCGCAAATGCCTCCTTGCGTTTCAGTCTGTACCGAAGCGGAACCGGGGCAAAACAGTCCTGAATCTTGCGGAGCGTTTCTGCGGGAACCGAATTGGCAGACTTCGGACTTTCAGAACTGACAACCAGGAAATCGCCGATGAAGAGCGATTGCAATTGCGACAGGTAGCGTTCGTCGGAAATCCTGACGTCATTGAATTTGTAAGGGTTGGCGGCTGCCGTATGTCCGCGCCCGTAGCTGGTGCCCGGGGTCAGGAGGACTCGCCCGTATGCGTTGACCAGGATGGCGACCGGCTCTCTCTGTCCGTAGGTGCGAAATGCCTGATTTTTTCTACCGCCCGGCAGTCGCATGGCCGTCCAGTCCAACCCGAGAGCGCGCAGTGTCGATTCTCCGGCGTCGGGCAGTTCGTCCAGGTTGAAGCTGAAGAAATCGAACCGGCCCGGATATAGTTTTTCATGCTCGTTGATCTGCTTGAGCGCCTCTTCAATGCCCTGAGTTTGCTTCGACCAGAAGACCATGATGCAGAGGTGTCCCATCCGGTCTACGGGGAAGCTCAGGGTCGCTCCGTCATGGCGCTTGAACGTGCCATGGAACAGCGCTTCCAGGCGGCCGAATCCCAGGCTCTTCCGGCTGAACTCAATGACCCCGTGGTGATTCGCGAAACGTTCTTCCATGGTGCGGAGAATGTGTAATTCCAAATCGAAGGCTTCCAGCTTTGGGGCGATGCGTACGGCCATCATGAGGCTTTTCGCTTCGCCCGGTGTGTCGCGGTAACGCTGGATCATTTCTTCGAGTGCCCGAGCGCGTTCCTTCACGTCTGCGTTTCCGGCAGACAGGGCTCGTTCCGAAAGCAGCATATCCGCCTCCAGGCGAAGCTCGGCGTGCTCGTCGGGGGCCTTGGCCAGTTGGCTGCACATGGCGAAAAGAGCCTGACGATTCCGCTCGGTGTTCTCCAGAAGCAGCAATCGCTTCTGTGCCTGAAACACGATTCCAAGAACCGGGTAGCGGTTGGGTGCATCCGGGGAAGCCTTGAGCAGGGCTTCCCCACTGCGAACGATGCTCTTGCAGGCTCTGCGCTTTCGGATCGATGAGGTGGCCTTGGTCTGTTGGGTTAGTTCTTTTTGTAGAGCGGCGATTTTGCTTTCGGGGATGGGGATGGACGTGGCCGGTTCTTCGGCGATGCACGGATGAGAAGATATCAGCAGAACAGCCACGCAGAGGGCGAGGGCCACCTTTGGAGTGCGGTGACTTGTCACCGCTTTGGATTTCTGAAGCGGCTGAGAACGATCCAAAGCTGCGACAAGTCGCAGCACTCCAAAATTTCCGAACCGTCCTGTCATCGGCAGCATGAATTCCTATTGGTGCGGATTGAGTCTGAATTTCTCCAGACCCTCGCCGTAAAGTCCGAACGGCGACTTTTTGTGAGGGTGGGTCGGGGCCGCGGCTTTCTCTCGCTCTTCTTTGGCCCTATCGACACGGCCGAGTTGATCCAGGAAGTTTGCCCTGGTGAGTTGCAGCTTGGCCACGAGCTCGCAACGGTGCGGCAAGCCCCAGCCGAAGACCGTGTGTCTGTCGATTGCTTCGTCGATGTCCGCCAGAGCCGCTTCCCATTGCTTCAGGGCGGCATGCGCCTGGGCTCGGCCGTGGAAACGGAACGTACCCCACCAATCGCCTTTCTTATTCTTGGGTGCGAGAGCTTCGGAGAAAAGGCGAATCGCAGTCTGGAATTCGCCTTTGTCCAGCGCACTCTTTGCGGCTTCCATCTGGCACACGGTGATGTTGGCATCGATAGCGTTGACGATCCTCGCCGCCAGACTGCTGCCCTGAATGGGATAAGTGATTCCTGATATCGACCACGAGATGCTGCCGTCTCCGCGGAGGAGAAAGACGTTGGGCATGCGGTCTGCAGAGAGAATCCCGTAACGCAGCACCATTGGATTCTTGATGCCGTCAGGGACGATGGCCACCAGGCATTTCCACTCGTTCTTTTTGACCAGGGCCGCGATGCGATCGGTCTCGTTAGAAAGAAAGGCGACGATTACTTTGATGCTCTTAGCCACATCACTGTCCGCCAGAGAATTCATTTTCTGCACGATGTAGTTTTGTGACTTGGCAATTTCTTCATCGGCAGGCAAATCCAGGAAGGCGACAAAGGTCAATTTGCCGGCCGTATCCTGGGGAAGCCGGAGTTTCCCGCCGTCGAGAGTGCGGAGCACGGCCTCCATATTGAGCGCTGAATCCGCCGGCTCATCGAGCGCGGCTACGTTGCGCCCGACAGCGTGCCGCTCCGCTCGGCTGAATCCGAATCGGCCGTGGGTCGCTCGGAAGAAACGGTACCTGTGGTGGCGATCACGGAGGAAGGTCGTTACGGGCCAGAGCATGGGTTCGTCAGCGTGTTCGTTCAGAAGCTTCTGGCGAAGGCTGCTGAACAGATCGCGCTGGTTAGCGTCTTGCGCCAGGAGCGCGGCTGCCGCCAGGGCTGTTCCCGATGCAGCGTCTCCTCCGGTCGCATCGATGAAAGTCTTCAGCACTGCTCCCGGTTTCTCATCGCCTTTCCGAAGCGCATCTTTGGCGAGGCAGAATTGCGGGACGATCCAGGCTTGCGCAGGCGGGTTGGAGGCAAGCACTGACTTTGAGACGGCGACCGCAGTTTCGAGGTGTTTGGACTCGGCCGCGAAGTTCCACATTCCAAGCAGCGCGATGATTCTTCGGTTGTGAACGCGCCAGAGATCGGTCGCCTTGGGGTGTTTCGCTGTTGCCTCGCGACAGAGCCCGTCGACCTTCATGTAGTTGACCACCGCCTCTTGACGCGCGAGCCGGTAGCGCACGGGTGGGACTGTAAAGCACGATTGGATCACATCCAGTTTCTCTTTGGGAACGGAATCGGCCGATGGCTTCCACTTCAGGGAGCCCACCAGAAAGTCACCGATGGACAGCGACTGCAATTGCGCGAGGTAGCGATCGCTGTCGATGCAATGTTCAAGTCTCGGCGCGGCGCCGCCGCCGAGAGATCGCTTTGTCTTGTCGATGCCGCCTTTTGGAATCAGGGGAATCTTACCTTTGTATAACATGCCACCGGTCAGCAGAGCATGCCCCTGGGCATTAACCAGCACGGCGCCCGGATGATCCTGCACATAGGCCCGGAAGGTCGGGGTCTTTCGCCCGCCGGGCAGATGCATCGCTGTCCAGTCCAGGCCGAGGGCGCGAAGGTTTTTCTCTCCGGCGTCCGGCAGCTTGTCCAGGTTGAAACCGAAGACCTGAAACTGACCCGGAAACCTGGTTTGAATGGCTTTGACTTCAGCGAGGCGCTGTTCGATCTCCGGAGTCTCTTTCGACCAGAAGTACATCAGGCTGGTGTGTCCCATCCGATCGATTGGGAAAGATAAAGTGGTGCCATCGGAGCGGGTAAATGTCCCCCGAAACTCAACGTCGAGCAGGGCGTCATTGAGATTTTTCCTCCGGAACTGAATGACATCGAGGTCTCCCTGGAAACGTTCGCTCAGAGTTCTGATGATCGCCTTCTTCAAGTCGAAGGCTTCGAGCTTCGGCGCGATTCTCGCTGCGATCATGAGGCTCTTCTCTTCGCCCGGCGTGCCGCGGTAACGCTGGATCATTTCCTCGAGTGCCTTGGCGCGCTCTTTCACATCTGCTTTTTTGGCCGACAGGTCTCGTTCCGAAAGCAGCATATCCGCCTCCAGGCGAAGCTCGGCATGTTCATCGGGGGCTTTCGCTATGGTGCTGCAAGTAGAGAAAAGGGCCTCTCGATTCCGTGCGGTGTTTTCGAGGCCGAGCAATCTCTTTTGGGTCTGAAAGATGATCGCGAGGACTTGATAACGGTTGGGCGCATCCGGAGATGGTTTGAGAAGGGCTTCACCACTGCGGATGACGCTCTTGCAGGCTCTGCGCTTCCTGCTTGATGACGTTGCTTTGTTCACTGCTGCCAACGCCTTTTGCAGAGCAGTGATTTTGCTTTCGGGGATGGAGGCGGCTGAGGCGGAATCCTGGACGAGGCAGAGCTGGCCTGATACGAGCAACACTACTGCAATCAAGGCAGCAAAACGTAGTTCGCTGCACCTCATATCTCGCACCTGCATCCTGGTTCCTGGTTTTTTCTTAGGAAGTCGGTCGGCATGTTTTTCGCCCCGAAGGGGCAGTTACATATCAGCCCAGGGCAACGCCCTGGGTTTGAGAAATCCTCGTGCATGAGCCCTGAAAGGGCGTAACAGATGGTGTGTTTGTGCATTTGTGGCGCCCTTACAGGGCTAACACTGTCTCTCGTATCTATTCCCAGGGCGTTGCCCTCGGCTGGTATGTTTCGGCCCTTCAGGCCAGATTCCGATCGGCCTCGACTTTTCGCGAGTGATTCATCCCGCATTCTGACTCCCCTCTTTCCTACCTCTGATAAATCGGAATATACCGATGCGGGGTGGCCAGAATAATGATTGCCATGGGAGTCGAATAAGATGCGCCCCCCAGCCTGCTGCCCTTACTCCAACCTCCATTCGTATCCTGTCTGCGAATCAGTGCATCCCGGATCACGGGATACCACTCAGCGTATTCTTCATCGCCTGCCTGCACCATCGCCTGGATCGCGTAGTAGTGGGCGTAATAGTAGTAGCCCGCGTTGCCGGTGATGATGCCGGGGGACTGGCTCTTGAGATAGCGAAGGGCCCCCTTGACCATCTCGGTGTCGCGCTGACCTGCGAGCTGTGCGATGTAGGCGCCGCCGGCCGTGCAGGGAATGGTCACTTTCCCTCGAGAGCCGCTGGGATTGTAAGTGAAGCCGCCGGTATCGGGGTGGCGGGCGTTCGTAATATATTTCACGACCTTTGAAATCGTTTCGTTCGGAACCAGGATTCCCGCCTGTCGGGCCGAAGCCAGCGCGTGGAAGACCGTCATGGTACAGGAGGTGTCTTCGCCACCGTCGGCCTGCGGCTGGTAGCGCCATCCGCCTCCGGGGTTCTGCGAACGCAGGATCACTTCCACGGCTTTCTCGAGCGCCTTCTGGATCGCATCGTCATCTTTTGGATCCCGGGCCATCCCCCACATCTCGGAGAGGGCAAGCGTGGCCAGCCCGTGCTCGTACATCACGGAGCCGAGGTAGCCGTCGGGCCGCTGTTTTGCTTCCTTCAGCATCCACTTCATCCCGCGATCCAACGGCTCGGCATAAGGGCCAAAACCAGGGAAATGTGCCTTCGACATAAACGCCATCAGCGACAAAGAGGTGATAGCGACCGCATGGCCGCCCTTGCCGTCGCTGTCCCAAGAGCCGTCCTTCTTCTGAACCGTGAGGAGGAATTTGAGGCCCTTGTCGATGGCTTTGGAGGCTTCTGCGGTGAGTTCGGGCGCGCCGTCTTGTTGGGCGTGGAGGGGTGCTACGAGCAGAGCGGCGATAGCGATCGATAGCAATTGATGGCTACCGATTGCTGGCGATCCCTGCCCGACACCTGACACCTGACACCTGACACCTGCATTATCCACCTTCTTCATTTCACCAACCTTTCATAGTAGTCCTTGAGGATCGCCCGGTACTCCAGCGGCAGTTCCCTTGCAAAGTTTTCGTTCAGGGCGGCGCGGTTGCGGCGTCCCAACACTTGCCATTCCACGCGGCCGCCTTTTGGTTTCGTTCCGGTGAGGGCGCCGGGCATGAAGAGTTGCAGGTCAGTCTCTTCACCCGCTTCGTCGTCAGGCGCGCCTTCCTCCGGCGGTGGCGGAGGCGGCACATCTACGTACTTCAGCACATACTCGAGAATGAAAAAGCGCAGGACTTCGCCGGCCTCGTGCTGACTCGAGATTGCCGCGGCGCGGTCGGAGGCTTCCAGCTTCGCGGCAGCCATTGAAAGGTACTGATGCGCGGCGGCCAGGTTCGTGTGCGACTTGGATGCTGGGATGAATGATGCGCACTGTTTTTCGAGCTTGCGCTGTTTTGCGTTGAGGCCGGTCAGTTGCTCCGGCGTGGCGACTCGGGTCTGGCGGGAGAGGTCTTTCTGATGCGCGGCAAGACCCAGCACGCCCTTGAGCAGCTTGATCTCGGGTGTTGGCTCTTCGGTGACTCCGAGTTCAGGTGGGGGCGCGATCAAATAGGCCAGGTTCTTCATCAGGAGCTGCAGGTCGGCCGTGTCGGCGATGAGTGCCTCCAGCGCTTCCTCTACCTTTGGCTCCGCCGCGGAGGCATCGCCGGCTTCCAGTGCCCCTATCGCTTCGGACAATCCGTTCGCGGTCTCGACGAATCGTTGCTGACCGGTCAGCTTCTGCAATTGGCTGCCGAAAGTCTTCACCTTCGATTTCAATGCGGCTGCGTCCGGGGCCGTCTTTGCCTTCGTGCGCAGTTGTCGCACGCCGGTTCGGAAACGGGCGCTTTCCGGCACTAGCTCGTGTAAAAACTCGGACACCTCCAGGGCATAGCGATATTCCGGAGTGATGTGATCGATCTTTGCCCGAATCTCCTGCAGTGTTTCCTCGACGTAGGACTGCGCGTCGATCGCCTCTTCCACGTCATTGGTCTGCAGGCCGACTGCGGCCGAGTCCATGTCATCCTTGGCAAAGAGCATCACCGTGCCGGTCTCAATCCGGTGCGCCAACGCATCCAGGGAATTCAGCACGGCGTCCACCGCATGGATAAGGTTCTTCTGAGGAATGACGAGGCCGGGCAGGTCTTCCGGCTTGCCCTTTTCGGTCGCCGCGGTCATGTCACGCTGCTCGGCTTCGATCTCCGCCAGTTGCGGGCTCGGGGCGAGGGCGTTCTCCGTGGTTGCGAGCGTGCCCGTGAACGAAGTGCGCAGCGCCGTCTGTTCCGCGAGCAGTTGGCCGGCCTCTTCGAGTGTATCGAGAGCGTTCTCCTGAAGAGCGATCGCCGGGTCGGGTTTGTTGTCCTTGAGAAGAGGCGTGGCGTCATTCAGGGCTCGAACAATTCGGTTGAGGCAATCGAGAAGCGGCTGATCGTCTTCGCTGGGTGTTCCCTGGGAACTGTTCCCGTGAATGATGTTCGTTCGGAATTTCTCAGCGTCCTTGGCCAGCGCCTGGTTCAGCCGGGCCAGCATTGAACTGCTTGCCTTGTCGTCGGCCGCGATGTCTTCGGTCTTTTCGA
>JASLXP010000888.1 GCA_030740295.1 Planctomycetota bacterium
CCGGACACCTCGGTGCGAACGAGTACATCGGCGAGCTCTACCTCAAGCTCGGCAAGCCCGAAAAAGCCGAAGAACACCTCAAGGTTCTGGACGACGAGTGCCTGTTCGGCTGTGATGAGTACGACGACCTCAAGCAGGCTATCAAGGACTACAGGCGGCACAACGGGTGAACCTCTTGTGACGGATTTGCCACGCGTCGAGCCTACTCCAGTGATGTCACCAGCGAAGAATGGCTGCTCGTCTCGCCCTGACTGACGCTGTCTCGCAGGGGACACGAGCGTCATCGCTTCAAGAATCCCACTCCTCTCCATCCTGAACTCCCGGAAAGATCCCGCATCCGCATCCGCATGCGGAGACGTGTCTGACGGAAGGCACGTGCATCCCTGCGTTTGCATGTGGGCAGGGCCAGAGTGGCCGAGGCACTGGAGAACGTCTACTTCGACACCGCTGCATCGCCCTCCCTGTACGGGCCAGAGGAGGACCCGGTTGTTGCGAGGCTCGTCGGCGTCGAAAAGATCCTACTCGGCAGTGACTATTCGCTCATGGACCATTCGAAGGTGCTGGCATACCTGGCAGAGTCGGGCCTGGCGAAGCTTCAGCAGCAGACGATCCTCGCCAACGGCCTGCCACTGCTGGGTCTCTGAGGCTTCGCACCGGAGAGTCCGCCGAGGCATTTGAGCGCTCTTCGCCAGTGGACTGCCCGGTTCGACACAGTACCAGATAATGTCGTGGTCTCACTAGATCCGGGCCGTCAAGCGTGATACAGTATCTGTGCGGCCTTTATCCATATTACTGTTGCTTTTGCTGAATCGGGGGGAGAGATGATCGAGGACTACGCAGACCGCCACATTCCATTCGATGGGTGCTTCAATTTTCGCGATGTTGGCGGATATCCCACCAGCAATGGCAAGACGGTGCGTTGGGGCAAGTACTTCCGGGCGGGACGTCAGGACCGCATGACCCCATCCGACTTAAACAGATTGCGTAAGCTCGGCATCCGCACCCAGGTCGATCTTCGAAAACAGGACGAAATCAACGAGCAGGGCCGCGGCCCTTTGGAGACGATAGGTGCAATCTATCATCACATCCCTGTCATTCCTGAAGGCGGTTCCGCCAAGCTTAGTCACCTTGTCGGAGATACTGGAATTTCCGGCAAACACTACTTGGCTTATCTCGAGTTTGGACCTGAAACCTGGTTACGCATGTTCGAAATTTTCGCGAACGATGATCAGCATCCCATCGTCCTGCATTGCACTGCCGGTAAAGACCGCACAGGCGTATCGACCGCATTCCTCCTGAGCGTGCTCGGCGTTGACCGTCGTCTCATCGAAGCCGATTACATCCTTACCAACCGCGATGTGCCTCGCCAGGCAGACTTCATTGAAACCCATGTGGGGCTGCCCGAAGGCATGGACCGACAGACCATGATGTACCACGCTGGCGTGCCGGACACGGCCATGCATGACTTTCTCAACGGGATCGATGCACGTTGGGGTGGAGTGCTGGGCTATCTGTCAGAGATTGGTGTCACACAGGACACAATCAATGCTGTTAGGAGCCACTTCCTGGTTTAAAACTCCCTTCAGATACCCAGGTCCTGCTGGTTGTAGTTTTTCAACACATGCTCCCGAGTTGAACAGCATGGGTCTTTATCGACGGAGGCATCCGGAACATTCGGACTACTAAAGGCGGTACGGAGACCTGCGCGCGCTGCGGCCCTCTTTGAAGTTTTCCGGAGGAGTCCAAAGCCATGTCGAGGTCCTTCTCAGAGGATTTGCGCCTTAAACCAATCCCAAGAATCCCAAACTCAAGAAGAGCGAACCCCCTCAACTCTCCACAAAGCGCCAATGAAAGGTTGAAAATATTCTCTTGACAGGTTTTGGGTAGTCACCCGATTAAGTGTTGTTTAGGTACAACAGCGAAGAGGAGCGACCTGACCGTGTATGGCTGCCGTGCCAGGTTAGCGGCCAGCGCCGAAGTTTGTTGAATCCACTGGGTTTTTCCGGCTTGCCGGCTGGGTTTTCTCAGGGACTTGTGGACACGCACAAAGTTGTAGTAGAGGTCTTCCCATGCAGTTGAGACTGCCAGCATCCGGACTTTTTTTGAGAAAGCGAGCG
>JASLXP010000889.1 GCA_030740295.1 Planctomycetota bacterium
GGAGTGGAAGATTGTGGTCATCAAGGATGATGAATCTCGAAAGACCATCGCGAGGACCTCCGAACAGGAATTCCTCGCTGATGCGCCCGTTATCCTCGCCCCAAAACCCCCCCCCGGTGGGGGGGGCTAGCCACACGGCCCGGGGCTTTGCCCCTGAAAACTCAACTTACTTGAAGAAAGAAAGTTGAGATCGAAAGCGAGAGCTGAAGCTCTGCGGGCGTGGCCAGAGACTGCCGCAGAATTCGGGGAAGAAAAGGACCATGAAAGGAAGGGGAATTCTGTCACGAGCCTCAATTCTCCGTTCGCCGTAGGTCAGTCGCCTACGGTTAACCAATAGTCGTGCGCCGTCGTGGCCTGCAGTTTCGCATTTGTGCGGTTCTGTCTGAGGCGTCTTCGCCAGTATCTGGTATTACGTAGGAAGTTTCTGCTTCCAGCCGCGTTTCTGTGAACATCAGATCATTCCTCATCGATATCGACGGCACCCTCTACGACGGTGACCACGTCATCCCCGGCGGACCTGAAGCGATCGCGGAGCTTCGGAGGCGGGGTCTGCCGTTTCTTCTGGTCACAAACACCACGCGGATTCCCAAGTGTGCGATCATGCAACGCCTGCGGAATCTGAATTACGAAATCAGCGAAGACGAGGTCTTTCCGGTTCCAGTAGCCGCGATCGAATACGTAAGAAACAGAAAGCCAGACGCGATCTGTTACATGATGGCCTCCGAAGATACGGAAGCAGAATTCAGAGAAGCGGGCATATACGTGCACCGTGAGGAACGGCCCACGGACTTCGTCATCATCGGCCAGTATCACTGGATCAACTTCGGTGAGATTGACATCGCATTCAGACTGGTTCGAGAGGGGGCGGAGGCGGTGGCCCTGCATCGTGACATGACTTATCCGGAGAACGGCGTCACGCGCGTCGGCCTCGGCCCGGTGGTGGTTGCCATGGAGTCGCTGACGAAGAAACCGGTAACGATTATCGGTAAGCCCAATACCCGGTTCTTTGAACTCTCACTGCAAAGGGCAGGATTCGAAAAGGCCGGCGCAGTCATGATTGGCGACAATTTCGACGGCGACACAAAAGGCGCCATTAACGCCGGCCTCAAGGCAATCCAGGTAAAGACCGGCAGCTACGATGAACAGACTATCAGCGAATCAGATGTAAAGCCGACATGGACCCTCGATTCGATCAATGATCTGCCCGCGTGGCTGGAAGGAAGTTTGGAATGACGGAAAGAACGCTGCTCCATCTGGTCTGCGCTCTGCCATCTACCTTTGCCCGCCCCATCTCCGTTCATCCATTCCACCATCCCGTCATTCCGTTCTGCCCAAAAACAAATCGCGTCCCTTGCAGAGCGCCTCTATCTTGCTGTCGGCCACAGACCGCTTAAGCATCCAGAAACCGCAATCGGGATGAATCCAACCGACGCGTCCAGGGCCCAGCACCTTTTCCGCGGCTTCGATGCGGGTGGCAATTTCATCCGCGGTTTCCACGTGATTTACTTTGATATCGATGACGCCGATGCCGAGCTTGATATCGGGATTCACCTCCTTGAGCGCGTCCAGATCTTCCGCCGGCCGATGTGCCAGCTCCAGCACCAGATGATCGGTATGAAGCGAGCTCAGGAAGTCCGTGAGCGCCTGCCATGTTCCACCCTGGATGACCTGTCCTCCGTAATTCCCAAAACAGAAATGGACCGCGCGTTCGGTTTCTTCGTCAATCGCATCGAGTACGCGGTTCATTGCATCAGCGGCGAGTGGCGCCTCTGACGGATTGCCTGGAATGTTCGCTTCATCCACCTGCACGCATGCGCATGGCAGGCCTCGCACCTGGTCGGCGAGCACGTCTGCCACGCCCATCAGCATGGATTCAAAATCGCCGTAGTGATGATCGAGAAGAGTACGGGCCAACATGTACGGGCTGGTCAGCGTAAACTTGAACGGACCGCCCGAAACGGCAGATGCGCGCACGCAATCGGACAGGAGATCGAGGCAGCCTTCACTGAGGGCCTCATCGATCACTGCCGCCGGCTTCGCGCGAAAACCCATCGTCTGTTTCGCTCTGAACTCCTCCGTCTCTTTGCGTCCGAAGTCCTGCCTGGTCCCGCCCATTGGCTGAACGAAGTATTCGATCATGCCATTCGTGTCCGGATGGCTTGGATCAAATCGGTAAAGCTCGCCATCGGTCGGCAGATCAATGCCCGCTTGCCTTTGTGTGTCAAAGACGACTCGTGTGGCATCGACAATCGCGGATTCGCTTGTCGAGCCCGGTAACCAGTCGGGGACGGGGTACGAGCCTACGGTCGTAGTTTTAATGGCAGGTCCTGAGGGCAGGACCTGTTTGGCCTTGAGTGCTTCGAAATCGGCAGTGTTTGTGTTTGGTGTGGGCATCTGATGGTTGCTGGTGTGTGCGGGGTCCGCAGCAAGAACTTCTCAGCCTCGTCCTTCGAGCGCTTCCTCGATTTTGCCTGCCACAAAGTCGCGGGCTGCTTCGACTGTTCCTCTGCTCACGTGTTCGATGAGCAGATGGCCGTCGAATTCGGCGTCGGTCAGGGCACGAATGAACGCGACGTAATCCTGCTGACCCTCACCGGGGCCTGGAAGTTTCCTCTGCCCATTTTCAAATAGAACCCCCTTGGCGTGAACGCCGAACATCCGGTCTCCGGCGTCTTGTATCAGCCGCGCGTAGTAACCGGGCAGGTCTGTAAGGTCGCTCTCCTTCATTGTGTTCGGCGGGTCCATCATGATTCCCAGAGCGGGCGATTCGAGGCCCTCGGCCAAGTCGACTATGTCTTCGACGGTGCCGACGACGCAGTTGTCGTAGAGCTCCAGGGCGACTTTGATGCTGTGCCTTTCCGCGAATCTGACAGCGTCAGCGAGGTCGGCTCGGACCTGCTGACGATTATTCTCATTTGCCGAGTCACCGAATCCTCCCCACGTGACGATCGTATCCACTCCCATCGCGGAAGCGTCGGTGATTCTCTGTTTTACCTCCATCAGGTCACGGCATGGCCAGTTGTGCTCAGGGCTCAAGAAATCGGTGTAGGCACTTAGAGCGGTCACCTCCACTTCCTCTTTGCGGCAGGTGTCCGCGATCTGTTCCGGGGCAACGGAGAGAGAGCCGCTCCAACTGACCTGCAGGCCGGGAAAGCCGAAGTCACGGGCCCAGGCAATTTCTTCCTGCAAAGTTTCTGCACGAAGAGCCGGATAATGTGCTCCGGGCTCGCCTTCCACCAGGCCTTCAACAATCTGTACAACAGCTCCGAGCTTCATCATGATTCGAGCGGTGCCTTCTTCTTGAGAGTTCGTTTCTTCGCACATTTCGCTTTACGCGTCCCGCAAAAGACTGAAGAGGTAACTTTCTTTCTTACTCAGGGACGGTCATGGCGGAGTGCCCCTCTCACTTACAATGCCGGCACGAATCCGCAACAGGTATGATTCAGATTTTAACGTTGCATCTTTACCACGAGTTGTGCCATTCTACCAGATTGACGTTCCCCCAACTGTCTGCTTGTTTCTCCTCCGACTCCAGTCAACCGAGGCGCAGAGCCCAATGAATCCAACGAATGAAGACTTCATCTTCCGACCTGCACGGCTCGCTCGGCAAAAAGACATCCTGTTCGACCGGGCGACGTACACCGCTTTCCCGCATGTTGTACGTCTCGATGGCGACGAACTGCTCCTGGCTTTTCGGCAGGCCCCGAGAGAGGAAAGGATAAGGCACACCCATCCCCGTTCCATCATTACTGTGCTCCGTTCGAAAGACCTGGGAGAAACCTGGCAGACCGAAGTCGCTTCCCAACTCGGCGCGGGAGGTGGGCAGGAGTTCGCCATGATTCGCCTTGGTAAAGGGAAGGTCGCCGGGGCCCTGGCCATGCACGAGGTCGTTCCTCAAGATGAGTCCGTCCGGGCGAGTATTCCGGTGGCTCACCAGCACGAGTACGCCTACTCCAATGCCGGCGCCTACTGGTGTTGGAGCCGAAACTTCGGCTTGACCTGGCGTCTCCAGGACGCGGTTCTGATCGATTCAAACATTCAGCCCTCTGCTCCCCCAATTCGGCTGAAAGACGGCACACTGCTTTGCCCCGCTTACGGCATCCGCAGAAAGGGAGGCACTTACCAGTCTGTTCTGTACCGCTCGGAAGACAGGGGCGCCACCTGGTCAAAAGCCATTACGGTTGCGAGGGGAAGCCTAAAGACGCGGGGATACTGCGAGACCGCACTTCTCGAGACTGAGCCAGGTCACATTCTCGCCATGCATCGGATCGAAGGCGTGAAGGTGGGTACCCGGGGATACTTCTGGTGGAACGAATCTTCGGACGGCGGGAACAGTTGGTCTCGACCGAGGCCAACGGGCATCTTGTCCGGAGCGTGCCCTCGACTCCTGAGACTGCATGATGGCCGAATTCTGCTCACCTACGGTCGCCGTTTCGAGCCTTACGGGCTCTACGCCTCACTGAGCGAGGACAGCGGCCATACCTGGTGCGACACTGCACTGCTGCTCCGTAAGGCGCCCAACGGGGACCAGGGCTACTCGTCTTCGATCGAGTTGGAGGCGGGTCGTGTATTCACGGCCTGTTACGCGCAGAATCGCCGCGGCACCACAGGCGTTACCGGAACCTTCTGGCAACTGCCATGAGAAGCTCCTCGATGATTCGTCCAGCAGACAGAATGTCTGCCTCAATCACGGCCGCCGTGGCCGCCGTACTCGCATTCATCTGCTTCCTGCAGAGGTCGCCTGCTGAAATCATCAAGCCTGAAGTCCATACGTTGGGCCCCTTCGTTGTTGAGCCGGTTGTGAATCTTTACATCGCGGTTGGGGAAGATCCGGTGAGCCTTCGCTTGAAACTTATGCGGAGGCGACACGGGGCAAAGGGCGACCGAATTCTGATTCGAGTTTTCGACCCGAATGATGGAATTCTGGACTGGCAATTCGTGGAGCCCGGCTGGGAAAACACGGGTCCAGATGGAGGCGCGGCAGATGTTCACGGCCGCGA
>JASLXP010000890.1 GCA_030740295.1 Planctomycetota bacterium
TCGTAGTTCGGGTGGAGCGGGTTGATAGCTTTGTAGGTGTACACGTAATACTTGAGACCCTTGCGATGGATGGCCTCGATACGGGATCGGAAGACTTCGGGAGTCAGCAGAAGGTCGAGTGCGCCCATGTATCGATGCCAGCGCCAGTCCAGCGCATGGGTCAGACCGAGGTGATCGTGGGCAAATTGGAGCCAGCTTCCGGGCGGTTGAACCACGGCCCTCACTCCGCGGCCAAACTTCGCGGGGACAAAGGTACATCCAAGAGTCGGCACGCCGCCGGCATCCGGCCTGGTCGAGACTTCGGGGGCCGTACGGCCGTGTTCGCCGTCCGGGGTGAAACTCCCGGCAAGGTGGTCAAGCAGCAAAACGTCTTTGTCCTTGACCGGCTTGCTGGCAGCTAACTCGGTAGCGTTCCTCGGACGGGAAGAGACTCGGACTTCGTCGAAGACAAACGCGGTGCGGTGTCGCCAGGCATCGCCGGCTCCGAGAGCAAGGATTTCGTGTGGAAGAGTCTTCGCTTCTTCTTTCGGCACGAGGCCTGCCTGCGCCACAGAGGCCACTCGCTTTCCGTTGAAGTGAAGAGCCAGTTCGTCTCCCCAGGTAAGAGCGACATGATCCGTCCGTCACTATTCCTTACTGCCGGAAGGCGCCGCGTATTGACGGCGTGCTTGAAACAGGCGAGTGGCAATTTGCTTCGGCGGTGAGCCTGCTCGAGGCATATCCGGGGCGGGGATACGCGCGGGCCGTCCGCGCCGAGCAGCCGATTTTCTTCGTCTGTTGGGATGAGAAATCTCTGTATGTGGCTATGCGTTCCATCGATTCGAACACGAACACTATCGTCGCAGCGTGTTCGATGCACGACAACGTCCGCATCATCGGAGACGACTGCGTTGAACTGATGATAGCCCCCGGCGCTGGCGAGGATCTCAAGAGGTTTGATTTCCCTACCTATTACTTCGCGTTCAATTCCATCGGCACGGTATGGGACGCGAAGTTCATCACGTTGCTCAACGAAAAGCACAACTCCTGGGAAAGTGGCGCAGAGATCGAACATAAGGTCGACGGAACACTCTGGACGAGCGAGATGCGGATTCCTCTGGCCGCCATCAGCAAGGAAAGGCCCAGCGAGGGAACGGTCTGGCGGATGAACTTCGACCGCACTTACCGGGGTTACCACTGGTCGGCCTGGAATGCGGGCGGAGGATTAAACGATGCACGCATCGGCGGCAATGTAACGTTCTCAAAGAAGTCCCCGGCCGTTCGGCTCGTTGATGTGTACCCGATCACCGTGGGAAAACTGCAGGTGACTTTCGCTGCCGCTAATCCCACCGGGACCCCGCAGTCGCTTCGCTTCAATGTGCAATGTTCCGGGCAGCCTGAAAAAGGCAAGCCGCCGGTAAAAGTAGGTGAAGTCGAAAAGAAGATCACCATCGAACCGGGCAAAGTCACCGAGGTCATTCTCGGCCAGGGAGAAAAGCTGCTGCCGTACAACCGCCTGGCCATACAGGTAGCCGGCGAGGATGGTGCGCGGCTGTTCTCCATCAATCGCGCGGTACACGTACCGTCTCTGCGCTTTCAAAAGAGAGTGGCTCGCAGCGTTCCCCTTGTTTACGTATTTCCACGCTTTCTGCCCTCGCTGGAACGGCTGTCAGTACTGGTCGATACAACCGCATGGATGAAGAAGACCGGTTACGTGGGCAAGAGCCCATCGGCACAGATTCAGGTGTTCGCCAAAGGCGATGCTGCCGGCAAGCCGCTCTTCCAGGGCGTGCTGAAAGACTTCAAGGACAGTCGCGAAGTCTGGCGACATTCGACCAAAGAACTTCCGGAAGGGGAATACGAGGTGAGAGTCAAAGTGATGGCCGGAAACGGCGAACTGATTGCCAAACACGACGACTGGTTCGAGAAGCGCATCTTTGACTGGATGAAGAGGCCGCGTGGTCTGATCACCGAAGTACCGGATCCCTACACCCCTCTAAAAGCCACTGGAAACGAGGTCGAACTCTGGGGGCGCAGCTATCGGTTTACCGATGCCGGCCTCCCCGACGCGGTGGTCTCGCAGGGAAAAAGCTGGCTCGCGGGCTCATCCAGTTTAGATGCCACGGTGAACGGGAAGAGAATTACTCCGCAAACCAGTTCCAGGTTTGTCTTCAATGAGCGTAAGCCGTTCAAAGTAACTGGCAGCTCAGAGCTGATGCTTGGCGATGTCGTGATCACTATCAGCACGACGATTGAATACGACGGCTTCATGCTGTTCCGGCTGACTTGCCGTCCGAAGGACGAAATGGCCACCATTGACCGCCTTCGTCTGCGAATGCCCCTCTCGGCAAAGCATGCAAAGTTCCTCTCGGCCGCGGGAGACACCCAGGGTACGAACATCATCGGAGCGCTTGTCCCGCAGAATCCTGGCACGATCTACGACAGCTCGAAGGACACATTCTCCGTGACTCTTTCGCCGACCTTTGCCACGCTTTTCTGGCTTGGCGATCACGAGACGTGTTTCTGTTACGCCGCGGACAATGACAAAGGCTGGGCAGTCAGAGATGACGCGCCCGCGGTTGAGGCCGTGCGTGAAGGAGACCAGATCAACCTGTGGCTCAATCTGATCGATCGACCGATCCAATTGAAAGCGCCACGCGTTCTGGAATTTGCCTTCCAGGCGGGGCCCACAAAGCCGCTTCCGCAGGGATGGCGCGGGATCCAGGATGCTGGCGATGTCAGCAATGCCCCTCTGACCCTCATCCAGCTTGGCGGTGGCGGGCACACCCTCGCCGGAGGCTCGAACTTCATTCATCCGGGCACCACATCGGAGCAGATCCGGAAATCGAAGGCACGCATCGACAAAGCGATTGGTGGTAAGAGCCGCACGATCGTTGGCTATCACTACTGGGGCACGGTCCCGAAAGGCCTGCCGGAGACTCGTGTCTTTCGCGGTGAATGGGGCATTGATAAATTCGCTTGGGACCATGCAAAACATGCCAACGCGTGGATGTGGAAGAACAGATACTTCGGCGACAATCGCGACCTCTATGTCTTGATGCATATCAAGCCCGTTCCCAGCTACGTCGAGTTCTGTCTTTACGGTTATGACGAGGCCCTCAAACACACGCGCCTCTCCGGGTTTTACGACGACACGGGATACCCGAAGCCCGTCTATGACGAGGAGCTCGGTCTGGGCTATGTGCGTGAAGATGGGCGCAAGGTCTATTCCTCCGGCCTCTGGATTTACCGTGAACGCTGGAAACGGACATCCTATCTGAACCACGTGCACCAG
>JASLXP010000891.1 GCA_030740295.1 Planctomycetota bacterium
GGCTGGTTTCGGTTGTGCAGAGCCTGAATGGAGAAGACTACAAGTGAGATTCGTCAGACCATTCATGTCCCTGGTGGGTCGTGAGCTCGCCAGTGCATCGACCAGCGATCACACCCGATGCCACCGGAATGCTGGTGACCCCTGGCCCACAAATCGACTCCTCTGAAGACCGCCATCCATGAGACCATACATCAGACTTCTTACATTTCTTTCATGCACGTTGGGGATGCTTGTGGCCGAAACTGTCGCTGAAAACAAAGGGCCTTTTCCCGGTAAGAAATCCAAATTCCATGGCTATGATCGCTACGATTTCAGTGTCAAGAATAACAGAGTCATCGTTGTCGTACCGTCCAAGCCGTCCAAACTCAAAGACGGATCCAGACCATGGATCTGGCGTGCACGTTTCTTCGGACACGAGCCGCAGGCGGACAAAGTGCTGCTGGGCGAACACGGATTCCATCTCGTCTACTGCAATGTCGGCAATCTGTTTGGGAGCCCAAAGGCAGTCCAGCGCTGGAACGACTTTTATGCGTACCTGACCTCCGAGCATAATTTCTCCAAGAAAGCCGCGCTGGAAGGCATGAGCCGAGGCGGGCTTATCATCTACAACTGGGCTGCGGCAAATCCTGACAAGGTGTCATGCATATATGGCGACGCGCCGGTCTGTGATTTCAAGAGCTGGCCCGCGGGTAAAGGCAAAGGAAAGTACAGCAAAGGCACATGGGAGGCATGTCTCAGGGCCTACGGCTTCAGCGAAGAGCAGGCCCTTGCGTTCAAAGGCAACCCCATCGACAACCTGTCACCGCTGGCCAAGGCCGGTATCCCTCTGTTGCACGTTGTCGGTGACGCTGATCCGGTCGTCCCGGTTGCAGAGAACACCGCGATACTCGAGGAGCGGTACAAGGCACTCGGTGGAAGCATCCAGGTCATCCACAAGCCTGGCGTGAGCCACCATCCGCATTCGTTAAAAGACCCCAAGCGAATCGTTGACTTTGTTGTCGAGAATACGTTCTGAACGCGCAGCATCTTCGGAGTGCGGGGAGCTGTCACAGTTCTCTCTTGTTTACTTCATTCAGGCAAAGAGCAGGGGCCGACGACTCTGACGTAATCCCTCAATCCTACCCATTCCACACCCGTGAAACTGCTAATACTCTTCTGTTTGTTTTCGTTCTCGTCGCTCAGGTCCGAGACTTACTCATGGGCGAAGCCCGTGCCAGACTCCTCAGAGGTCATCCTGAACCTGCCTGTTGACCCTGAAGCTTTAAAGAAGGACTGGACGCTTACGGGCAGACCTACTTTTGTCCAAGACGATCTCCTTAAGCAGGTCGTCATCGAGAACCTTCATAAGCGTCCTCTCGATATTCGCACCAAACAGAGCATCACTGGCGAATTCGCTGTCGAGGCTACGGTGAGGCTGCACGATGCTGAAGCAGCCTATGGGTATTTTTTCTTGGATGTCGGTGTGCGCATGGATGGACTTCGAGCAGTCCCGGCCTTCTCCTGTTCACTTACACGTTACCGCCACAGCGATCGAGGGTTCTCCGTTGGCGGCCGCATCGGCCAGGGCAAAAAATGGCTGCAACCGAAGCGTGAAGAGGGTGCGGTCGATCCGTGGGGAAGAGGACTCGTCTTTCAGGAACGTTTCCAGCCAAAACGAATCTCTCCACTCTGGGAACCGCAGTTTCGCACTTCGATTGAACGGGACATGTCATCACTGCCCCTTGCGAAAGATGTGTGGAATCGCATTCGGCTGGAAGTGCGCAAAGCGAATGTCCGGCTTTGGTGGAACGGCATCCTGATTGGGGAGGATAAGAACCGGCTGATAGCGGATGGGCTGGTGAGTGTGCGGACCCAGGGATTAAGCCGGTTGTCATACCTGAAAGTGCTGCGTCTCGGCCGGAGTGAGCCGACGCCCTATGTGACCGTTCCCCTGGAGCCTGCCTGTAATGCAACCGGCTTTGTCAAAAGCAGCACGATGCCGAAAGGTGTGGTCCATATCCATGACATTCCGTTTCAGTTCTCAGCCCGTTCTCAAAGGGATCATGTTGATGTCGGGCGCAGTGTTTTCCGATACCGCAAGGCTGCCGGCGGGATGAATTCGAGCAGCCCGCGCCACACCTGGCCGGGCATCACTGCAATGGACCCGGCACGGATCAGGTTGAGGGTGCCGAAATCCGGTTACAGGCGAATCTGGATTGTTGCCGCGTTCGACGATGAACCGAAAAGCACTCCAATCCTGACGGCTCGTTTCTTTAAGCCAGGGAGAGGCTGGCCTATAGACTGTCCAGTGAGCGTCCCGAGCTTCAGATCCAAAGCCTCCGAAGCCATGCCGCTGGCAGTGAACATGCAGGATGGGATCAAAGGACGGTTGTGGATGTTGCCCATCGAGATTGATACGGCCGCTCTCTATTCGGATTATCGCGAGGAGACAGCGTTTCACATCGAATTGACCAAAGAGGTGAAGGACTTCCGCGCGTTCCCCGATCCCATGAACTACGGTTCCTATCAGGCAGGCCTTCCCAGCGGAGTTCGGGTCTACGCCATGACGCTCGAGAAGTCGCCGGTTGCATTCATCTCTTCCGGCAATCGCAACGGCAATGTATATCCGTTTCCCGAACAGCCGGTGTGGTCTGCCGGCGTGGTGAATCAGACGAATGAAGCCCTGCACGCTCGTGCTACATTCGAAATCTCTTCTCCGAATGGCGACAGCAATACGGTGATGCGCGCCTACTATCTGCAGCCATACCGGAGCGTGTCGCTTTCCTTTGAACCAGAAACCGAAGTCTACGGCCTGCACAAAGTCACCACGACCGTAGAGGCAGGCGATCATTCGCAATCCCGTCAGGGCACGTTCCTGGCTCTTCCGCCCGATACCCGGACGGAGAAAGGCGCACGGGGCCGATGGGGGCTGTGGTGTTGGCGGGGCGGCCACGGCACCAATCCGAATCATGAAGAGAACTGCCAGATCCTTCGTGCCGTTGGCTCGATGGTCGCGGGACACCTACCTCTCGATGTGCGTAAGCAATACGGTCTCGCCCCGGACGCGACCCTCGCCGAGCGGAGCACTCCCAAGTGGGCCCTCGAAGATCCTTACGACCCTGAGGAATACAAGAAATTCGCGGATGAGTTTGGCGAGAAAGTCGTCAAGTATCTGGAGAAGACCCCCGACCTCGGTTACGTCTCCATCTTTGCAGAACACTCAGTCTCGCTGCGCACGACCCACGGCAACCCGCCTTACGTGTTTGGTGATAAGGATTGGTTTGATTACACCGAAGAAGAAGAGGTTTCGATTCGTTCGCATCTGATCGCCGCGAAGGCCGCTTTCGAAGGCCTCAGAAAACATGCGCCCGATGTGAAGTTCCTCTTCGGACATTGCGGCCCGCAATTTTCGATTCCTTTCATGCGGGCCGGTTATTCAAAAGACCTGTTCGACGGTTACGGCCTGGATTCGCCGCAGTTCGAGCGCATGCCCGAACGGCCGCCCCGAGCGGTCGAGACAAACCTGATGTACTACCTGCAGCAGGAAATCAATCGCGGTGGTTACGATGATGCATCCCTCACCAAGGCGAAGCAGCCGCTCAAGGAACTGGTTCATACCGAATCGTATTACCCGTCCAGTCACCGCCTGGCCCTGGGACACCGCGAATCGGCTGACAGCATGGTCCGCACCG
This sequence comes from Planctomycetota bacterium, assembly GCA_030740295.1. Next base: position 3,672 of record JASLXP010000891.1, read on the forward strand.
CGGTGCTGTCCTTAGCGTTCGGTTCAGACAAGTTTTACGCGTGCTGGACTGTCCACGATTGCGAAGGCTACTGGGGCAGCCAGCACTACGGCTGCATCGGCATCATCAGCCGCCGACCCGAATACAATCCCAAGCCCTCGGCAGCCGCTTTCGCCACCATGACGCAGATGCTGGACGCGTCGAAATACGAAGGCTGGCTCCCGACTGGCTCGCGCACAGCCTATTGCGTGCGTTTCAGAAAGTGGAGCACAAACTGGGTGTACGCGGTTTGGAGCATCCGTGGAGAACGTCCAATGGCTTTCACCGTGAAGCCCGGTGGAACGCTCACCAAAGTTGACGAAAACGGAAACGAAACGCCCCTCGAAATCAAAGACGGCAAAGCAACCGTTACGGTAAGCCCGACCGCTTTCTGGATAAAGGCATCGAAGAGGGCTGTCGACAAAGTAGAGGTAGGCTCACCCACCCACCACGAGCGGCCCGGCGACTACTTCAAACCGCTCGAAAACTTTGAACGCGACGATTGGAAGGTCTCGAAAGAGCCCCTCCCGAGTTACGGGGAAAACAACTGGGACGTTGTCCGCAAGCCAGGCCCCTATTCAGTGAGCCTGGTGAATTCACCTGACCGCAAATCCAAAGTCCTGGAAATCGGGCTGAAAGAGACGCCTCCAAACGCGCCGCTCGTGAGCTGGTATACAGTGCTCACGCCACCGAAACCGATTCCAATACCGGGCAAGGCAAGAGCGCTCGGTATCATGGCAAATGGAAATTCAGGATGGGGACGTATCATCTATGAAGTCACAGACGCCAAGGGCGAAGTTTTTCAGAGCATCGGTTCAAAAGACGATTGGAATTGTGACGATGTGCATTCGTGGGCCTACATGAATTTTGATGGCTGGCGTTATGTGGAGTTCCCTCTGCCGTCGCACTCGCCGGGCGACCGGTATCGTGAAAAGGATGCGGTCTGGTGGAATCACACAGCGGAAGAGCACGTGGATCTGCCACTTAAACTCACACGCATTATCGTGGAGATGCAGTCGCATCAGATCTATGTCAACGAAATGCTGCCGGTCGAAAACAAAGTCATCGAAATCGACGACCTGATCGCAGTCTACGAGTCGGAGGAGATGATGACAGACGGGCCGGTGACGTTGCAGCGCGAAGCCGAAGGGGCCGTCAGCAGCGGGAGCACACAGATTGCAGCCCGTTCATTTTTGCCGAACCCGATAGCAGAGCAGGCTGAGGCAGGTGTTGGAGCGCCGACCAAAATCCTGAAGCTGTATCCGCCGCAGCAATACTTTGACGGCACCCGTGTGCACGTGTCCATTGAGCCGGTGAAGGGAGCGACCGAATACCAGGTCTGGCTGTCAGCTCATTCAGACGGCCGCGGCGCCATTGCTATTAAGAAGGGCGAAGACTCCGAGCCTCTGATCACCAGACTCAAGCCGGATTTCCCTCTGTTTTTCTTCGTCACCTACACCGATGCAGACGGCAAGCCGTCTAAGCCTTCCGCTGTAAGGAAAGTAGTGCTGAAGGATGAGTTCCCAATGAAATAGGGAGCCAGCTTTTCTCAATTAATCTGCCGCTATCTCCTCCTACAGCAAATCACAAAAAAACAATGCTCAGATTCGGCGCAGGACATCTTGAGATCAACAACGAGGTCGGACGGTACATTCAGGCTGCCGGACACGAGAAACGCGCGATTGCCATTCGTGACGATCTGGAAGCCAATGCGCTTTTTCTCACTGACGATACGACAAACCTGCTGCTGATAAGTTGCGATCTTGCCGCGCTTGAAGACGAATTTGTCAAGCCCTGCTGCGAGGTCATCGCCGAACAGTCGGGGCTCGACCGGAACGACATCATTATTGCGTGCTCCCATACACACGGTGGCCCCTGTCTGCTTCCGACCAATCGTCGCTCACCGGTAGATGAAGAATATTTGCAGCGGCTGAGAGTGAGGCTGATTGAGCTTTCGTGCAGTGTCGTGGAATCTGCGGCCCCGTGTTCCATCGCCATCGGACGGGGTTCTGCCGCCATCGGCTTCAATCGCCGATGCTGCTGGGAGGATGGATCGCATACGATGCACGGCAACACTGAGCGGGGAGATTTTACCGGTCTTGAAGGTCCGGAGGACCATGATCACACGGCGGTCTTTGTGCGTAATGAGAGCGGTGACCTTGCGGCCATTCTTCATCAGAATACTTCGCACCCAACAGCCTTTTACGGCTCGGACGTTTACTCGGCTGATTTCCCCGGCGCCGCGCGGGCCTGGCTGCGTGATGCTCTGAACGGAGATTTGCCTGTTCTGTTCTTCAATGGGGCACAGGGCGATATTTCAATGGAAGATCAGATGTCCCCTTCAAAAGGAAACGATAGGAGAGACCAGAAAGTCGCTCGGTCAGGTCACCTGATGGCGGCCGAGACTCTTCGTCTACTCCACGCCGCCAGATTTCAGGATTCTCTGAAGCTTGCTCACACGCATGACGAGCTGAGATTGGAGGTCAGTCGGCCTGAGCCTGAGCGCCTGGCCTGGGCGCGGACAACACTCACCAGGTTTGACAAGGGTGAGAAAATGTCAGGCATGGATCGCATCATCGCTCACGGCGTCGCGCTGCTGGATGAGAGATGCCCGGCAGGAAGTGAACAGGCCGTCACAATGCACGCGTTCCAGATCGGCGGCCTGGCTATGGCTACACAACCGTTTGAGCTTTTCTGCCAGTTTGGTCTCGACATCAAAAGGCGCAGCCCGTTCCCGATGACCGCCGTTGTTGGCATCGCTGACGGTTTCCACGGCTATTGCCCGACCACATATGGCTCCATTGGAGGCGGATACTCAGGTGAACCAATCTACTGGACCCGTTATCTTCCTGATGCCGGATACAGAGTTGTCGATAAAGCTTCAGAGCTTCTCTGGAAACTCTGGCATCAAGACTGAGCCGTTTTCCATCAACCATCACCCAACAGCCATCAACCATGTCTTTCACCTGGCCTGAAGGTAAAAAAGCCGCAATCACTGTTTCGTTTGATGATGCCCGTCGCAGCCAGATCGATGTCGGCATCCCGCTGTTGAATGAATACGACGCCAAAGGCACTTTTTATGTCAGCTTTGGCTCGCTTACCGAACGACTGGACGGCTGGAAAGCCGCGGCCGAGGCCGGTCACGAGATCGGCAACCACACGGTGAACCATCCCTGCAGCGGCAACTTTTCGTTCGCACGCGCGCGGGCCAATGAAGATTACACACTCGAAAAAATGGAAGCGGAACTTGTCGACGCAAATGCCAAGATCAACGAGTTACTCGGGGTGACGCCGACCACCTTCGCATATCCATGTGGACAGAAGTTCGTCGGCCGCGGCGAGAACGTAAAGAGCTATGTGCCCCTCGTGGCAAAGCACTTCGATTGCGGCCGCGGTTTTCGCGACGAATCGGAAAACTGTCCCGAAATCGTCGATCTTGCCCAGGCCATGGGCCTCGATTTCGACCGGGCAACCTTCGAAGAGGTGCGGCCGATGATCGAGCGTTCGATTGCACAGGGCGGCTGGCTCTTTTACGCGGGACACGATATCGGCGAAGGAGGCGGCCAGACAGTTCTGTCCGACACACTGCGTAAGCTGTGTGAATATTGCCGCGATCATTCAGAGATCTGGCTGGATACCGCGGCAAAAGTGTCTGCCTGGATTAAGGAAAGGCAGGGGTGAAATCTCTAAAGGATCTCACCGGACAGGAACAGTTGGCGTCTCTCTTCCAGCCTCTCAATCTCATTGAATTGAAGGAGCCGAACTGTAGTACGGCCAACGCTTGTTTTGCCACGGATCTGTCCTGACGCGTCGCTTTCAAAGTGTTCGATCCACGTCTGAGACCTTGGACTGAAAAATGGGGTTAAACGATCCGTAATCGGGTCAAGAGATGCGATATCGCTGCCTTTGGCCAGATTGCAGCTCAGGCATGAGAGGGCCAGGTTATCTTCTTCGGTTTTCCCCCCGTGTTTCACGGCAATAATGTGGTCGATTGGGAAGGTTATCAGTCTTGCGGATTGTGGGAGGCGACAGTACTCACATCTGTTTGAAGCGCGTGCCACCACGAGGCGTCTCAAGGAAGCAGAAATGTATCTTGGCTCTCGCTGATTCACCGCCTGACCTTCGATTTGAGAAGGCCGGAATAGATATCAAGGCGTTCGTATTCCTTGAGCTCATGAAGCTCCTCCTCAGTAATTTCGCCTGCGCTATTCTTGATCGCCAGTTCCTGAACTCGCCTGTTAATCCGCTCAGGTAACTTAAAAGAAAGAATCTCGCTATCTGTAGGGTGGCCGGCAAGAAAATCTGTGAACAAGTCGATAGCTTCGAATTCAGCAAGTGTTGACATTGTGCAGTCCTGTTTAACTAAACGATCCTGAAGTCTTTTATCCTATCAGAAGACACGATGCAGTCTCTTTGCGCCAACAATTCATGGACAGCCGTGCGGTCCGCATCTTAACCGTCACGAGCTTTCTCCTTGCACGATTTCAACAGGCTCTACGGACTCCGTCTCACTCAGTTCTGGCTCTGCCGTCAGCAGGACAGCCGCCACTGAAGGGACTGAGATGCTGATGGATTCCAGAAGCCAGCGGAGTGGAGCAACGGAACCAGAATAGGCAGCGAATATCTCGGCCCAGATCCACCGGGCCGAAAGATCCGCCAGGGACGCTACCAGAACGACGAACACCAGAGCCGCCCAACCCTTTCGCGAACAGCCGGCCTCGATTCCGAGCACAAGTCCCCACATGGGCAGAAGGGCAGTCCATTCCACCGAGTGCCCTTCCTCCATCAGCCACAGAAACAGCTTGAGGTCCAGGAAGCCAGCCAGGAACCCTATGGGTGGTCCGACCAAAAATCCTCGCAGGCCCCAGGCGCGGAATCCGATCAGCATGGCCACCATCGTGCCTGCGGGGATCAAGACACTCATCTGTTCAATGTTTTCCTCGGCGCCGCTTTTCTTGACGAAGTGGAGCACGGCGGCCGAAAGCGGCCCTGCAAGGGTGGCGGCTGTCCCCCAGCCCAGGAAACGTATGCACCGTTTCCTGCTCATCTCGCGCCCTGAGTTCGCGCCCAGGCTATGTATTCCCGGACGGCTCCTTCCAGTTTCTCCAATGCTTCCTTTGCCATGAGCTTCTGGATCGAGAGCAGAGCCGCCTTCCGTTTGGCTGGGTCAGCAATCGCCTGGGCCTTCTTCCGTTGGCTGATGTATTCCTTGGACCAGCCGTAGTAAACAAATCGCCGATCAAACTGGCTGATGACCGCGATGAAGTCCTTGTCAACCTCGGGTTGCTGTTCAAGCTTGCGGAGCTCCTCAAGGGAAACGCGAGGCGTTGAATACTGCTCGAGCACTTTCTCCATGGCTTCTGCACGATCTGCTTTGTCTTGGATCTTTTGGGCTTCAGCGAATGCCTTCTTAAGCGCGGGGGCGTCCGGTTCTCTGGAACGCTTGAGCACGGCGCCCAGGAGAGTTTCAGGATCGGTTTTCTCTTGTTGGACCCACCATCGCCGTATGCCGTCAATATCAAGATTCTTCCAACCGGTAAGTATGAATCCAACTTTCTTGTCAGGATCGTAGCCATCTGCCTGAAATGAAATGCCATTCTTCTGGTAAGTGTATGGCGACTTCATTGCGTAACCTTCTTTCTTGAAGATTTGATGGATGGTGCGGCGGGCAAGTCCTTCCTCGAGACGAGTGGGCTGACCGGTACCAAATGCGGAGGTAGCGAATGGCAATCCGCTATTGGCCACTGACAACGGATTCCCACTGGTGGCCTCTTCGCTGTTAGCCGATCCAAACGATGCTGCCAGGCCGGCAGCAGCCAGGGCCTTGATGAGGCGTTCACCGAACGGATACGCTATAGGATAGGGGTGAACCGTTGGATCCGGATCTTCCCAGGATGGGTATTCCGGTTCTGGATAATGCTCGAGTGGCAGCACAATGAGCTCAGGTCTGGTTGGCATGGTCTATCTCCTCAATCATTAACTGCTCAGCAAAACTGAGCACTGGGAACGCGGGGTTGTAATGCTTGTGAACGAAGTTTGGGTTACGTTGCTTCCAAAGGCGCTTCCCGACATCGTCGGCAATGGGCATGAGAACCTGTTCGTACTGGCACACCAGGGGGCTTGCCCGATCGATGTGGCCGGTGGATTGCCAGTTCACACAGGCACACCAGCTCGAGCACCGGGAATGCAGCGTGCATCCGTCGCATTCCGGCTTCTCCGCTTCTGACTGGCAATTCACCTCCATGCGCTTCTCTTCATCGAAGCCGGAATGAATATCACCGATCACCATCCCCGAGTCTGCATCATCACGGACGAACTGGACGCACGGGTATAGCCTTCCGGACGGCGCGATGGAAAACTGACGAATGCCAATAGAGCAGCGTTCTCTGGTCTGGAGCGGCCCTTTCGTCCAGGTCTGGATACGTTCATCGAAACAGCTCAGGTAGAATTTCATCCCGTCGAGCGTGTTTTCCACATACCAGTCCGCGAGCCTTCGAAGAGAAAGCTCGAGACGTGCCAGGTCGGCCGGTGTCCAGGGCGCCGAGTAATCAAGCGCCGGGCTGACGTACGCGAATCCCTGCTCAAATAGCCACATGACCGACTCGTCCAGGCTGCCGGCAGACCAGGGCGTCACCACACAGGTCACGTTGGTGCAGGGGTTCCATTCGAGCAGCCGTTCGATCACTTCACTGAGCTTACTGGATGTGCCTTCGCCGAGAAGATTCGGCCGCTGCGCGTCCTGCACTTCCGGCGCACCATCGATGCTGATCGAGATGTAGATCTGCCGCGCAGAAAGCTCACGGATCTTATCTTCGGTCAGCAGCAGACCGTTTGTGCTGAGCTTGAACGAGACCCGCAGATCGGATGCTCTCCGCGTTGTCTCATCGGCGATGTAGCAGAGCAGTTCCATCCTCATGAGCGGCTCGCCGCCAAAGAAAACGACCTCCAGATGTTGGGCCCCCTGCGCACGCGCCTCTTCGATAGCGAAATCGACCGCCCGGTCAGCCGTCTCTCTGGTCATCCCTTTGCCAGACTTCTCGCCTGTGTAGCAGTAGGTGCAGCGAAGGTTGCAGCTATGAGTGAGGTGGAAAGTGACCGACAGAGTCTGCTCGTTGTCCTGCTGCATTCCCAAACTCCAGGTGGACGAGGTAGCCGTGGATGTTACGTGATTCCTCACGCATTACCTTCATCAAATGAAAGCCGAATCCCCTTTTAGCAGCAAGCTGCTGCATCACGCAGTCAGAAGCTCATCATTCTGTTCAACTGTCTTTCTCTCCGCTTCCTGCTCTCAGTCTGGGAACACCTTTTTCCAGAGCCTCTTTTCTATATAGACAAGCAGATTCACGCCCGGTCGCAGGCCGAAGTACTCCGTCTGATATTCAGCCTTGAGTCTCTCCTCAATTTCCTCCTGGAATAAGGGATCGGCGATGATGACGGGAGCGTCGGGTGCGTCGATCAGTTCCGTCCAGTAACCCACTTTGTCGAATGCCCGCAGATACCACGGCATGGGCCAGAAGTCTGAGCCGGGCATGAAAAAATGGATGCGCATGGATTTTCCTTCTTCGTGGACCTCCGCCAGTTGTACCATGCGGTCGCGGAGTTTCTGGGTGTGCGTGCCGGAATGCGCGTACACGTACGGATTACGGCGGTCAGCGTAGAATCTGAAATTTGCCCGCTGCGATTGCTGCCACAAGTGCACCAGGCCGACCAGCAGCGTGAGCAGAATGACGCACTGTCCCGCGTTTGGCATCGCCCACCTTTTCTTTTCTTCCTCCGCTGAATCCTCTTTGCCAGGCCACGAGTAAACACACTCGAATCCGATCCCTGCCAACAGGATCATGCCGTGCAGAAAGCCGAGCATGCACCAGGGCGTCTTGTAAGGAATGGCGCTGTAAATCAGGAGCATCGTGAGTGTGTAAACAAAAATGAAACGCGCTGAGGTCTGTTGAATCCCGCACGGCAGGCGGCATCTGACCACAGTCACACCTCCGATGACAGCGAACACCAGAATAAGGGCCTCGGTCCAATATGGGCCGGGACTGTTCTTGAAATAGATGAGCGGCTTCAGGAAGAACAGAAAGGAATGCTGGTGCCCTTCACCTGAAGCGGCCCTGCTGAGGTAACGTCCGTAGGTCAGGAATGCATCAAGAATACCCCGGCCGTTGGTGAAGAATCCGGTGAAGAGGATCGCTGAGAGGAGGCTTCCCGACAGGACAGCAACGAGGAACGGTTTTGACTTCGCCCCTTCCAGAATTCGGGCAGCAGAAATCTTCCCCGCAAACGCCTGATTCACGGCCGCGGCTGCCAGCCCGCAACCGACCGCAACAATCCAGGTTTCCTTTGTGCAGAACATCAGGCCGGTGAAAACCCCGGCCGACAGTGCACTCTTTATCGATCTGCTTTCGCCGTAGCTTTTCCACGCAAGGTAAGCACAGGCAGAAAACGCAACCAACAGCATCTCGTGGATGTAATACCGGCTGTAGTAAGTCATGGCCGGTGACACCGCCGTCAGCGCTGCGGCGACAGCCGCGGCCCGCCAGCCGATCAGTCTGCCGAATCCCAACGAAAGTAGAATGAGCGCAGTGCCAAAGAATACTGGAATGAGCCGGTAGGCCCGCTCAGTCGCGTGCAGGTAGTCTCCCCCGAAAAGCCAGACAACCGGCAATGAAATGTACTGGAGTGTCGGCCCGTGGAACTCGTGCGGGTTGTAGACGTATTTGCCGGAATTAAGGAGCTCGCCGGTCTTGACGGCTTGGACGGCCTCGTCCGTGTGCAAGGGACGCAGCTCGAGTCGCGGCAGGCGGAGCGACAATCCAAAGATCGCGGCGAGAATGATGAGGGCCTGACAGACCCGTTCCCGTTTCATTTTGCGGGCATGCCGTAGACGGAGACTTCCGTGTAATGGTTCATATCGTCCGAGGTGCTGCCATTGCTGTAGAGCCGAACGAAGCGTCCATTGGCCCCCTTGACATCGATCAGCTTCCCTTCGTTTACCTCGAAGTATTCGCGATCTTTGCCGATGCCCATGCCGGACGAATTATCGTGATCGTTATTAAAAACGGTGTTGACATCCAGGATGAAATCCTTGTCCTGACCGAGCTGAACAATGACATCCTTATAGACGCGCGGGTCTCCGTGATAATGCCAGATAACGATGGCGTGGATCTTGTGAACGGCGCCCAGATCAATCTGCACATACTGAGTTCCGGGCCCGAGCTCCAGCCAACTGCCCTCAGTCGCCTCCTTGTTCTTATCGGTGACGTAAGGGGCTTCACCGACGATGGGTTCGTTGTCACTCATTGAAACCTTCTTGCCGTCCGAGATGAGCTTCGTGCCTTTGGGTGCCTTGAATGGCGGCCGCGGCTTCCCGGTAGGTTTTTCTACGGTCGTACCTGGCGGAATATTCTTTGGTGTGCCAACAAATGCCGGCTTGGGAAGTTTGATCTGAATCGGGACAAGATCGTCCGCGGGGAGCTCGCTCAGCGACACACTGATGCTCAATGCTGCCAGCAGAGCCATAGAAGTAGATATGTGTTTCATCATTTCAGTCTCCATCTGATAATTTCAGGGGCCATCAAGTGCGGCGGATTTTATCGGCTCGAACAAGGCTCGCACGGCAGAGCCTGGCTGATGGTTCAGGATGTCTGATGGTTGATGGAAAGGGGATGACAGAAGGGATTATGATAACAAAGCATGCAGATCGCGAGACTTCCCCAACAGCGACTGCGCTTTGCCATTTTGCCATCAACCACCAGCCATCAACCATGCTTTTCACTCGCTTCGAACAGTTCAAACCCTCCGGCCGTACGGTAAACGGCCTCCGTGTGGCCTTTGGCATCGATATCGACGGATGCGTCGATCCTGGGATGCTCAAACATGAAGATGGCTTTGCGACCGTTTCCGTTCAACATTACGGGCTGCAGATGATCACCGGCACCGCCAAACGCGCCTGGATGTTCGTCAACTGTTTTTCCAGTGACCGTGGCATCACCCGATTTCGAGCGCTCTACATGTGGGCGGATGTGCTGCTGCAGACGCCGGCCGCTGTGGAAGCGGGAGCAAAAATTCCGAGCTTCAAGTTTCTCCGACGCTGGTGCGATGTGACAGACTCGTACTCGCCGGAGGCACTCGACAGCTATCTGGCAGCAGGCGACCTGTCGGGCATCCTCGAAGAGGGAGACGCCCCTGCAGATGCTGTCTGTGAGCTTCAAGGCGTGCACGACTGGTCATGCCGCGTCAATGACAGTGTTGGCCCAGCCATCGAAAACATGACAGCGTTTCCTCACGCAGTCACCGCACTGAAACGCGCGCACGAGCTCGGCGTGGATCTATGCGCAGTCTCCGGTACTCCGGAAGAACACGTGGTGAAGCAGCTCCGGACGTACGGCGTCCTTGATTGCTTTATCGGGATCTTTGCCCAGCAGGCCGGCAAGAAATGCGTGGGACTTGCCACGATGATGGCCGGACCCGATTTCGCTTCCGCCGGCAGCCCAGCACTGAAACACGTAGAGGCTAATTACGATGTACTTCTGATGATGGGTGACGCGCCCAAGGACCACGGCGAATCCCTCAAGGCGAACGAAATTCTCACCGGCAATGAAGACTCCCCATGCCGAATGTATTTCATTGAGGTCGGCCGCGAGAACCAATCGTGGAAGACTTTCAACGAGGAGGTCCTCGATCAGGTGGTCGGCAACAGTTGGAGCAAGGAGCACGAGGCTGAGCTGGTCGCACGGGGGTTGGCGAATCTCGACCGTATGTGGGAGCCGGATGTCGCGCCTATTGACACGTTTGCCCGGAGATCATGAACGGTCCGCTGCTCCGATGACTGGTCGTCCAAGACGGAGTCGTTTTGACGGATTTCAGGGGCGAAGCCCCGGGCTGTTTGCCTAGCCCAGCCCAACGGGCTGGGTGAATGGTACAAAGATATGAAAAGGGGCAACGCCCCGGCCATTTATAAGGAGGCCATTCATTGGGGCAAATGACCGGGGCGTTGCCCCTAAGAATGATCTGCCCGAAAACCCAGCCCGTTGGGCTGGGCTAGGCAAACGGCCCGGGGCTTTGCCCCTGAAAACTGTCATTCAAATCCGTAAAATTGCCCTCGGCTCGCATAGGACGCCGCCCTGGAGGGCAGCGCTACGATGGGCTGCTCGACGGTATGAGGCGAAGCTTCGCTAGTTCCTTACCGTTGCTTTCCATTCATCCGTGGCTTCCGAGGCCATCCTCTGGAACGCCGTCAGTACCTGGCCACGTCGGATAAACGGAAATCATCGAAGAGACAATCCACGGCCCCACCGGTCGGGTACGCGGAACCTATCGTCAGATGCGGGCCGAAGTAAAACCCGATCGGTTCAGGCAACTCGAAGATACTCACAATCTTGCCGTTGGCGAAGATGCGGCAGGTCTTCTTTTTCCAGGTGATGCCGATGTGATTCCAGTCCTTGAAGCGGAGATGAGTTTTGTTCAGGCCGGCGTAGGCTTCCTTCGATTTATCACCCCTCAACCAGAAATGGGGTTGGACCATGTAGGCGTTGTAATTCTCGTCACGGTAGAAGTTGAAAAAGCATGCCTGCGCGTTGCTCTTCTTCAGCCCAATCAGTTTTGTGAATCGGACTGGTTTGGCCGGAGGTTCAGTTTGGATGTATTTGAACCAGAATTCGAGAGTGCCGGTCTCACCAGGTCGGTACTCGCCAAGGTCGTAGTAAACGATCTCTT
>JASLXP010000892.1 GCA_030740295.1 Planctomycetota bacterium
CTGAAACCCCCTGGGGCGTTGGGGCCGGCTGGGTGCCGGCGCGCCCAGGATGAGGGGATACACCATAGTTGAAACCCGCCATCGAATCGGATAGCAGTGTTGATCAGACTGGCACGGTCATTCCCAACATTTCAAACAAAGGAGCACGCCATGAGCGAAATCAAACAGTCCCTCGTCTGGTGGTGTTTTGGCCGAGACATCGAGGCCGAGACGCTCGTCAGAGAGGCAAAAGCCATCGGTTACTCGTCCCTCGAAATGTGTCCGGAGGAGCACTGGCCGCTCATCCAGGATAACGGACTCGCAATCGCCATAATCGGTGGACACGAATCACTGCGCGACGGATGCAACAAAAAGGAAAACAGATCACGCATCGTGGATGAACTTCACGCCAACATCGAGAAGGCAAAGGAGAATAACATTCCATCTCTAATCGCCTTCTCAGGCGACCGTGAAGGTAAATCAGAATTGGATGGCGCAGAGAACACTGCCGAATGCCTGGCAGAGGCCGCGCCGGCCGCCGAAGCCGCCGGCATTACCATCTGCATGGAGCTCCTCAACAGCAAGGTCAATCATCCGGACTATCAATGCGATACGACACCTTGGGGCGTCCACGTCTGTAAAATGGTGGATTCCCCCGCGGTGAAGCTCCTCTACGACATTTATCACATGCAGATCATGGAGGGCGATCTCATTCGTACGATCAACGACAACATCGAATACATCGGTCATTTCCACACCGCGGGCAACCCGGGCAGGAATGACATGGATGAAGAAAACGAGATCTATTATCCGCCCATCATGCGAGCCATCGCGAAGACCGATTTCGCCGGTTACGTCGGGCATGAGTTTATGCCCAAGGGCGATCCGGTCGAGGCCGCACGCGAGGCTTACGAGTTGTGCAAGGTGTGAGATAGATGGTTGACATCATGCGGTCAGGAGAGAATCGCACCGTCCCGCGCATGTGCTGTGATCAGGACATACTGCGTCCTGTCACTTCGGGGCCAACATCGGCAAAGCCAGATTCGGCCGGTCACCAAAATCGGGCAGCGTGGGTGGGTTGGTCTTGAGATCCTTCAACAGCTCTTCAATGGTTCGATCCAGTTGGGGATCTTTGCCTGCTTTATATGCCTGCGGCGGGAAATCCACTTCGATGTCGGGGTCGGTGCCATAATTTTCGACTTTCCAGCCGACGTCTTTGAACCAATAGGAGTATTCCGGCTGAGTAGTAACCGTGCCGTCGACCAGGGCCTGGCGGGGCATGATGCCGATGACGCCTCCCCACGTTCGTTTTCCGACCAGCTTGCCGAGCTTCATCAGTTTGAACGCGTGCGAAAAGATGTCGCCGTCAGAGCCCGCGGCTTCATTGGTTAATGCGATGATGGGGCCGTTGGGTGAGCTTTCGGGATAGGTGAACGGTGGGCCCCATCGGCGTATATCGTAGCCGATTCGTTTGCGGGCGAGTTTCTCCAGGATGAGCTGAGAGACAAAGCCGCCGCTGTTGGTGCGCACGTCAATGAGGAGTCCGTCGTATCCTACCTCCGCGAGGTATCCGCGGTGGAATTCCGCGTATCCGCCTCCGCCCATGTCCGGAATGTGCACGTAGCCAATCTTTCCTTTGGATTTCTTGTGTACGTATTCACGATTCTCTGAGACCCATTCCCGGTATCGGGCCGCACGTTCATTGTAGAGGGTGCGAAGGGTTACTTTGCGCTTCTTGCGGCCGCGGCGAATCAGCAGCTCCACCTCTTCTCCGGCGAAGAAAACCAACAGCTCGTTGGGCGAGCGATCACGAGCGACCTTGTGGCCGCAGACGGTGAGGATGACGTCGCCTTCATTCACATTGATGCCGGGCTCGTTGAAGGGTGAATCGGTGTTCTTATCCCAGCCGTCACCTTTGACGATGTGCACGATCCTGTAACCCTTGGCCCGCCCATCCCACTCCAGATCGGCGCCGAGAAAGCCCTGCGAGTAATGAGGATGCCAGCGATAGCTGCCACCCATCTCGTAACAATGCGAAGTGCCAAGCTCGCCCTGCATCTCCCACATCAGATCGGAGAATTCAGCGCGGGTGGAAACGCGCTTCAGCAAAGGCAGGTAGCGATGATAGATCTGATGCCAGTCGACTCCGGACATATCTTCCGTCCAGAAATGGTCACGCTGGAGACGCCACGCTTCGTTGTACATCTGCAGCCATTCGTCCTTGGGCTTGATGGAGACGTTCACCCGCATGAGATCGATCCAGCCGCCGCGACGTGTGAAGCCGTCTTCATCTTTTTCAGAAGGCTTCTCGCCCGCCTTTAACACCCGCAGGCTCTCACCTCTCTGATAGACCATGGTCTTCTTGTCCATGGAGAGCCGGAAGTGATTGATGCCGGTGACCAGGGCCTCCTTCTTCTGCTCTTTGAATTCATATGAATAAAGGATGCCCTTCGACTGTCCGCCCACCTCGTGATAGCCATCCATGGGGAACAAGGTCAGCAGCGCTTTGCCGCGGATGCCGGCAATCTGTCCGTAGTTGCCTTCGGCGTACGGGAAGGCCACTACGCGGTTTTCAATGCCATCGAGATCTATCTCGACCTTCTCGTCTTCTTCTTTTTTATCCTTGTCATCGTCATCGTAATCATCATCTCCGCCATCATCGTGGAGAGGGCGCGGCTGCGGAACGAACGGATTGGGCTCATCTTCCTTCAGCGTCAGCAGGTAGGGCCGCGTCGCCTGGGGAAAGCTCAGCTCAAAATGATGCTGATCGTAAACCGGATGGAAATCACGGTTGGAAAGAAAGTACAGAAACTTGCCTTCAGGATCCCAGGCCGGTCGGAAATCACGAAACTCGTCACTGGTGACGAACCACGATTCCGCGGTCCGGACATTCATAATCTTGATACGTGATTTGTAGTCTGTGGTCGGGTACGAGTACGCGATCCATCGCCCGTCTTGTGACCAGCTCACGTCGCGAATCCAATCCTGTTCGCAGCGATCGAGCAGATAGAACGACTGGCGCTTTATGTTGATGTAATGCAGCTCGTGGCGATGGTTAGTAAAGACGACCTCGTCTTTCTTGGGCGAGACAGCCACCTGGACGGGCCGGCCAATGTCATACTTTTCCATGCGGATGATATCGGCGCTTCCATCGCGCTGATGGATTTCGAACGCATCTTCGCCGCTGGCATCGGAGACCGCGACCAGGCGCTCGCCATCGTTGAGCCAATCGGCCACTCGATGCCGGACGGGCCCTGCCTCACCGTGTTGGAGGACGCCGCCCTCCCAGTTGGCCATGCTGAACAACTGGCCGCGGACAGTCATCGCCAGGGCATGGCCGTCCGGATGCAGCGTGTAGCTGTCGATATAGGAGTACGGGTCGGCGAATTTTCGATTTCGCTGGACACGCGGGCTGTGATACTCGAACTCGATCTTCTCGTTCGTGTCATCTGCGATGTCATAGACGAACAGATCCGCTCCCGCGTGGTAAACGATACGTTTGCCGTCGGTCTTGGGCGTACGTGCGTAATATTCCCCCTGGTGCGAATGACGTTTGATATCCGATCCATCGGGCAGGCAGGAGTAGAGATTCCCAAAGCCTTCATGATCGGAAATGAAATAAATTCGGCCCCCGATCCAGTGCGGCGCGGTGATGTTGCCGCCGGTCGACTCGAGCAGTTTGAATTCGCCGTTCCCATCGACATCCACCCAGAGGCTGCCGGACATCCCGCCCCGGTAGCGTTTCCATCTTGCCGGCTCTTCAGTGTTGCGGCCGATGACGGCCTGTCCCTTCTTCGGCCCGATGGAAAGGTGGCTGCCCGGACCGTATCCAAACGAAGTCGGCGGCCCGCCGTCGATGCCAACAGACCATAGGCTCTTCTCGCGAGAGAAGGGCGTGTGCGAGTTGTTTGAATAAACGATCTCACCGGAGGGGGCCCAGCCCGTGACCAGCGCATTCCCTCCCTGCCAGGTCAGACGCCGCGCCTCGCCACCGATGGCAGGCATGCAGTAGACTTCCGCGGGCCCCTCGTCTCGACCGGTGAAAGCCAGGCATTGCCCGTCCGTGGAAAAACAGGGATTGCTTACGCTGCCAAGATTGGAGGTCAGCCGGCGTGCCATCCCGCCTGTGACCGGTACTGTCCAAAGATCGTCTTCAGAAACGAAAACGACACTGTCGTCGTGAATCGTAGGGAATCGGTAGTAGCCTGACATTCAATAGTTGCTCGCGCTGATGGTGTGTGTCTATTCGCCTGAGTAAGAGGCACGGAAGGCTACCCGCTTTTCGCCGGTTCGCCGCACATCTGAATCATAGTGTGAGTGTGGCCGCTCAGACCTTTGATGGTTTAATTGCCCAGACTTAAACTGCCGACCGAAAGCGGGCACAAACCGAGCTCTGGCTCGCCCAAGCCGAACGTGAACGGGGCTCAAGCCGAACAGGAACGGGCCCAAAAGAAGAACGGATCGCTCCTGGCAGTATTGAGTGATGGTCCGAATTTGCGGGCATTTGAGAAGAATCATCCCAATGCGGACGCGGCCCCAGAGAAAATGAAAAAATCAGACGTGAATAAGCCAAACGTACTGATCGTCATGAGCGACCAGCATCATCACCGGTTCATGGGATGCGCGGGTCACGAGCTCATGCAGACGCCCGTGATGGATCGGCTGGCCGGAAGGGGGCTTCGTTTTTCAAACACTTATTGTCCCTTCCCGCTGTGCGGGCCGTCCAGGATGTCGTTTATGACCGGGCGTCATCCAAGCACGACCGGATGCCTGACGAATCAGTGCCACCTGAACAGCGATGTGCCCACCTATGCGCATGCCTTCGGGGCCGGCGGGTACGACACGATACTCTCCGGGCGGATGCATTTCGTCGGACAGGATCAGCGGCACGGATTCGATGAGCGCATCATCGGCGACTGTGGCGGAACGGCCTACATCAACCCGGTTACCGGCTGGAAGCTCGAGGAGGTTTTGGGCCCACTCATCGATACACCAGGAATGGGACGCACGCCCCTCAGAAAAAGCGGGCCCGGACACACCGGTTATCACGCGTACGATCGGACGGTGACCGAAACGACAGTCGAATGGCTGTACGCGAGAGGGAAAAAAGTCGCGGCCGGCAATTCGGAACGCCCGTTCATGATGACGGTCGGTTATGTGTCCCCGCACTGCCCGTTTGTCGCGCCGCCGGAAGATTACGCTCTTTACGACGACAAGATCACCGCGGACGATCTGCCCGATCCGCATCTCGATGGAATCCACGATGTTCATCGCAACATACGAAAGCGATGGAAGCTCAGTGACGAGCCCATCCCTGTTGAGTGGCAGCGGCGCACTTCGGTTGCCTATCACGGGCTCTGCACGTTTCTTGACCGCGAACTCGGCCGCATCATCCACGCGCTCGAAGAGAGCGGCCTGGCCGAAAACACCATCGTCGTTTACACATCCGACCACGGCGAACAACTCGGAGAACACGGCCTCTGGTGGAAGAGCACTTTCTATGACGGCTCCATCGGCGTGCCGATGCTGATGGCCGGGCCGGGCATTGAAGGCGGAGGACGAGTCGTCACTCAAAACATCGGCCTCATCGATCTCGGTCAGACGTTGCTGGATTTGGCCGGCGTGGAGCTCCTTCCCAACATCGATGGCAATAGTTTCCGTTCACTCATTGACGGTGATCCTGCCAACTGGCCGGATCAAACCATCTCCGAAGCGACAGCCCAATCG
>JASLXP010000893.1 GCA_030740295.1 Planctomycetota bacterium
CAGAAAACTCATTCACCGATTGGAAGGAAGCCGCACAGCGCGAACGATTCGCGGACGCTGTGGTGGTAGCTACCCAGGACGCGATGCATGTCGGCCCTGCGGTTGTATTCGCGCAAAGGGGCTATCACATGCTGCTCGAAAAGCCGATGGCGCCGAACGCAGAAGGATGCCGATCCATAGTGGATGCGGTTCTGGATGCCGGGATCATCTTCGCGGTGGGGCACGTGCTACGGTACACGGCGTACACCCGCACGATGAAGAAGGTGGTCGGCGAAGGCCGCATCGGCGAAGTGGTCAGCATCGAGCATCTCGAACCGGTCGGTTACTGGCATCAGGCGCATTCGTTTGTACGCGGCAACTGGCGCAATGAAACAGAATCGTCGTCCATGCTTCTGGCCAAGAGCTGTCACGATATCGATTGGCTGCGGCACATTGTCGGCAAGCCGTGCAGGCAGGTGAGCTCGTTTGGGTCGCTCAAACATTTTCGCCGAGAAGAAATGCCTGAGGGTGCGTCCGAGCGCTGCATCGATTGTGACGTTGAAGCGGAATGCCCGTACTCCGCGAAAAGGCTTTACCTCGATGCTGCCCACGAGGGTCGAACGGGCTGGCCGCTCGATGTGGTTGTGCCGGAGGTGAACCCAGTGACCATTGCTCAGGCGCTTCGGGAAGGGCCATACGGCCGGTGCGTTTACGCGTGTGATAACGATGTTGTCGATCATCAGGTGGTCATCCTCGAATACGATGGGGGCTCTACTGCGAGCTTTACCATGACCGCATTCAATCAGGGCAGCGGACGCAAGACCCGTATCTTCGGCACACATGGCGAGATTGAGGGCGACAGTTCCGAAATCAGGCTTTTCGATTTCCGGACGAAGGAATGGGAGACCATCGACACCAACGCCTCAGATGCCAGCATCATCGGCGGCCACGGCGGTGGGGACTTCGGACTCATGGGCTCGTTTATTGAAGCGGTTGCCAATAGAGATCCCTCGCGCATCCTTTCAGGTCCGCAGGAAACGCTCGAGACTCATCTCACGGTGTTTGCGGCGGAAGAGGCAAGGAAGGCAGGCAAGGTAGTGTCGGTATAAGGCTCATCGCAGACATTTCGGGAAGTCTGGGGCTCGTAGTGCACGCTTCAGCGTGTTCCGACGGCGACAGAACACGCTGAAGCGTGCACTGCAAAACACCAATGGGCTTTTTGCAGAGAAACCTGGCAGCCTGGCGCCACAGATTTCCTGATGCGGTCCACTTCTCCCTCCGCGGAGCACAGAGACCACTCTCTCCACACCTTTTGATTAAGCACTTCGCGCTGCTATAATCCCCGCCCTCAAACGGGCTGTAGCGCAGTTTGGCAGCGCGCTTGAATGGGGTTCAAGAGGCCCCCAGTTCGAATCTGGGCAGCCCGATGTGCGACCCGAAGTCCTCTGGACTCGGGTCGTTTTTTATGCATTGGCGGTTGCGCGTGATTTACGTTAAATACGCCGCACTTAAATTCTGCCAGATTCCGGGTCTTTCCCGGTAATCGGGAAACACGGAGAGATGTCCGAGTGGCCGAAGGAACACGACTGGAAATCGTGTAGGTGGGTCAAACTGCCTCCAGGGTTCGAATCCCTGTCTCTCCGCCAATGTGGTGACTCTTGGTTGCCCAAAACGCATTCAACTGCCGTTGAATGCGTTTTTTTGTGGCCGATGAAGACTGGAAGACCCTCGGAGCCTTCCGGCAGCAAAACCGATGAACGCCTCATGGCGCATAGACCTCGATAGTGTCGAGAAGGGCTGAGTGCAGATTCTTAAAATCTGAAAGCGATTTCCGCTTGCCGATTTCGAGCCTTACCAGTTCGAGTTCCAGCCTTGCTGCCGCCTCTGCAACAGGCATCGTTCTTGCCTTCCGGGTCAGGAAGCGATGGCAGCGGGCCGAGTCCAGGGCATCACGGAGTCTTTCCAGCGCGGCACACACAATGGTTCTTTTGCCCCAACGAAAAGCCAGAGGGCTCATATCTCGTGCATTGCCGGCAACATGCAGCCCGACGACGCCCGGATAATCCGCCAGTGCCAGCAGGCCCGACCAGAGATGTGAATACGCTGACCCAAGCATGAGATCGCCGGATCGAGATTCCAACCAGATTTCGTCTTCCGAATCCAATCGCTCGAAGTCGGATGTCGAGGTTCGGAAATCCCGCATCGCACCGGGCGGGAATGACCAGAACTGAGTGAGCGGATTGAATCGGTCAATCCGTTGCACGCTCCGGGCAGTTGGCAGGCCGAATGTGCCACCAACTCTGAATCCCGCCGATCTCAGAGGCGCGGTTCGAGAGAGGTAGATTGATGGGCCATGCTTACCCGAAGAATCTATCTCATCCATCACGATGATTCGATGGGCCACGAAATCATATTGCTTCAGGTGTGCGATCCATCCATCGAGAAACCATTTCTCCAATCGGCGGAAATCGACGGATTCGGTTGTGTGATCGACCTTGCCCGTTGCGCTGTTCAACGCCGTAAGAAACGGGCCGACCGGAACGATGCTGCCTCTGGAGATCAGAGATGTAATCCCGGC
>JASLXP010000894.1 GCA_030740295.1 Planctomycetota bacterium
GAATGTCCTGGGTTGGCCCACTCACTCCAGGAAAGCATAAGATCAGAATTCGAATGAAGTGGGTTGACCCGGAAGAGAAGCCATCCCCGCAACAGATTTCCATCCGGGTTACTGAGGCCGGCACCGACCGGGCTCTGTGCATGGCATTCTTTGTAACCCCTGATTTTCCCAAGGCACCGAAAGGATGCCTGACCCTTGGGGAACGAGGAAAGTATCTCGAATATCCCTTGGGAGCTTTCGAGAAAAAGAAGACGGGCTATATCCACGTCTACGGGACGGCCTCCACGCCCAAACTGGGCCAACACACGGTTTATCTTGACAGACTGGCGATAGAACAGACGGAAAGATACGGGGACGCCAAAGCGTCCGAGTACCTTGAATTGCTACCGAAGCCCGAAGACCTGCGAAGCCCCAGGGGTGACAGACCAACCAAGGCCCTGCTGGTCAAAGGGATGTTCTGGAACCAATATCTGAAGAAACTCAATCTGGATATCGCGGGCAGCTACAGGCTCCCCGGAACGCATGAAGGGCTTTACAGGTATGATGCGATTGTGCTCTGCAATTATGATTTCACTAACCGACTGCCCGATCGGAAACGGCTGAAAGAATATGTCGAGGACGGCGGACGGCTGGTTCTTCTTGGCGGTTGTTTCGCCCTGGGACAGGGGGGAGTTCTTCACACATTCATTGATGAAATGCTCCCCGTGCAATGCGGCGGACCTTACGAAGTCGTTCCATGCGAACCGCAGGCGATCCTGGGTCCCACCAGTGAGTCATCTTACCCGGACAAACCGGCATTATTCTGGCGGCATCTGGTAAAACCCAGGCCGAACAGCACGGTTCTGGCCTGGGCAAATAAGTATCCCATTGCAGTAAAGGGAAATTATGGAAAGGGACAGGTTCTGGTATATGCGGGAACTGTCCTGGGAGAAGGAGATAAAGAAATGACCCCATTCTGGAATACTGATTCGTGGAAACACCTGTTCAAGAGGCTGGTATTCGAATAATCGAAGGGGGGTATAGAGAATCGAATCGGTTCCCGAGTTTTTGGCGTTGCGAATTGATACCTGAGTGAAGAGAGTCTGTGAGAAATGCGGGCTGGACCTGGAAATATGATCAGACTGGTGTCGGGTATTCTCCTGTTTTCTCAATCCGTTTCTGGGGAGTTCAACGGAGAAAAAATCCTCTTCTATGACGATGCGTACAGCGTCCAATACGGTGGTGATGTGGAGCCCGCGCTGCAATACTTCGTTGCTCAGGGCTTCAGGCGGTTGGATACGGCAGAACTCAAGGAGTGGATTGAGAAACGTGTTGAGAAGAATACCTGCGTAGGAACGGCCATCCTCCAGGTCAGCGACATTACATCGAAAGAACTGGCAGAGCCTTGGGATAAAACTTCTGCCATCTATCGTTACTGCGAGGCCGGCGGACGTTGGGTGGCTCCCGCCGGTAACACTCTCTATTACTTCGAAGGTCTGAACGACTTCACGATTACCAGCCAAGACGCCTATATCCCGGACAGCAAGAAATTCATCACGGCTCTGTTCGGTGTTAAACGTGTTTACGGGCTGAGAGGCAAGGGCCGTAAGATAACCGAGTTGGGGAAGGTCTGGGGTTTGAAAGATGCGGATTTCGTCTGGTCCAAGTTCCTGATCCAGGGCGTACCTCCGGAATCTGTCAGGCCGCTGGTCATCGGTGAGGATGGTAAGGCATCACAACTGTGGCAGGCCAATGTCAATCCGAAGTACCCTCACTCCGGACTCATCGGGCTGTGCGTCTACATGAATGGTTTCGAGCCACTGCTTGAAGCCATCTACCGGCTCTGCGTCTTCGATGGCAAACCTGTTGAGGTCCCCAAAGTCGACTGGCGGCCCAAGCCAGTCGTCCGCGACTACGACATCCATATCTCCAGCGTCATCGGTGGCATCCCTCGCAAGGCATTTCAACGTGGTGAAGTGATTCCACTGCGTCTACGTGTCTCCGGCACTCGCTACAGCGGCCAGGAAGTTCGCGTCAAAATGGTGGATGGAGATCGGATTCTCTGGGAGCAGAACTTCCCAGCGAAGAAGCGATCGGGACTCCTCGCAAACATCGCCATTCCGACCTCGCGTTTCCGTTGCGGGAACTACATCGTGTCTGCAGAGATTCCCGGCAAGTATGAGAAACAAGAGACCTGGTCCGTCTGTCCTGCCAGACGAAACTCATCGCTGCCCTGGTTCGTCTGCAAGATGCACCGGAAGAATCCCCGGCGGGAGGAGATCGCGCTGCAGTACCTTCGAAAAAAGAACCTCAACGCGATGATCTTCGATCTCTATCAATTGGAAGGCGCTGACAAAAAATTGAAGACTGCGGCCCGGCTGGGCAACTACCTGGATCTCCTGCTTCGCCTGAACTTGAACGCGTCGGCTCGCCCAACTGCGATGAATCTCTATACGAACAACGATGATGAGAAAGTGGTCCTCTATGACGGGAGCGAACTCAAACACGGCACTCGTGCCATTCTGAGCTGGCGAGCCTTCAGGGAGCGATCTCTGGATCAGTATCGGAACAGTCTGCGACGCCAGACCGAGCTTCTGAGGAAGACGAGGTCGCCCGTGCTGGTGCCTTACTTCACCACAAATGACGACGGCTCGATGGGCGGCAATTTTGATTTCAACAAGCGAACAATGGAAGAGTACACCAGGCGCACACGCTTGAACCGTAAGAGCCTCCCTCCCCTGAAGAAGATGCCCTCCGGCCACTCGGTCTTCATGCCTGAGGTCGAACGGGGAGTCATACCTGACGATCACCCATGGTTGGAGTATTTCCGCTATCACTGCAGCAACTATTCTGAGATTTCCCGCGCATCGATGGAAGGAATCCAAAGCGGTTGGCCCGGGAGCCTCGTCGCCGATACCGGTTGCATGGCCGGACCTCTTTACGTGCCACGAGGGTTCTATCCTCCTCTGAGTGTTACGACGCTGAACACCGCCTCCTTTTACCAGTACCTCTTCTGGTTCCATGCGTATCCGTTCGGCATCGAAGCCGCCAGGATGGGCAACCGCGATAAACCGGTCGGGCTCGTTATTTCGGCTTCCTGGATTGATTGGGGGAGCGTCTTTCAACGAGGAGTGTTCTACCGGACACTGGCCGAGGCTCCCAGGTTCATCGGCCTCTGGTCCCTTGATGCGCGCCGGGAGAAGCGTTGGGACCGTGAAGAAGAATCGTGGGACGAGATGGCTTCCATCAGCGCAAAGCTCCAGCCGATCTCGACCTTCATCAATCGGCAGCAGACCGTTCGCCGTCGCGCAGCGCTGTTCTTCGGCCTGGCGCAGAACTGTTTCGACCTGTCTGACAAACACATGCGGCCTTATTACATGAGGACAGCATTAGCCAACTTCCAACGGGCTGGCGCAAAGCTCGATCTTATCGCCACGGAGGAAGTGATGAACGGTGTTCTGCCAGACTACGATGCCGTCTTTATCTCGGGCCATCGCTGGATGACCGAAGGAGTCAAGAAGCGCTTCGAAGATTACATCGCAGACGGCGGAAGCGTCATTGTTGATAGCCGGACGAGCATCGTCATCGAGGGCGCGGCCAAGGCCAGCATTCCGTTCGGCACCGGGCTGAACGACCTGGCAAAGCCAGCCGCCGTGGAGCAATGCCTCAGTCTGGTCTCCCGTTTTCTGAAACCAGAGGTCATGCTCGCCGAATCACCCGACACACTGATCCGGATCAACAGGGTCGATCGAACGCCAATTGCCTGGGTTCTCGATGCCGAAAGTCATGCCGAAATCCAGACAGTACACCGGATGCACACAGAGGATTGGGCAGACGGGACCTATCGGAGTATGAAGAAGTGGGCGAGCCAGGAGCCCGCCATCGAAAAAGTGATTCGTCTCCGCAAGCCATTCCACGCATACGACCTGTTTGCCAGGAATAAGATCCAGCTCACGAAGGGTGGTGCGGAATGGCGGACCGGTAGACTTACAACAGACTTTTATGGAGCGAAGCCTCTGGCTCTCTACGAGCAACAGATAGGCGTCTTCAGGTCAACAACTGCTACGTTTTCAATTGAGGGAGGAGAA
>JASLXP010000895.1 GCA_030740295.1 Planctomycetota bacterium
AACCACGAGGTCGTGGTCACCTGGGCACGTACTGGACACTACCTGGCATTCCAGATGTCCCAGGGCCTCCGTCAGATATGGAACGCCATTTTCGCCCGGCGCGGTGGAGATACCTTCGAATGCATCGACGCCGGGATCGAAGCTGCGGCTGAAATGGTTCAGGTGCACGCTGTCAGCTTCTGCAAGGATGTTCACTGTGAAAGTGCCGTCTTCCATCACCGTATCGTGGATTTCTCGGCCTTTCTTGATGCCGGCGACGAGTTGGAGCGGCTCGAATGACACCTGCTGTATCCAGGAAGCGAGGAATCCGGTCGGATGTTCACCGGTGCCGGCGGTGATGATGCTGAGACCGCTTGGGATCTTACCAAGTGCTGTGACGTAAGGAGGAGTATCGGACATGGTTCAAAGGATCCTTTGCTCAGTTCTGGACTAAAACTCTGGTGTCGGAGAGTCTATCGCGACAGCAGGATCGGGACTCCCGCCAGCAGACAGTTCGCGCATCAATACTTGTCCCCTCCCACCTTGTCTACCCGGAAACGCACACTAAGATGCGTCCGACTGGGAAGCGATTAAGACGCCCCTCGTTGGCAAATGACGCCGACCCCGGGACAACCAAAAACATTTCTATCCTTTCTTAATGGAGTCTTGCTATGTCCGCCAAAGGCATGACGCGCCGAGAGGCCATCACAAAAACTGCGGCAGCTCTTTCTTTCACCATCGTCCCGAGATACGTGCTCGGAGGGCCGGGCTACACCCCGCCAAGTGATGTGCTGACCAAAGCCATTATCGGTGTCGGTGGCATGGGGCGCGGGCACTTCCGTTACGGCCCGACAAAAACTCTGGCCGTCTGCGAAGTCGACAACAACCGTCTCAAAGACGCGGTCAAGCGGGGCGGGAAAGACTGCAAGGGCTACAAGGATTTCAGGGAGGTGCTGGCTCGCGACGACATCGACACCATCCACATCCCCACCCCACCGCACTGGCACGCGCTCATCTCAATCGCAGCGGCCGAAGCCGGCAAAGATATCTGGTGTGAGAAGCCCATGTCACGGACCATTGCAGAGGGCAAGAAGGTTGTTGAAGCCGTCCAGCGGAATGGTCGCATATTCCGATTGAATACCTGGTTCCGGTTCCAGAGTAACTTCTACGGATCAGGCACCACGGCCCGCCGCATCAAAAAAGCCGTCGAGAGCGGCCTGCTCGGCTGGCCCATCAAAGTCACCATCGGTGGCTCGACCGGGTTTAACTGGAAGTTCGGCTGGAGCGGCAAAAAGAATCTCAAACCGGTACCCGTACCCGCCCATCTCGATTACGACATGTGGCTCGGGCCCGCGCCCTACAAGCCATATAACCCGGCACGGGTTCACGGCGTGTTCCGCGGCTATTGGGATTACGATGGAGGCGGGCTCGGCGACATGGGCCAGCACTACCTCGATCCCATCCAGTACATTATGGGCAAGGATGACACCAGCCCCATCGAAATCGAAGGGGACGCCCCGCCGCAACACCCGGACGCATGCGGAAGCTGGCGCACCATCTGGATGAAATACGCGGACGGCTGCGAGCTCATCCTCGACGGCACCGGTAGATCTCAAAACGCATTCATTCAGGGCCCGAAAGGCCGAATAGACCGGGGTTTCCGTTCCGACATCCCCGACCTGAACAAGAAGCTCGAAGCGTATCCCGAGCCCGAGCCGCAGGTGACGAATTTCGTTCACGCGGTGAAGACCCGGCAGAAATTTGCCTTGAATGAATCTAACGGCCATCGCTCCTGCACGATTATCAATCTCGGCAAGATCGCGGTCCGCCTTTCAGGACGCAAGCTCCGTTTCGATCCGGTGAAGCAGGAATTCATCAATGATCCCGTGGCCAACGCCATGGTCGAAGAGCCCATGCGCGCGCCGTGGAATCTGAACGGAGGGAACGTCTGATGAAAAGCCTGCCCCTCACGCTCTCGGCTGTCCTGTTCTGCAATCTGACCTTCTTCTCTTTTGCTGAAGATGCAAAAAAGCCGGAAGCCACGAAGGCAGAAGAGAAAAAGGAAGTGCCTGAGAAAGAAGAAGCCAGGCCAACCACGGCCGATCAGATCAAGACCATCGTCGCGGGCTTTGATCGCAAATTCCCTCAGGAGCGAACCAAAGCGCTCGAAGAGATCTCGAAGGGCGGCAAGCCACTTATTGATGAGCTCGTCGGACAGATCGTCAAGCCCGGCACCGGCGACGATACCAGCACCCGTTTCGTCCTGCGCTATCTCTCCTTTCACGTGATGCGCAAAGACGCGCCACCTGCCGAGCGGCAAGTCCTCCTCAATGCTCACCTCGCCACCATCAACAATGGGGAGATATTTAACGAGGTCAAAGCATTCTCTCTGGGAGAGATTCAATTCCTCGGCCGTGATGAAAGCGTCGCTCCCGTCGCGGCACTTCTCTTGGAGGAGAATCTCACTGAAGAGTCCACCATGTGCTTGCTTGCGTTAAGTAAGAACATTGGCGCCGACAAGGTAGCGGCTCCAATCAGGGACGCTCTCGCAAAAGCGAACGACAAACAGAGGCCGATCTTTGTGCGTGCGCTCGGAATGCTGAAGGACAGACATTCGCTCGCAGCTTTGACTGAAGCCGTAAAGAGCAAGGACAGCAACACGCGCCTGATGGCGCTGCACGCCCTCGCCAACATCGCCGACCCCAGTTCCGAAGCAACGCTCCTTCACGCGGCCGCCAACGAGAAAGGCTACAACCGCCAGCGTGCCACATCGTGGACGCTCATGTATGCCCGCAACCTCGCCAAAGCTGACAAGGCCAAAGCATCCGAAGTTTGCCACAAACTTCTCAGGGCGAGGCCTGGGCCTGAAGATGGCAACGTCCAGAGCAACACACTCCACACGCTTTATGACATCCAGGGCAGCGAATCGATCGACGTGCTCGTAGACGCGCTCGACACAAAAAACATGTACGTGCGTATTGCTGTTGGAAAGCTTCTGGCCCGCATTCCGGATGCTTCAGTTACTGCAAAGGTGGCTGCGCAGCTCAAACATGACAAGCCAGAAATTCGATCAGAAGTGCTCGACGTATTGGCCTGGCGCGGGGATGCCTCTGCCGCGCCGGCGATCATGGTGGCCATTAAAGACAAAGATGAGAAAGTCCGTCTGAAGGCCATTCACGCTCTTTCAAAGACGGCGAAGGGCGAGGCGCTACCGCAATTGCTATCCCTCGTGAGAGGCAAAGACCCAAAGACGCGTGAAGCCGCTCGCAAGGCGCTCACATACCTGCCGGGGGGACAGGTGGGGAACCGTCTCGTAGAGGCTTACAAGACGGAAGAGACACCGGAAATTCGTAAGACTCTCATCGAAATGCTTCACATCAAGGGGGGCCAGAGCCATGTGCCCATTTTCCTTGGTGCCGCGACGGATAAGGATGGCTCCGTTCGTAGCGCGGCATTCAAAGCGCTGCGTTCACACGCTTCGAGTGAACAGATTCCCCAACTGCTCGACATCCTTCTCGAACTGGAGGCCGGCGATCAGGAGCAAATCAGTCACGCCCTCGTTGCGGCCACAAAGCAGATCGAAGATCCCGGGAAGCAGACCGAGCTTATCCTGAAAAGGTTCACCGAATCTCAAGGCAAGGATCGCGTCTCCCTTCTTAAAGTCCTTGGTCGCATCGAAGGCCCGGACGCGCTCAACGCGGTCGTGGCAGAAACCAAGAGCGAACAGGTGGACATGCAGACAGAGGCGATCCGCGTGCTTTCGGGCTGGGAAGACAAGGCGGCCCAAGGCCATCTGCTGAACATTGCCAAAAGCACCAAGGATACGATTCAGCATGTTCTCGCGCTCCGTGGCTACGTTCGCCTTGTCGAGCAGTATTCCATGGCCGCCCCGCTCACCAATTGGAAGGCCGTTTTAAAGAAATACAAAGACCCCCGCGGCTTGCCCGGCGCGGTTTCGCGCGCGTACGGGCCGCTCAATGCTGCGTTGCAGGCAGCTCGGCGTGATGAGGAAAAGAAGCTCATCGCACTTCGGATGGAGCCGCTTGGTGGAACCACGGAGAATGACGCCAAGGGAAAGAAGATCCTGTTTGATTCCAAGCTGGCAAAACCGCGGCGTCCCGGAGGCCACCTGGTTGATGGACGTTATCTGCCCGCGGATAGCCGACAGGAGACTTATTACGGTACCCTCGGGGGTGACTTTGAGGCCACCATCGATATGGGCGAAGTGGTCATGCTCGATCAGATCTCTGTTCACGCGTTGCAGGATACCGATGGCGCCACTCTTTTTCCGAAACGTGTCGAGTTTCTGGTATCTGGTGACGGCCAGGATTTCGAAGAAGTCGCCGCAGTCGACTTGAAAGAGAGCAAAGACGGCCGTCCCCATTCCAAGCTCATCTCGTCACCCAGTTTCGAGGATGTGCTCGCACAGCACGTGAAGGTGAAGGCCATCAACATTGGTCTCGTCCCCAACTGGCATAAACGCAAGAGGCAGAAGGCATGGATTCAATTGGACGAGATCATCGTCAGAATCCAGAAAGATGAAAAGCAGGTCGAACCCAAGAAGGCCGAAGCCAAGCCCACCGAACTGGCCCAGGAGGAAAAGAAGAAAGAAGAACCTTACAAAGAGGCATATATCGAAAAGGACGGTACAGAGACCAGCGGTGTTCCTGACAGCGAATTCACCGCGCTCTTTGACGGAGAGACGCTCAAAGGCTGGCAGGGCAGCCTGAAAGGCCATGCAGCAGAAGACGGCCTCCTTATCGCCAAAGGTGGACGCCTCTTTACCGAAAAGGAATACAGTGATTTTGTTTTCAAATTTGAATTCAAGCTGCCGCCCGGTGCGAACAACGGGCTCGGCATCCGCACCCCCGTTGCGGGCAACCCGGCCTACGCGGGCATGGAGCTCCAGATTCTGGACAACGCGCATCCCAAATACGCGCGGCTGCAACCGTATCAATACCACGGCTCGGTTTACGGTGTTTCACCTGCCAAACGCGGATTCATGAAGAAGCCTGGCGAATGGAATCGCCAGGAAGTCATCGCCATCGGCCATCACATCAAAGTCATTCTCAACGGCCACACCATTACCGAGACCTATCTCGATAAGGTCAAGCCGATGGATAAGCGCGCCCACAAGGGAATGCTCAACAAGAAGGGATACATCGGTTTCCTCGGCCACGGCGCACGTATCGAGTTCCGCAACATCAAGATTAAGGATTACTCATTGAGCGATCCGATGCCGAAGCTCAGCGGCCTCAATATCCCCCCTGCCGGGTACAATGCAGAATTCAACGGCAAGGACTTGACCAACTGGAAGGGCCTCGTGGGCAACCCAAAGACTCGCGCCGCCATGACGCCTGAAAAACTGGCCGAGGCGCAGACGAAGGCCGATAGTGTGATGAAGAAAGGATGGAGCGTCCAGGACGGCATCCTCACCTTCGGCGGCAAAGGCCAGAGCCTCTGTACCGCCAAAGATTACGGCGACTTCGACATGTACGTGGACTGGAAAATCCACAATCGCGGTGACAGCGGCATCTACTTGCGCGGCACGCCGCAAGTGCAGATTTGGGATCCGAACCAGCACAAAGTAGGTTCCGGTGGCCTCTACAACAACAAGAAGAATCCGAGGAAACCAATCGTCCCGGAATCAGAAGATCCCAACGCCAAAAAGTGGGCAGACAACCCCATCGGTGAATGGAACACCTTCTATATCCGCATGGTCGGCGAAAACGTCACCATCTATCTGAACGGCAAGCTCGTGGTGAACGATACCGTGCTGGAGAACTATTGGGAGAGGAACAAGCCCATCTATCGCACGGGGCAGTTGGAGCTTCAGAACCATGGCAACAAGCTCTACTTCAAGAATGTGTTTGTCCGGGAATTGCCGCGGTAGGGGCTGCTGTCCTGAACTGCAGTTGTTGCGAAGAAGCTGCGTGGGTTGGCCTGCACTATTCCTGAATCAACCCCTGTAATTCTGCGATACACAGGCAAAGGCAGATAGAAGCGAAGACGATCTCCAGTTCCGTCACTTCCTCACTGGTGACCTGGGCGGCGAACAGACACAGAGCTCCCGCTGAGCCGCGGGCAAGGATCAGCTCGACCGAGCTGTCGGCAGCGCTGGTAGGGTCGGTCGCTTCCACGATATCGGCCGCCAGGCGGAGCATCGTCTGATAGGCATCCTGCAACCGGCCCTCGTCGAACTGCTCACAGATTTCGTACATATCCGCCAGCGGTTTCTGTCCAAGTTCAGGAATTTCTTTGGCCGCCGCCTCCAGATCCTTTCTGGCCTTAGTAAGTGCCCGAGCCACTTTGCTTGCCTGTTGGAGCTCATCCATGATCGTGAGCTGATAGAAGGTCTCCCCTGCGCCGAGCACGCGGCAGACTGAGTTCAGAATCTGGGCCCGCAAGATCGGTGACTTGAATTCTTTCAGCCGGCCGATGGCTATCACCACGATGCGGGCTTCGTCCATGCGGCTGAGGACCCCTATGGCCGTAGGAAAGCTCTGCCGATCGATCTCGCCCATGTACAGCCGTTCATAGAGAAGTTGGCGGATGCCGTCTCCGCCAAGATTGCCCAGGCCGCGGATGGCGCTGTTGCGGACACTCGAGTCGGGATCTTCGAGAGCGCTCATCAGCGCATCGACGCTTAACGGATGTTTGATCTTGCCCAGGGCTTCAGCCGCTTCCGCACGAATGTCGGATTCCCTATCGGCCAGGTGACCGATGAGCGAATCCACCGCATCATAGGATCCGAGCTCCCCAAGCCCTTCGGCGGCCTTGCGGCGGACCTCCGGGCTGATATCGCTGAGAGCCCTGAGCAGGCTTTCCACCGCAAGCGGGCTGCCTGAGGTGCCCATCCCACGGGTCGCGTTGGCGCGGCGTTCTTCATCCACAAAGCGGGACATGTTGAACGAGTGATACGCATAGGCCAGCGGGCGGCCTTTGAGGATCTGCACGGCCAGCTCGCTGGCCTTGACCGCCTTCTTTTCTTCGATGAAGAAAATCAGCGGCGTCAACATCAGCAGTCCGACCGAAGTGCAGACAAATACGAGCTGAAGATTCCCGATGGGATAACCAAACCAGACCGTCGTGTGGTCTTTGAAAAAGTCGGCCAGAAAATTCCCAACCAGGGGCGACAGCGCGCCGAACATGAAGGTCAGACAGTTCCATGCGGCAAACCAGGCAGCCTGGTCTTTCTTCTGGGGCATGAGGCTGTAGAGAAGGGGATTCTGCGCAACGAACATGCTGGCGTGAAACGTTGCATAGAGCGCCATCGAAACCGGCAGCAGGAAGTAGCTCTCTTCGCTGGTAAACACCCGCAGCAACTGTCCGAGCGCGCCCGGCAGAATGATCATCAGCATGACCGGCCGGCTGCCGAAGCGGTCCACGAATTTGCCTACAAATCGGTACGCGATGAGCGTCGACACCATTGCGATGTTTGTAAAGATTGCAATGGAGGCATAGCCAAGCTTGAGCTCCTGGATGAAATAGACCATATGGAAGGGCGTCGAGATGCCGATGACGAACATCTTGAGCGTGGCAAAGATCAGGTAGGCCCTGAAATCGCTTCGAGTCCACATGCTCTTCATCGCCTGCCATACGTTGCCCGATTCCTCCTGCGCGGCCACAGGCATCGGGGCACGAGCCATGCAAAGATAACCGGCAATACCCACGACCAGCCCAAATCCCGACAGGCAGGCAAAGCTGGCGAGATTCTCGCCGAAGTGATCAAGAAACTTCCCGAACAGATATCCGCCCACGATGCCGGCGATGGTGATACAGGTGGTCCTCTGCCCCGTGTATTGAGCGCGTAACCGCTCGGGGATGGTCTGTGACAGCCAGTCATTCAAAAGCGGAGCGATCGTGTGGCCCACACAAAGGCTGCTGCATATGACGAGGTAGAACAGGAGGACCCTTGTCGGGCGATCACTGACGATCAGCGGGATAAGGATGATCCCGGTCCGGGCGGTAATTTCGAGTATGCCGCCGCCGACAATGAAGGCCTTCCTGTTCTTCAGTTTTGTCGTGTGCTGAACGGTAAAGACCTGAATCAGCGAAAACAGGTATGCGCACGAGATCAGCCAGGCCACGTCGGTCCGGGTTCCTCCGAGCCAGAGGATGTAACCGGTCAACACCGCAGTGCCGATCCCCGAACAACGAGCCCACAAGCCTAGAAAAATGCCCGTGCCCATAAATGCCCGCAGGCCACGGACGGTTTGCGAGGGCGAAAGCCCTTCAGTCTGTCGGCTCATGAAGAGGTTAGAGCGCGTAAACGATGGGAGCCCACATGTTCCGGAGCTCCCTCACACCCGCTCTGCCGGTACAGGGCCCGCTGGACGGGGCGAGTGTGGCGCGGTATTTAACCTCAGTTCGCGACGGTGTCACTTTATAAGTCAGGAATTCGTGAGATCTTCCCAGATGGACGCACTAACTGCCCCAAGATTCAACATCATGACTTACTGCCTTTGCCTCATCCTTGCTCCTGTCGCCGCCGAAGAAATTCTGCTCGACCTGTCCGGTTGCCTTTCACTTGCGCTGAAACAGAGCCCGAGGCT
The DNA here is from genome assembly GCA_030740295.1 of Planctomycetota bacterium. The sequence goes on from JASLXP010000895.1 coordinate 8,535, forward strand.
GAAGATTTCCAATCACGAAGTGGCCCTCGCCCAGGCCAAGCTCGATGAGGCCAGATCGGGCAGAAAGCCGCGACTCGAAATCATGAACTTCGCCGGCGCGGTAACAGAGGCCCGTGGGAATGCGGTGGCATCCAGTGACAGGATTACGGACACCGATGATCTCGGGCCGTTCAATCGATTGGAGATGAATCTCATTCAGCCCATCTACACGTTCGGGAAATTGACCTCATACGTAGACTCTGCGCTGCACGGTCTGGACGCCGAGCGAGCGAAGCGCCGGCAGAGGAGAGATGAGCTCATCTATCATGTGAAGAAACTTTATTACTCGAACCTGCTCAATGCCGACCTGACGGAACTGCTCACCCAGACAAGGAAGGCCTTCGCCGAGGCCCATGACACCATGCAGGCCATCATCGACGGGGACAAGGAAGCACCCGACGGAGAGGAACCGGCCATGCTTGATTTCGTGAAGCTCAAGGTCGGCCTCGCTCAAGTTACCTACAACCTGAAGCGGATCACTCAGGCGGAAGATCTGACGCGATCAGCGCTCAAACAGGCACTCGGTCTCAGGGGAGACTCGGTTCTGCGAATCAAAGAGGAATCTCTGCGCTCCGAATCGTCTGAATCCCGCAACCTGGAATTCTATGTGAATCAGACCTTCCGCAATCGCCCGGAATGGCAGCAACTGGAGGCCGGCCTGCAGGCCAAAGAATCGCTGATGAAGGCTGCAAAGAAGGATTTCTATCCCGAGGTGTTTGTCGCCGTGCCCTTTCGTTATGCGGCAGCCGGAAATCGGGACGACCAGAAAAATCCGTTCGTCCGAGACGATTTCAATTTCGTCGAAGGCGGCCCGGTGGTCGGCCTGCGCTGGCAGATCAATTTCGGTAAGAGCGCCAGAGCCGAACAGGCGAAAGAGGAACACAACATCCTGCTTGCCCAGCGCGAGGAAGCGCGCAGCGGATTCGCCGTCGAAATCCGCAAGGCCTGGCTCGGGGTAAAAGAAATGGAGGAACGAGTTACTGTCATGCGCAAAGCCCGGGGCGCGGCACGGGCCCTCACCGCCGGCAGCAAGGCAGTAGCCGACATGGGCGTGCAGGATCTGGAGGAGCTCTTCGAATCCTACGGCCTCTACACGAAGGCTCAGAGCGATTACCTGCTGGCGTTGTATGAACACAACCTCGCTCTGGCGGACCTGAGCCTGAAGGTGGGGATGGAGGTGACGAAGCTGAAATATTAGCCGCCATTTCTAAAAGGTCTCCCTGAGATTCTCATTCAGGATGATCGTCAGCCATCGGATTATGGTTAACCTCAGGAGAGCTTCCGCACAAAGTTCACCAACTTCTGCTTCCACGGCTTGAAAGTGGTCAGGTTGTAAGCTCCGGCCACTCTCTTGATTGCTTCCGCCTGGGTCGGATAGGGGAAGATGACATTGCCCAGCGAACCAAGCGAGAGCTTATTCACCATGGCAGTCGTGATGAGGCTGATGAGATCACCGGCATGCTTTGCCACGATGGTCGCGCCGACAATTGTGCCGGTGCCCTTCTTTACGTGGACTTTCACGAAACCTTCCTCGTCCCCGTCGGCAAGCCCTCGATCCGTATCGCCGATAGCGTGAGTGAAGGTATCGATGGCGATGCCGGCCTCTTCCGCGTCCTTTTCATACATGCCCACGTGCGCGATTTCCGGGTCGGTGTAAGTTGTCCACGGGATGATGAGCTTCTTTGTGGACCACCTGGACAGCCCGAACGGTGATGCGAGCGCGTTCTTGAAGACGATCTTCGCCATCGCATCTGCCACGTGGGTGAACTTGTATGGAAAGCAGATATCGCCAGCGGCAAAGATTCTTGAATTGGCCGTCTGCAGATAGTCGTTCACCTTCACACCGGTTCGCTCGTCCCATTCGACACCGACTTTGTCCAGGTTGAGACCTTCGACATTCGGGGCGCGACCCACCGCGAGGAGAATCTCATCCACCTGGATGGATTGCCCGGCTTCGTCGTCTGTGTCGAACTGAATGGTCTTGCCTGTCTCGTCTTTCTCCATCCCAAGGACTTTGCAGCCGGTGATCAGGTTCAAGCCATCGTTGATAAGCGCACGCTCAACGATATCGGCCGCGTCCCTGTCTTCTCTGATAAGGATTTGCGGGGCGACTTCCAGGAGATGCACCTCAGCGCCGAACCGGCGAAAAGACTGGGCCATCTCGCAGCCAATCGGCCCGGCGCCAATGACGGCCAGGCGACTGGGAAGCCCGGTGAGCTGGAATACGGTTTCGTTATTGAGGTAACCCACGTCTTCGAGCCCGGGGATCGGCAGTCTTGCCGCGCGATTACCGGTGGCAATGACGGCCTTTCGAAACTTCAACTTTACTTCGCCCACTCCAATCGTCTGGTCATCAATAAAACTGCCCGATCCGATAAAAACATCGATGCCCTTCTCTGTATACCGCTCGGCTGAATCATGGTGGCTGATTCCGGCACGGACCGCGCGCATCCGTTCCATGACCGCGGCGAAATCGACTTCCACTCCGTCGGGCACCTTCACTCCAAAGCGTCCAGCATCGTGAACGGCTCCGACGGATCTGCCGGAGGCAATGAGGCATTTTGAAGGCACACAGCCGACGTTCAGGCAGTCGCCTCCCATCAGGTGTCGCTCGATTAAGGCAACCTTGGCGCCCGTGCCAGCACCAATCAAGGATGTTATCAATCCGGCCGGACCGGCGCCGATGACGACCATGTCATAGAACTCCTGCGGCGTTGGATTCTTCCAGTCGGCCGGGTGAACGTGGTCTATGAGCACTTTGTTGTGCTCGTCCATTGGCAGCATTAGGGACATGGTTGATGGTTAATGGTTGATGGTTAACCGTCCGATGGCACGGCCTCGTCGAGGGCTTTCGTGGCCACCTTCGTTACAAACACGGTGACAACGACCGTGACGACCAGCCCGCCGTAGAAAAGGATCTTTTCTCCAGTGGTCTTTTCCGTGCCGGTCCCGGAAAACAGACTGGCGATGCTTTGGACGAGCGTGCCGAGATACACGTACATGACCGTGCCCGGCATCATGCCTATCCACGAGGCCAGCACGTAATCTCTGAAGCTGACCTTCGTAAGGCCGTACGCGTAATTCAGGAGGTTGAATGGGAAGACCGGCGAGAGTCGCGTCAAAAAGACGATCTTGAATCCCTCCTTGGCTACCGCTCCATCGATGGCTGTGAATTTCACGTTGCCCGCAATCTTCTTCTCGATGGCTTCTCTGGCAACGTAGCGCCCCACAAGGAACGCAAGCGCGGCCCCCGTGGTTGAAGCCAGGGAGATGATGATCGCCCCGCGGACCAGGCCGAACATCAGCCCGCCGGCCAGGGTCACGAGTGAGCCCGGTATAAACAGAACGCAGCAAAGAATGTAGATGGCAGAGTAGATGATCGCCCCCCAGGGCCCCAGGTCTTTTATCCACACCAGTACGTCTTGCAGATGTGTCTGGATGTTGAATACCTTCGCGCTGACAAGAAGCCCTGCGACGATAACAGCAGCAATGATGAGCTTTGTCTTACCACCGGATGGGGAGGGCTCTTGCTGCAAACTTTGGGAGTTGTCGTCAGACATGGTCGGTCCGGTGTTGAATAATGTTGATCGATGCTCGAGTGGTCTACCGCTCGTTCAGGGACCAGTCGTAGGTGGTGTAGCTGATGCTGTAGCCGGGCTGGAGAAGCGCTTTGCGGCCTGCATCAGGAAAGAAGGGCCGGACATACAGGAGCACCGATCCTGCGCTTTTCCTGAAGTCTGCCGCATACCAACTGAAAATCTTGGAGAGGTACACGGTCTTGCTCTTGGCATCGACGCGATTCTTGGCACGCTGTGACAGAAAGCCCTTTCCCTGATCCTCGAGCTGGTCATCCAGTTTGCCAGCGACGAAGGGTTCATCCCTCAAAGGCGGGCAGCCTTTCGCTGCGCAGACGAGCGCGAAATGAATGCGTGCGTCCGAAAACTGTTTCCGAATGATGCTGTGCTCCAGTCTGTTCAGCGTCGTAGTTTTGCCGAAAAGACCGACGACTACTTGGTCCCAGGGGCCACTGAATATGCCGCCGATCTTCTTGATACTGGTGACAGGGTAGTTGTCGATGATAAGTTGGAAAGTCTCGGAATTATAGAGATTGACATAGAAGGCGAGCCGCTGATCTTTCGACCAGCGTCTAAATTCGGTTTCGCGCACCACGGCAGTTTGCTTGAGATAGCTATCGAGATCATTCCGAGAGTTTTTGAGAGCCTTGTAGTTGACCATCCCATTCTTCAGATGCCGCTTGAGCACTTTCCCCCAGAGCGCATGGCTGTGATCGAAATCCGCGGCACTGCAGGAAAATGTCACACACACCACTGCTGGAACACAGATGCTCAGCAACATGCCTCGGTATTTCATGAACGACTCCCGGTTATGTTAGTGCAGCCTCTGAGTCGAGGCGCGATGGTGAATCTTACTTCAAAACAGATTCTGATGCGGGGGATGACGTGTGGGAGGAGGGGGATGGGATGCAACATCTTTTTCTCGACCGACAATCCCCATCACCCCAACACACCCATCCTTCCACACGTCTCCTCATGTTTCAGTGCATTCGATGTGCAGATTGCTGCAGGAACGTTGACACGGCGATTCTCGTTGGCGTGGACGACCTGATGCGTTGGGTCGCAGAGGGGCGCAGCGACATTCTCAACTCACGGGATTCATCGGGCCGGCTCTGGTACGACCCCAATCCGAGCCCTCGTGGCTGTCCGTACCTCCGCGAAGAGCCGAATGCGATTCACTCCTGCGCCATACATGAGACAAAGCCGCTCCGCTGCCGGAACTTTCCAGACGTGGAAGTGCGTGAAGGCAAGACTGTCAGCGTCGATAAATGGGCAATGCAGCATTGTCCTGGCGTGGCTTCGATAAAAGCGTGATACCTAATACGTGATGAGGATGTTCCATGCAGTTCAGACAGCCCGTCTCGTCCCGCGGCGACAAGAGTCGCGGTCACATCAATGTGCGATGCAAGAAGCGGCACGGCGAGTAAAACACTCGCCACAGTACTTCTTACTCATTACCTCTTACTTATTACTCGATGCTTATCTACCCAGCGATTGACCTCAAAGACGGCAAATGCGTGCGGCTTCGCCAGGGCCGGGCGGACGATACGACTGTTTTCTCAGAGCAACCAGAAGACATGGCGCAGCGGTGGCAGGACAAGGGAGCTGAGTTCCTGCACGTGGTGGATCTCGATGGGGCCTTTGAGGGAAGGCCGGCCAATATTGAGGCGATTGCGAGGATCGCCTCGGCTGTAGAGATCCCTATCCAGGTGGGCGGCGGGATTCGGACAGATGAGGCCGCCGGTGAACTCATCGATCTCGGCATCTCGAGGCTCATCATCGGTACGGCCGCGCTGCGAGAGCCCGAGTGGTTTGCTGATCTCGCAAGAACTTTCGAAGGCAAGATAGCGGTCGGCATCGACGCACAGAACGGCAAGGTCGCCATCAAAGGTTGGGTGGAAGTTTCGGAAACGACCGTCTTCGACTTTCTTCCCGACCTTGAAGCCCTTCCTCTCTCTGCTCTGATTTACACCGATATCAGCAAAGACGGCATGATGGCTGGCCCGAATTTCGAATCGACCGAGGAGGTGGCCACGAAAACATCGATTCCAGTCATCGCATCAGGCGGAGTGACAACCATTGAGGATGTGAAGAGATTGTCGATGCTCCCGCTGAACGGAATGATCATCGGCCGCGCGATCTATGAGGGAACGATCGAGTTGGAGGAGGCGATCCGCGTAGCGAGGAAGTGAGTGGTGAGGAAGTGAATGGTGAATTGTGAGGAAGTGAATGGTGGGGTGGCGGAATGATTGAGGGCATCAAGCATCTCGAACAGTTGCAGGGAATGGACCTGGATTCTCGTCTTTCCGAATCCTCGGGAAATCTCCTTCTTCTTTTTCTTCTTCCTCGCCTGTCCGAATCCACGGGAATCTCTTCTTCCCCATACATGACCGCCACCCGCCACCATTCGCTTCCTCACAATTCACCATTCACCATTCACTTCCACACCATCCACCTCCGCCTAACCCGCGTTCGCCGCTTCGTTCATGAAGTTCTCCTGGGCCTCGAACAACTTCGCGTAATGGCCATTCTTTGCCATGAGGACGGTGTGCGTGCCCTGCTCGACCACCCGGCCTTCGTTGAGCACGATGACGCGGTCGGCTCGTATGGCGGTAGAGAGGCGGTGAGTGATGATGAGGAAGGTTCGGCCTTTCATGGCCTTTTCGACGGTCTCTTCGATGAGCTCGGCTGTCTCGGCATCCAGGGCTGAGGTGGTGTCGTCCATGAGAAGGACGGTCGGGTCGGTCACCAGTGCCATGGCGAAGGCGAGGCGTTGGCGCTGTCCTCCGGAAAGGGTGACGCCCTTGTTGCCGATGATGGTGTCATATCCATCGGGCATGGTCTCGATGAAGCCGTGGATCTGGGCCTGTTCTGCGGCTCGGATGACATCCCCGTCTGTCGCTTCAGGGTGGCCGTATCGGATGACCTCTTTGACAGACATGGAAAAGAGGATCGGCTCTTGAGGCACGATGCGGACGTTGCGTCTTAGGTCGGCGAGGCGGATGTCTTTGGTTTCATGCTTATCCAGATGGACGCGACCTTTTGTTGGATCGTAGAACCTGACGATGATGTGGGCGAGGGTGGACTTGCCGGCACCAGATGGACCGACGAGTGCGACACGTTCACCGGGCCGAATATCAAGATTCACATTCCTCAATGTCGGTTGTGTGTAGCCCGGATATCGGAACCGGATATCTTCGCACCGCAGGCGTCCGCGGGCTTTGCCGATCTCGATGGCGTCATCCGAATCTTCGATGGTCACTTCCTTGTCGAGGACTTCAAAAACCTTGTTCGTGCTCACAGATAGCTGCTGCACCTGAACGTGGAGATTAAGCAGGCGAGTAAGCGGGCCGAACATCAGCATGGATGAGCCGTAGAAAAAAAGTAACTCACCAACGCTCATGGAGCCTGCCTTTACACCCAGCACACCGTAATAGAGCACGACGGCCACCCCCAAAGCTGAGAAGGTCGGATAAACTGCGGCGAGGGTGGAGTTGTATTTCACGCCGGTTCGCTGCAGGCGGAAACGGGTGATACTTGTGTCGAGAAAGCGTTTACGCTCATGATTCTCCCGTCCGAAACACTTGACCACTCGTATGCCGTTCAACGCTTCGCCGACGAAACCGAACATGGTGGCATTTTCTGCACGTACTTTTTCTTGAATTTCTCGCACTTTCGGAATCATCATCTGATGCAGGCCAATACAGAACGGCATCGCGCATAGCGCAAGAAGTGCGAGCTGCATGTCGATACTGAAGATGACCCAGAGCCCAATGCAGAGGGATGTCACAGCCTGGACGGCCGGCACGAAAACTCCGTTTACGCTGCGGTTGATGGTTTCGATATCATCCAACACACGCGCCATCAGCTTGCCAGGGATCATGGAATCAAAGTAATCCTGTTGTAGCTGCAGCAGCTTGTCGTGAATCTGCTGCCGGGCCTCTTTCACCACGCTGAATGCGAGCACACGGAGTTGGTGTTGAAAGAGGGGGCGTAAGGCGAGCAGGATGATTCGAAATCCGATCAGTCCAATGACCACAAAATAAAAGATCTTCATCCGCTCATGCTGCGGCGGGATTGGAGCCAATGCCTTTACTCTTATGAAAAGGATGTCATCCACCATCATTTTCGTGAAGAACATATTCACGTAAGGGGTCAATGAGGCTGCAGTCGCCATGCCGGCAATACCCAGCAGACGCAGCCAGTAAGGCGCCACGAAACGTCGAAATAGTTCAATGAGCTCTTTCATGGTTCTGGGTAAACGGTCCGCCTTAGCGTGCCTTTATCGGTGGGGCTGGCGGTAGCAGCAGACCACCTGAAGGCGGAGTCACGGGACCCGTTCGCATCTACGTCAAGATTCTCTTCCGATCTCTCTTTCTTCTGCCAATCTGATGGCCTTTGCGGCGGCCCTTTACGCTCTGATGTCCGTCGTGGTCTCTTCCGTTCTCCTCAGATCGCTTGCCTGCGAGGACGCCATTCTCTTCGAGCATGGCCCTGGCCTGGCTGATGTAGAAACTCCGGTAGGCGCCTTCAGCGCAGTTCATGAGCTCGTCATGCGAGCCCTGCTCGACCATCCGTCCGTCCTCGAGCACGATGATCTTGTCGGCCTTGCGAATCGTTGAGAGGCGGTGCGCGACGATGAAAGACGTGCGGCCCTGCAGCACGTTGTCCATTGCCTTCTGAATGTGCGCTTCAGAGGCCGCGTCCAGTGAAGAAGTGGCTTCGTCCAGGATCAGGATGGCCGGATCCACCAGCACTGCACGCGCGATCGAAAGCTGCTGCTTTTGGCCAAGCGACGGCGTTACCGGCGATTCACCCCCGATTTCGGTCTCGTAGCCGTCGGGCAGGGATTCAATCCATTCGTGGATATCCGTCACCTTGGCAGCCCGGATGATTGCTTCGTCAGTGCAGTCGGGGTTGCCGTAGCTGAGGTTCTCTTTGATGGTTCCGCTGAACATGTAGGGCTGCTGCAAAACCTGACCCTCCTGATATCTCAGCGACTTCAGGTCCACTTCTTTTATGTCGTACCCATCGATCAGTATTCTTCCGCTCTGCGGATCGTAAAACCGTTGCAGCAGCGATGTAATCGTTGTCTTGCCTGAACCGGTATGCCCAACGAGAGCGACAGTCTGCCCTGCGGGCACCTTCAATGAGAAATCCTTCAGGACAGGGCGGTCATCTTCGTACCCGAAATTCACGTTCTGGAATTCCACGTGTCCATCCAGCTTTGGCAGTCTGGGCGCCCCCGGCTCGGATCTGATTTCCGGCACCGCTTCGATGATCTCATAGACACGATCCACCGAAACGAACGTCTGCTGTGCCTGGCCGGCAACCCGCGTAAATTGGAGCGCGGCCCGCAGCAAACGGTTGACGTACTGCATGATAGCCATGACTGCGCCGTACGTAATACCGCCATACTCGGTCAAGACCATGTAGCAACCGCAACAATAAACGACCGTGTTTGAGATCGTGGTGATCGAGGTCGATGCCCCCATGAATCCGGCCTCCCATAGAGAGCCCTCCACCGAAAGCTCCAACACTTCATCCATGCGTTCTTCGAGGCGCTTTGATTCACGTTCCTCCTGCGAGAAAGCCTTCACGAGTTTGGTCCCAACCACTCGTTCTTCAATCTCACCGGCCACTTTCTCACGCTCATCGAGCATTTCGCGCCGTTTCTTTCTGATGCGATGAACAAAGAAGCGGTGATTCATGACGTAGATCGGCGCGAGAAACAGCATCATCAGGCCGAGCTCCCATTTCAGATACATGATGGCGCCGATGCAGAAGATGATGGAGACCGCGTGGTTCAGGAGAACGATGCAGTTCTGCTTCACCATCTGGTGGATGGTTTTGGTGTCCTCCATCACACGGGTCATGAGCTGGCCCGCTCCCTGCTCGTCATAGAAACGCAGGGACTGCTGCATGACCGCCTGGTAGATGCGATTGCGCAGCCCGAATACGACCTTCTGGCCAAGATACGAGAGCGTCATCTGGTTTGCGAAGCGAGTGACCGCCGTGCAGATCGCAATGCCGACAAGGCCAACGACAATGATGGTCAGCAGATCCCATTCGCCGTTCGTGATTACGGAATCGACGACCTCCTTGAGGAGGAGAGGTGGGAGGAGGCTCAGGATGGATAGGAGAATCGTCAGGCAGATGCCGCCGAACAGATAATTACGAAGCGGATAAACAATCCGATATATTTGTATGAAACGACTCAAAAGAACGGCCCGCGAGGAACGAATCGACTGGAGGCCTCATCGTGAGGCCACCCCATGCGCTGTGCGCAAGCGAACATCCGTATGACTCTCAGTCGGCGGTGTGAGCAGCACCGTAATATGTTCGCTCCGGCGGTAATCTCCGCCTCGCTCGAATGAAATGATCGCTGATTTCTTATGAAAAAAGATAATGACCGCTTCTTCAGCAGTCACAAACCAAACGGGTCAGAATCAATAAAAATGCCAGGAATCGCGCAATTCCTGGCGTCGTTTATACGCCCGAGAGGAGTCGAACCTCTGACTTCTTGCTCCGGAGGCAAGCGCTCTGTCCAGCTGAGCTACGGGCGCGTTGGGTTGTCGTTAAGGAGACAGGTAGAGTACCAAGGCCCGTGTACAGAATCAACCGGCAGCCTTTGGCAGGAAGATGCTGATGACGATATTGATGGCTTTCAAGGCAACCAGAGCCCATCCCATGATTCTGTGTCCACCCCGCCACCGGCCATGCAAATGTACTTGTATGCCTGACACGGTCTGAGCCGCATACAAAGACAGAATCGTGACCGCGAGAGTGATATGGATGATCAGGATTGGCGGAGGTGAATCCATCGAACGCTGCACGACGTGCCTCCCCGTCTGGAGCAGGTAAACGACCACGAGCTCCATGGCAAGCGCGCCGAGCATGCAGCAAACATGGATCTTTCGGCGTTTGATTTGCCAGAGACCAATGCCGATGAAAATGAAAGTGGTGAAGGCCAGGAAGAGGGGCAGGGACATGGGACGTAATACGTAGTGAGGAATCTGTAATGAATACCGTAATACGCTTGGTCCCATTGGCCAGCGGAGCTTCTACGCTGATCGTCCTTTGACGCTCCCCGGCAAGCTGGCTGTGGCCTTGACGCTCCACTGCAAGGGAATCATCTCGTGACAGGGCAGGTGCCCTGTCAGATTGCTTTCTGTCGCATAATGAGTAGCTTTTGCTGCACCTTTCGAACTGGTGAGGACCGTGATTACTGATGGCATCCATAATCATTGAACGAGGCCCTGGCAAGGGTCGTATTGTCCCACTCAAGAATGCTGCTATGTCCTTTGGCCGAGGGTCCGAAAGCATCATCTTTTTCGATGATCCCATCGCATCGCGGAAGCACTTCGGTATCGAAAAGCATGACGACGAATACAGGCTCGTCGACCTTGGAAGTCACAATGGCACGTATCTCAACAGCGAACAAACAAGAGAAGGCAAGCTCAAATTCGGGGATCATATTCAAGCTGGATCGACTCTGTTTTCGTTTGTCTCCGACGATGAAGCTGAGGAACGGGGCGGGCTGTTTGGAAAGGAGTTGGGTGGCTATCTCATTGAAAAACGGCTTGGCCGTGGCGGCGCTGGCACGGTTTACCTGGCACGACAGCTTTCTATGGACCGTCCGGTCGCTTTGAAAGTGCTCTCCCCCAGCAGATCCGCCAATCCGACCTTTGTGAAACATTTTGTCAATGAGGCCCGTGCTGCAGGCAGGCTCAATCACGCGCGGGTCGTTCAGGTCTACGATGTAAACCAGGTCGAGGGCCATCTCTTTTACAGCATGGAGTTCATGCCCGGGGGCAGCCTCGGTGAACTGCTTTACCACACGGACATGCTGCTGCCGGTTGGCGCGCTGAGCCTCATGAAAGATGTTGCCAGCGGTCTGGAGTACGCCGAGGAAAAGGGCATCGTGCACCGGGATATCAAGCCGGAAAACATCATGCTCGACAGCCGGTGCGCGGCAAAGATCGGCGACCTGGGTATCGCTGTCAGCCTGGGGGGCGACAGTACAGAAAAGGGACTGCACGGCACCCCTCAATATATGTCACCCGAACAGGCCAGAGGGGAGCCGGTCGATCAGCGCTCTGACATCTACTCTCTGGGCTGCACTTTCTACAGGCTGCTCTCGAGCCGTTATCCATTTCCGGGCTCGGATAAGGACTCCATTCTGGATAAGCAGATAAATGAGGAGCCTCAGCCTCTAGCCGATTGCTGTGAAGGAATCAGCGATGCCATGAACCGGATAGTTCTTAGAATGATGGCCAAGAAGCCGGAACGCCGTTACTCCGGCGCGACCGCCCTGCTTCAGGCCATAGATGAGTGCATTGAAGCCGAGATGAAGGCCGAAGTACCCGATTCTGGCAGAGCCCCCAGGAAGGGACTGACCCGGGCGAGAACAAAGTCGGCAGATGATCCGGTCTGGCTGGCGGAGACGGCAGACCTGAAGATACGAGTCCTGGTAGTGGATGATGATTCCGGAGTGCAGACCTTTGTGGAAAACATTTTCACGTTCTTCGGCTGCGATGTAGTCACCGCCTCAGACGGCAATGAGGCGCTTGATGAGTTTGGAAGAGGAACGTTCGATCTGGTAGTCACCGACCGCCTGATGCCCGGAATGAACGGCGACGCGCTGTCCTCAGCCATCAAGACGATGTCCCCGGACACCCCCATTGTAATGCTGACCGCCCTGGGGACGTCCATGATGGAGTCAGGAATCGTGCCCACCCAGATCGATCTGTTGTTGCCCAAGCCACTTACCTTGCAGCAACTGAAACAGACTCTCAGTCTGGTGGAACCGAAACAGGAGGACTGATGGTTGATAGTGAATGGTGAATGGTGAATCGTGTGACATCGGGTTCGCAGTGGCTGGCTTGAGCCAGTCTGAGATTTCGGAACCGTTAAAGTTGGTCATTACGGGCCAATGTCCAGACAACGGCACCATCCATCCATCACTCCATCATTCCAGCCCTTCATCCTGCTCCATGAACCATCCACGATTCACCATCAACCATCAATCCTTCACCCACCACCATCAACCATTCCCCTTCACGATTCACGATTCACCATTCACCATTCACCATTCCTCATTCTGAGCCCTAAGATCGTGCGCCACAAAGCAGATAACCTTGAGCGGCTGAAAACTTCACGCGATGAAAGTTCAAAAGGGGTTCTAGAGAGTCTTTGACGAAGGCGCGAAAAACACCTCGAAAAACGTGGTCAGAAAAATTTTTCTCAGAAATTTTTTCGAGTTTTATATCAAGCAGCATAAGTGCTTAGATCGCGTAGTCGGCCTTTTCAGCCGGTGTACTCATAAAATTTACTTGCATTCAAAAAATCGCTTTGCTACCTTTCGCATCGCATCGAGAGGGACGCTGCGGGTTGGGTTCTCCAGACCTTTCCAAGCAAAACCTGAAAGATTGATGGGCCGAAGAAGGCAGTCTTTTTCAAACATCTCTGACTTCCTCAGCAATCTTGTTTCTTGCACTCCTTTTGACCCCTGAGAACATTTCGATGGGCCGACAAGGGCGTGTCTACGATTGGTAGAAAGGCTTTCTTCCCGGCGAAGCCAACGGCACCTCTCTCCCGCACTGCGACATTCTCTACAATCTAACCTTCAACTCTCAGAAAGCCCATGAACCCAGGGGTAAGTGTGGGCCTGTGGCCCGAGGTTCTGGAACATGTCAAAGCCAAGATTCCTAAAGAAAGATTTGAGATGTGGCTTAAAGAAGCTGCATTGGAAGAGAAAGGAGGCGCCTATGCTTTAGTCTTCCCAAACAATTTTGCCAAGGAGTTCGCCAAGTCTCGCATCGGCCCCATCCTCCAGGAATCTCTGGCTGCAGTGACCGGCTCAAACCAGCCTGTGAAGTTTGAGGTGAGAGAACAGCAGACAGGAGAGCCAGTCAGCACGCAGACTGATCTGATATCGGGTTCCGCACCCATCAAGGCCGCGGCTGAAGTGCTTTCCGCGCCAAAGATCACGCAGCAGCGACTGAACAAGGCAATGACATTTGCCACGTTTGTCTCTGGCCAGTGCAACCGGATAGCGCACGGCGCAACTGAAGCATTGGCTCTCGGTGAAGAAGGCATCAGCCCGCTCTTCCTCCACGGTCCACATGGTGTAGGGAAAACTCATCTCCTTCAGGCAGCCTGCAAAAAAATGAAAGAGGACAATCCTGGTTGGAAAGTCTCTTTCATGACCTGCGAGTATTTCGTGACAGAGTTCTGCTCTTCGGTTGTCGGCTCTAAACGTGAGTCCTTTCAGCGCAAGATCATCGACCTCGATGTCCTGGCCGTGGATGACGTTCACAGACTGGGTAAGAAGGCAGGCACGCAGCGTGAGTTCATTTATCTCTTCAATGAACTCTACAACCAGAATAAAAGCATACTGCTCTCCAGCCTGGTTCATCCGGGCGACATTGAAGCTCTTGATGATGGGCTGAAGAGCAGATTCATCTCTGGCATCATGGCTCCCATCAACAAGCCCGACTATCCCACCAGGCTGTCCATACTGGGAAAGCACATCAAAAAGCAGGCAAGAGATTTTCCGAAAGAAGAGCTCGAATACGTGGCCCGCGCCGTAAGCGGAACACCAAGGGAACTTGTCGGCGTTGCGAACAGGCTGGGACTCGAACAACGCTTCGGCACCAGAATGAACCGCAGGAACGTCGATGAAATTCTTTCTGAATTCATCTCCCAGCCACTCGAAACCCTGAGCGTGGAGTCCATCGAGAACACCGTCAGCGAGCTCTACAATGTCAGCCCTGAACAACTGAAATCAAAGAAACAGTCAAAGACCATTACCCAGGCAAGGCAGGTGGCCTTTTACCTGACCCGTAAGCTCCTGGGCGTGTCTTACAAAGAAATAGGCGAATACTACGGCGGCAAGAACCACACTACCGTCATCGCAGCGGACCGGCGAGTGGAGCTCTTAATTGAGAAAGACCCCAACACCCGCTCCTCGGTAGACAAGCTCATCCGCAAACTCAAGCCTTCCACACTGACAAAGGAAGAAACCGAATAATTCAGAGCTGGAGAGGTATCACCTCGCCAAACAGAAGGCAGGTCACAGGGATGTGGCCTGCCTTTTTGTCTGCTGTTGCCCCGGTTGCGAAGCATGCCGCAGCGAGGATAACGCTCCCGTAAGCGTCTTTCTCGTTACAAGGTGTCATCCATGCCAGATGTTCGCCCCGCAAGCCTGAGTTTGCAGACATTGGGATCGACGGGAGTGCTGTGTCTGTCTGCTCTGGTGCTGGCCCAAGGGAGTTTGCGCGCTGATGTATCAGTTCAACAGAGCACAGACAAGAAGTTGGGCAAAGCGGTCTTTACCGTGTCTAACGGGATGTACCGCGTGGAATGGGTGCAGGGGAAGGGGGCCACGCCGACGATTGCGCGTGCATGGGCCGGGGATGACGTCCCAGTAGGAAGACTGTTCCAGGTTTCGTGGGGCCAGGTTATTGGCGGTAATTTCAACATCGTCGAGCGAGGGCCCGTGCGGGCCGTGCTGTTGGGCCAATTCAGAGTGAAGCAAGCCGGCTCAGCTGCCATCGACATTGTGCGAATAAGGGCGGAACACTGGGATAATGACCCCCGCATTGTCGTCACCTGCGATTTTGAACTCGGAAAAAAACACACACGCTGGGTGCTCTGTTCCAACTACCTGAGGATTGGTGGCGAGGCCAATCATCCTGACCGCTGGGTGGCGAGCGGGAAACCGGATGGCGGCCTGCTCGATCCACTCACCTCCGCTCCGGTTCCGGACGGCAAGCGTTGGGCGTTTTTTGATTTCATGACGCCATGGGGTGAAGTCTATCGCCCTGAACCGCAGGAGAAGTCGGCCGGTGTCGGCGCTTTTACAGACGC